>NZ_PDYX01000008.1:0-153058 GCF_002743265.1 Sporosarcina sp. P29 | reverse complement strand
TGCTGGCATCAATTAAGATACTCATTTTGTTTGTGTCACCGTTAGGTGCACAAACTGTATTTCGTTAACGTTTTGCTGTTCAGTTTTCAAGGTTCGTGTTTGTCAGTCGTATAAAAGCGACTTCTCTATATTACACTCGTCGCTTATCGAAGTCAACAACTTTTTAAAAGAAATTTTTCTTTGTTTTCGTTGTTCTCGATTACGTCCGAAGCGACAAGAACTAATATACAATAGATCGTATAGAGAAATCAAGTGTTTTTCGTAAATAGTTTTTTATTTATTGCTTTTACATCAATGACAAACAGCAAAACCCCTGCCAGGACAACGATTGCGCCTCCTAATTGAAGAGAAGTTATTTTTTCGTGCAACACGAAATATGCGGCTATGGAAGCGAGTACCGGTTCAAACAAGATGGCGATCGACACAACATTTGTGCTCACCCATTTGACTGCCCAGTTAAATAACGTATGCCCTAATAGATTTGGCAAGATCGCCAGAGCTAAAAACCATCCCCAATCCGCTGCGGGATATCCGAAGAAAGGCTCTTGCGTGAGAAGCACATAGAAAAAGAGAGTTACCGAACTTATAGAATACACAAGAAAAGTGTACGTCACGAGTGATATTCTTTTGCGTACATTCTGGCCAATTAATAAATATGCTGTAACGAATGCACAAGCGAGCAATGCAAGTAAATCCCCAAATAATGCAGCTCCGCTTACTTGAAAATCTCCCCAACTAATAATGAAGCTCCCTGTTAATGCAACGATAACAGCAGTCAACATTTTGCCTGTGATGATTTCTTTAAAGAACAGTGCTGTACCGGCTAATGCAAATATTGGTTGTAGCGTTACTAACACGGTGGAGCTAGCGACTGAAGTGTAGTTGAGCGATTCAAACCACAGTATAAAATGGATAGCAAGAAATATTCCTGAACTTGCGGTAAACAGCCAATCCTTTTTTGTTAATGAAGTAAGTTCGCTACGATAGGAAATTAAAAACAACGGAAGCATAATGACGGCCGAAAAGAACATACGATAAAAGGCGATGACTCCTGCATCGGCAGTAGCCATCTTTACAAAGATTGCAGACAGTCCAACAGTGAGGACACCAATCGCAATCGGTATGTAGGGATGAATTGACGGTTTATTCAAAATATCACTTCTCTTTCTATCTCTCTTCCCATTACAATAGAAGAAGAGGCCAGTACAAGTCGATTGCCGTATAAAAGAGAGTATATAGGTAATCTTCCTATTTTGTAAGTAAAGGAGGATAATTTATGTTCACATTACTTGCCGATTCCTTTAATGGAGAAGCATTAATTAAAATCAGTATTGCACTCGTACTTAGTATCATTATTGGTGTAGAGCGAGAAATCAAGAAAAAGCCTATTGGTCTGAAAACAAGCGCAGTCATTGCCACCTTCAGTTGTCTGTTGACAATTATCTCAATGGAAGCAGCTTACTTAGTCCCCTCTCGCAATGATATCAATATTACAATGGACCCTTTGCGGCTATCCGCACAAATTGTCAGCGGTATCGGTTTCCTTGGCGCCGGGGCTATATTGCGCAGAGATAATGATAATATTACGGGGCTTACTACGGCCGCGATGATTTGGGGTGCAGCGGGTATTGGCATCGCCGTAGGTGCAGGTTTCTACATCGAAGCATTTTTCACTGTAGTTAGCGTTATGATTGTTATTGAGCTAATAGCCCCTTTATTGGGCAAGTTCGGTCCTAAACGATTGCGTACTAAGGAAGCGAATTGTACGATTATCATTACTCAAAAGTCTAAAATTGACGATCTCGTAAAGTACTTGAAAGAAGAGCATATGGAAATTGACCATATGCGTATCAGACAATTCCAGACACCAGAACATCAATACCATCACGAATTGCAATTCAAACTTATGGCACATCCAAAAAAATCTACCTCTTCACTCTATATTGAACTCACTACACTCTCCTATGTAGAATCGGTGGAACTCGTAATTTATCCATAAAAAAAACGCCAAGTCCACGTGACCTGACGTTATAAACTGAAAGCAAACCCGCTCGCAGGCTTTGTTTTCAGTCTTTTTATTTATTCAAATTACATAGAACTATAGAAATCACAAGCTAGCTTTCAATAAAGATAGCACTTCATCCTCAGATAGCTTAGCAAACCCACCGACCGGACCATTCACAGCTGCTTTTTCTGCCATTAACTCTAATTTAGAGTCATCAATATCATAATCCGCCAGCGTGACGGGTGCGCCAATCTTCTTCCAGTAAGCACTCAAACGGTCGATTCCTTCCATAGCCACTTCTTCATCCGTCTTATCAGCTGGATCTACTCCGAACACATTAACAGCCAATTGAACAAAACGTTGTGGATTTTTCGGGAATGTTTGCTTCATCCAGTGCGGGAATAAAATTGCTAAACCGCCAGCGTGAGGTATATCGTAGACGGCAGATACCGCGTGTTCGATATTATGCGTACCCCAGTCTCCTCTTGTACCCATTGATAGGAAACCGTTTAATCCCCAAACCCCTGCAAACATCATAGACTCGCGAAGCTCTATGTTCTCAGGATCTTTCACGAGTTGCTCCCCAGTTTTCATAACGGAACGTAATGCCGCTTCACATATTTCATCCTGTAACGAAGCATTGTTTGCCGTATGGAAATATTGCTCGAAGATATGGGACATCGTATCCACAATACCATTCACTGTTTGATCAAGTGGCACGGACAATGTGTATTTAGGATCCAATATAGAGAACTTTGGATAGCTTAACGGTCCACCCCAGCCATATTTTTCTTGTGTTTCTTCATTCGTAATAACAGAACCTGCATTCATTTCTGAACTAGTTGCAGTGATCGTTAGCACCGTGCCAAATGGAAGTGCCTCTTTAGGTGTTGCTTTACCTGTTACGAAATCCCAAGGGTCACCGTCGTATTTCGCTGCGGAAGCAATCAACTTAGTACAGTCAATTACAGACCCACCACCAGCTGCAAGAATCACATCGATATTATGCTCTTTACAAAGCTCCGCTCCTCTTTTAGCTGTCGACAGTCGTGGGTTCGGTTCAACACCAGGCATGTCTACTACTTCAAAATCATTGTCGTTCAACAATTTCGTTATTTCATCATATAGGCCATTGCGCTTAATACTGCCGCCACCATATACAAGCAAAACCTTTTTACCGAATGTTTCAAGTTCTTTTGGTAAATGTTGCAATTGATCTGTGCCGAAAATTAATTTTGTCGGATTGTTGAAAATAAAATTATCCAAATCGTACGCCTCCTTCTTCCTACTCCCTATTATGAAAAAGATGTATTTACGATGCAAGTATAGTGTTCTGAAAACAGGATATACTTTTTGTAGGAGGAGATAAAATGGAAACTTTACAAAAAGTTACGTTAGCGATCGCACTTATCGGTGCATTAAACTGGGGAGTTGTCGGGATTTTCCGTTTCGATGTCATTGCTCAACTGACAGAAGGCGCCTATCAACCACTAGCACGCTTTCTTTATATCGTCATCGGTTTGTCTGGTCTCGTGGCGTTACAAGTTCTCTTTACGTATTGGCGCAGGGAAGAGGAGCCGAAATCAACAGAAGAAATTCGATCCGCTTCATCTATCGAACAAATATAAAAGGCATCTCCTCACACTCGAGGAGATGCCTTTTATTATTACTATTATTATTATACCCAGCCACGGAAACGGCTTGCTTCCGCTGTTTTACGTACACCAACCATATATGCCGCTAAACGCATATCGATATTACGTGTAGACGATACGTTATATACATTTTCAAATGCCAGAACCATTTTCGCTGTCATTTTTTCACGTACTTCTTCTTCAGACCAGTAATACCCCATATTATTCTGAACCCATTCGAAATACGATACAGTTACGCCACCAGCACTAGCCAATACATCAGGCACTAGTAGAATACCGCGATCTGTTAGGATTTTTGTAGCTTCCGAAGTAGTTGGACCGTTAGCTGCTTCCACTACGATGTTCGCTTTAATATTATGAGCATTTTTTTCAGTGATCTGATTTTCGATAGCAGCTGGAACTAGAATATCACATTCCATTTCGAGAAGTTCCGCGTTTGTTAGCGTATTGTCGAATAGTGTAGTAACTGTTCCGAAACTGTCACGACGATCTAGTAGATAGTCGATATCTAAACCATCAGGGTCATACAATGCACCGTATGCATCGGAAATCCCGATTACTTTCGCACCTGAATCATGTAAAAACTTAGATAGGAAGCTTCCCGCGTTACCGAATCCTTGAATGATTACGCGTGCACCCTTCATATCAATATTACGACGTTTCGCCGCTTCATTAATAATTATCGTTACACCCTCAGCTGTTGCACGCTCGCGGCCGTGTGAACCACCAAGTACAACTGGCTTGCCTGTAATGAAACCAGGTGAGTTGAATTCATCTATCTTACTATATTCATCCATCATCCATGCCATGATTTGTGAATTCGTAAAGACGTCCGGTGCAGGAATATCCTTTGCAGGTCCCATTACCTGACTAAGTGCACGCACATAGCCACGGCTCAAACGTTCTAATTCACCCATCGACATTTCTCGCGGATCGCATATGATACCGCCTTTAGCACCGCCATATGGCAAGTCTACAATTCCTGCTTTAAGTGTCATCCACATAGAAAGCGCCTTCACTTCATCAGCACTTACGTTAGGATGGAAACGAATTCCACCTTTTGTGGGTCCAACTGCATCATTGTGTTGTCCGCGGTATCCTGTAAATACTTTTACTTTTCCATCGTCCATACGGATAGGAATACGCACTTCTACCATAAGAAGTGGTTCTTTCAATAGTTCATACATTCCTTCATCATAGCCTAGCTTTTCAAGTGCTTCTTTTATAACAACTTGTGTAGACGTAAATAGATTCAGGTTTTCTGTCATTGTATGGCTCGCCTCTTTGTTTGTTATTGTCTTTCACGGACACATTATAACACGAGCATTGTCAAACATCCACACATCGATTCCAAATCTTTTCCGAATTTTTTCGTTTGATAAAAAGCTTGGCGGCAAGGTATTACTTACTTGTTAAATACTGTGCGAATCTTATCCAATGCCCAGTCTAACTCCTCTTTCGTGATGATCAAGGGAGGAGCGAAACGAATTACGGTATCATGTGTTTCTTTACATAATAAACCAAGGTCTTTTAATTCTTCGCAATACGGACGTGCTTCTTCTGTCAATTCCATTCCAATAAACAATCCGCGTCCACGCACTTCCTTTATTGAAGGATGTGTTAGTTTCTTCAATTCATCCATGAAATAGTTTCCTAATTCTTTGGATTGCTTCGCAAGCTCCTCGTCTTCCAACACCTCAAGTGCCGCTATGGATACTGCGCATGCCATTGGATTTCCACCAAATGTAGATCCGTGAGATCCTGGATTGAATACGCCTAGGATATCATCATTCGCAAGTACACAGGAAATTGGGAATACTCCTCCACCCAGTGCCTTTCCAAGGATATACATATCCGGTGTGACACCATCATATTGACATGCAAACATTTCCCCTGTTCGACAGAGTCCTGCTTGAATTTCATCAGCAATAAAGAGAATGTTTTCTTTTTTACATAGTTCGGATGCTTCCTTCATGAATCCTTCTGGAGGAATGATGATTCCAGCTTCACCTTGGATCGGTTCAATCAGGAATGCAGCAGTATTTGAAGTAATAGCCGCTTTCAATGCCTCGATATCCCCGTACTCTACTAATTTGATCCCCGGTAGCAATGGACCAAATCCTTTTTTATATTCTGGATCAGATGACAATGAAACCGCACCCAGTGTACGGCCGTGGAAGTTTCCTACACATGCAATGATTTCTGCATGATTGCCCGCTACACCTTTCACGTCATACGCCCAGCGTCTTGCTGCTTTCAAAGCAGTCTCCACTGCCTCTGCACCTGTGTTCATCGGTAATACCATGTTTTTACCTGAAAGCTCTGCCATCTTTTCATACCACGGACCCAATTGGTCATTATGGAATGCACGTGACGTTAGCGTGACACGATCGGCTTGATCCTTCAGCGCTTGAATGATTTTCGGATGGCGGTGTCCTTGGTTGAGTGCCGAGTAGGCAGCCAACATATCCATATACTTATTGCCTTCAGGATCTGTTACCCAGACACCTTCCGCTTCAGAAATTACAATCGGTAGCGGATTATAGTTATTCGCACCGTATTTTTTTGTTTTTTCAATAACATTCGTCGTTTTCGTCATATCCGTTCACTCCTTCAAATTCACTTCAACGTTTTACAGCATCTCTGATGTAGTTTTTCCTTGCATATGCAACTGCAAGTAATCAGGTCCGCCAGCTTTTGAATCGGTACCGGACATATTGAAACCGCCAAATGGCTGGTAGCCAACGATAGCGCCTGTACAACCTCTATTGAAATACAGATTTCCTACATGGAAGTCTTCACGAGCTTGCTCAATATGGTGACGGTTCTTTGTGATGACCGCACCTGTTAGGCCGTAGTCTGTATCGTTCGCAAATTTAATCGCTTCTGTAAATGATGAAGCTTTTGAAAGTGCCACAACCGGACCAAAGATTTCTTCTTGAGAAATACGTGCATTTGGATCTACGTCTGCGAATACAGTTGGCGCTATGAAATAACCTTTTGAATCGTCGCCAGTTCCACCTGCAATAAGACGTCCCTCTTGCTTACCAATTTCAATATAATCCATGATTTTATCGAATGCAGCCTGATCAATAACTGGACCGGCTGTGTTTTTCCCATCGATTGGATCGCCCCAGTTGTATGTCTTCGTGATTTCTTCTACACGCTTTACCACTTCATCGTAGACATCTTCATGAATGATGGCGCGAGAACACGCTGAACACTTTTGACCACTGAATCCAAATGATGAGGAAACGATAGATTGCGCAGCCAATTCCAAATCTGCTTCATTATCGACAACAATTGTATCTTTACCGCCCATTTCTGCAATTACACGTTTCAGCCAAATTTGACCGTCATGTACTTTTGCTGCGCGTTCAAAAATACGTGTACCTACTTCACGTGAACCTGTGAATGAAACGAAACGAGTATCTTTATGGTCAACCAAGTAGTCACCAATCTCAGAACCTGATCCTGGGATGAAGTTGACGACACCCGTTGGCATGCCTGCTTCTTCAAGGACTTCGATAAACTTATACGCAACAACTGTTGCTGTAGATGCTGGTTTCAACAGCACGGTGTTTCCTGTTACAAGTGCACCTACCGTTGTTCCCGCCATGATCGCAAACGCAAAATTCCATGGTGAAATGACTACACCTACACCCAGTGGTACATAATCGAATCGGTTATACTCTCCCGGTCTACTCTCCACATGCATACCCTCTTTTAGTGTAAGCATCTGGCGTGCATAATATTCCATAAAGTCGATTCCTTCAGCGACATCTGCATCCGCTTCATTCCAAGGCTTGCCTGCTTCTTTCGTAAGCAAAGCAGAAAACTCAAACTTGCGGCGTCTAACGATTGCAGCTGCCTTGAATAATACATCAGCGCGAAATTCCGGCTTAACTTTTCTCCACGTTTCGAATGTTTCTTTTGCAGTACTCATCGCTTGTTCTGCTAGATCACGACTAGCTTGCGAGACGTTACCGATAATCTCTTTTTTATCGGAAGGGTTAGTGGATGCTAACTTCTTATCTGTCATTATGCGTTCACCGCCGATAATTAGCGGATAATCTTGCCCAATATAGCTTTCTACGATTTTAAAGCCTTCTTCATATGCTCTCTGGTTTTCTTTAACTGTAAAATCTGTGAATGGTTCATGTTTGTATGGAATCATTTGGAATCAAATCCTCCTTTATAATTAGGGCGCAAAATATATTTGCGTTTGGTAGCGTTTACATTTATAATGATGCAAGAAAACGTTGCACATTGCAAGTGTTTTGATGTAATTATTTTTAAATTCTACTAATTTAGCAACTGAAATTTGATACGTACTTATGTTAGGAAGGTGATTCAAATAAATACACACGAAAATTTATTGAATAGATGCAATCAGTTTGCAGTGGATCATGCAAATATCGGTATACACGCTGTGGATCATTTTGGAAGAACCATTGTCTATAATCGTAAAATGAAGGAAATCGAAGGATTAAATCTTGAAGATATAAAAGAGCATTCTATTTTGGAGCTATTTAACTTTGATAAAAATGAGAGTACGTTATTGAAAGTATTGCAAAGTGGAGAACCCCAATTGCGTGTGAAGCAGAGATACTGGAATACGAATAAAGTAGAAATCACGACGATGAACGACACTTACCCTATTTATGAACAGCAGGAATTAATCGGGGCGATTGAGTTCGCTCAAGATATTACGGCATTGGAAAAATTCGTTTTGCAACCACTACGTAAAAATCGCGGACCGATTACATTTAATCAACTCACCGCTCATTCATCTGCTATGAAGTCGGTCATTTCCACTGCTGAAAAAGCAGCAGCGGCCGGCTTGCCCGTTTTATTAATTGGGGAAACGGGAGTAGGAAAGGATAATCTTGCCGAAGCGATCCACTATGGGTCTGTAGACAACGAGCGAATATTCCACACATTCCATTGTCTCCATGCTGATACAGAGATCATCCAGCAACTCGAAGAAACTTTACAACAGCAACCACCTATGACGTTATTTTGCGAACGAATCGATAGTATATCCATTTCTTTGCAACAAGCTCTCCTATATGTCTTGCAGAAAACACCCGCCCATCAATTCATTGCGAGTATCGGGGATGACCCTGTCGAGCTTATCGCTTCTGGAACATTGCTAAAGGAACTCTATTACTTCTTCGCATCCTTCGCCATTAGGATCCCTCCCCTTAGGAAGCGTCCAGAAGATATTATCCCTTTTGCAGAATCGTATTTACAGATTAGAATAGAGTCGCTAGGAACAGGATTGACGAAAATCGATGACAAAGTGAGAGAATCACTTCATGCGTACGGCTGGCCTGGGAATTTGCGAGAGCTCGAGCTACTTCTCGATGAGGTTTCATCTATGCGTACAACAGAAGATACGCTGACATTTGATATGTTGCCTTTGCAATTTAAGATGAAGGTGGAGTCCATCGCGAATGACGCTTCAAAACCAAAAGACTTTGTTGTACAGAGCGATTCAAAACTGTTGCCGTTTGATCAGTATTTACGAGAAGCCGAAAGATATTATCTTCAAAAAGCCATGAAGTTGCATGATCACAACATTACGAAAACCGCCAGCTCTCTTGGCATGAGTAGACAGAACTTACAATACCGGTTAAGAAAGATGAAGGAATGAGTACATGGTAAAACTCTGTTGATCTTCTGATAGTTGCCATCCATTCAACGTTTCAGCTTCTAAAAACTACGATAAAACCTAGAAGTACAAGCAAAAAGCAATCTCCCAATACCTTAGAGATTAAACGACAGTATGTCTATTTTAAAAGCAAAAAAGGACTGTCGCAGAAGTCATAACCACTTCTGCGACAGTCCTTTTATTAACGTCCGGATTGTTCAATCCAGCCCTGTAGTTTATCTTTCAGTGAATTAAAGCCATCTGCATCTTGCTGATCTACACGTTCTTGCAATGATTGACGTGAACGGGAGTGATTCAGGTAAGAACTTGGTGGCTCTTGTAATGCACGGATCGATAAGCTGATTTTACTAGCTCCTTCATCCACATCCAATACTTTGACGTGAACTTCTTGCCCAACTTCCAAAAATTCATGAATGTCTTTAACGAATCCATACGTGATTTCAGAGATGTGCACTAAACCTTGCGTTGAAGCATCCAGCGCCACAAACGCACCGTACGGCTGTATTCCGGTAACTTTTCCGGTCAGCTCATCTCCTACTGCAAATTTGTGAGACATGCAAAACAGCTCCCAATCTAAAGTAGTATCTAGTCTGCCACTAAGGCCGCTTCATAGTATACCATATTTCAAAGTTTTGAACAAAAAAGAGCCATCCGAATAGATGGCGTGAAGCATTTAATATTGAACGATTGATTTAGCTTCATATTTAACAGCAATCAGTTTATAGGATATGTCCATACAGTTCTCTAGAGGTATCCAAATTTCATGGGTGTGCTCATAGACATCACGAATATATTTAGCCAAGTCTGCTGGATGATCTACATATTGAAGCTTCGTCACGATTTCAGCGATTTCCGCACCATCTGCATATTCCCCTTCTTGGAATGGATCCCATTGTTTAAGAAGTGAGACTGCTTTTTTATTCATTTCAATGGTTTGCATGATTCTTCACCTGATTTGTATTTTCTTTTAATGATAGCACAACAGGTTGTAAGAAAACAGTTAGAGATATTTTGACAGTTTACGAATCCGACAGATTAAAAAAGAACATCCCGATCAATCGATGGGATGTCCTGGATTTTTATGTTGTTGTCGCTCTTTTAAAATACGTTGTTCCAGCTCTTTCGTTTCTTCTTCCTGCCGTTTAGATTTCTTAATAATCCAACGAAATACGAACAGCATTATCGTCATAAAGACGACGAAAGAGATTGCTGCTGGGATGTATTCTGATTTATCTTCAGGAAAATAAAGAAACGGCATCAATAGAACGAAGTCCATGCTAGTTTCCCCCTACGAATCAAATCCGATTACTTTTGGATAATTTCGATTGATTCAATTTTAATCTCTTCTTTAGGCTTGTTATCACGGTTAGCTTTTGCATTCGCAATTTTGTCCACAACGTCCATTCCTTCTAGTACTTGACCAAATACAGAGTGCTTCTGATCCAAGTGTGGCGTTCCACCGTTTGCTTCATATGCATCTGCAATTTCTTCAGGCCATCCACCTTTTTTCAATTGTGACGCTGAAGCGCCAGCAAGTGAAGATGCTTGTACGATGAAGAATTGGCTACCGTTTGTATTCGGTCCAGCGTTTGCCATAGAAAGAGCACCACGTAAGTTGAATAGATCCATTGTAAACTCATCTTGGAATGTGTTGCCGTAGATACTTTCTCCACCCATTCCCGTTCCTGTTGGATCTCCACCTTGAATCATGAATTCAGGTATAACGCGGTGGAAAATAATCCCGTCGTAATAGCCGTTTTCTGCGTGAGTCAAGAAGTTTTCTACTGTTTTTGGAACTTGCTCTTTAAAAAGCTTGATTTTGATTGGCCCCATTGTTGTGTTCATCGTTACTAGTGCTTCGTTTTCTGCTACTTCAGTCGATAGTTGTGGATACATGATATTCCTCCTCAGATTTACGTGCATATTCATTTTGATGCGTGTTTTGTATATGAAAACAGTCTATCATATATGATACCAAAATTCGATAATTGTAACTGTGACAGTTAGTTGACAATGTTTATTGTGCTGAGAAAAAGCGCAATATGAGGAGAGGACAATGTTCATCTAGCTGCGGGAGACGTAGTTGCGTGTTCGCTCATTCATTCGTGTGAGCGATCATAGTTCGCGCCTATCCGCTCTATGGCGAGAGATAACTGCTCTACCTTGATCCGTATCCGCTCATACTTACGGGTTATGCGATCAGTCATGCCACTCAACCGCTCATTGCCCTACCGTATCTAGTGGGCAATTGCTGCCGCGCTCATTAATTCGTGTGAGCGATCATAGTTGTTGCGTAGCCGCTCTATAGCGAGAGATAACTGCTCTATCTTGATCCGTATCCGCTCATACTTACGGGTTATGCGATCAATCATGCCACTCAACCGCTCATAACCCTCTGCGTTTCCTCTACTTTTGAATCCCATAAGCCAATAAACGTCCTTCAATGGCAGCGGAACACCAAAATCTACTCCACATCAGGTGTAGGCACTAAGTTTCCTTCGACTGCCGAATTGTTTTATACTATGTACCATCTAAGCATTACAGGAGGAAGGCGGTTCAACGTTGAGTCGACATAAGAAAAATTTCATTATCATCTGGGTCACAAACTTTCTTGTAGCAGGGACGATGACGATGATTATGCCGTTCCTGTCGTTATATATTGAAACGTTTGGGGATTATTCTGATGCATACGTCCAGAAATGGGCAGGATTAATATTTGGTGCTACGTTTATTACTGCGCTGATTATGTCTCCTATTTGGGGACGATTTGCAGATCGTTTCGGCTTTAAGCCCATCTTGCTAATTAATGGTTTCGGGATTACAATTTCGGTCTTTTTGATGGGCTTTGTGAATTCCGTAGAAACCTTTTTCGTCTTAAGACTTCTAATGGGTCTAGTTACAGGATTTTTACCGACCTCATTAGCTTTCATTTCATCTCAGACGCCTCGTGAGGAAGCAGGTAAGATGCTCGGAACGCTGCAAATGGGCGGGGTTGCGGGTATGTTATTTGGACCTGTTCTTGGTGGTCTGATGGCTGATACGTTCGGTTTTGAGTATGCTTTCATCATCACGTCCGTTTCCGTACTGATCGCGACGTTGCTTGTGCTATTTGGGATTAAAGAAGAAGCGCGTGTCAAAGTGCGAAAAGTAGCGAAGTATTCACGGAAAGTCATTTTGGGCGGATTATTCAAACACCGTCTGATGTTCAACGTCATGGTCGTCACGACGTTGATCCAAGTCGGGAATTTCAGCATTCAACCGTTGCTGTCACTTTACGTAGCGGATTTGACTCACGCTGCAACGAATGTAGCGTTCCTTGCAGGGTTGACGTTTAGTGCTACAGGACTCGGTAATTTACTATTTGCCAGGTACTGGGGGAAGGTTGGCGACGATGTCGGGTATGAAAAAATTCTTGGATTACTGCTGATCATGTCGTTCGTCTTCATTATCCCGCAAGCGTTCGTTACGGAACTTTGGCAACTGGTCTTGCTGCGGTTCTTATTTGGTATCTCGACAGGTGGTATGATTCCACTGACGACAGCACTTGTCCGCCGAGAAGCGCCACTGGAAGTTCAAGGCGAAGTAATGGGTTACAACACGAGTTTCCGCTTCCTTGGTAATATTATCGGGCCAATGTTTGGTGGGATTGTTAGTGGATATATCGGGATTCCTGCAGTATTCATTGTGACGGGTGCATTGTTCATAGTCGGTTATTTGTTCTTATCTAGAGCAGTACGACGACCTACACAGGATTTCGAACACTTCTTGGAAGACCGGCAAGTTGAAGCAGACGAACACACATAATCTTAGCCCCGCAAACCGTTAATCGGTTGCGGGGCTTTTTATGTCCTATGATTCAGGCGGCACTTGTCGGTATATGTTATATTTTTCTATAGCTATGCGAATGTACAGGGAGGCTAGTAAGTTGAAACAAACGATTGGATTAGTAATCACGCTTGCTTGCGTTCCGCTATTATTATTTATCCAAAATCAAATCCACGAAGAAACCGTGCAGGCGAAAACATTGCATGCTTCTATTCGTGATGCAGTGCAGTTGGACGTGCCAGCCATGATCTCCCCTATTCAAATGAAAGACCGTAACGGGACTTTATTTGCGGAAGAATATACTGAATGGCGACAGCCGATTAATTTGCAAGATATGACGTTTTTCACGCGCCAGTTGTTTTTGAAAAGTGAAGACCGGACATTTTATGAGCATCGGGGCTATGATATTGCGGCGATCATTCGAGCTTTCACGATCAACGCAGCGGCAGACGCTAAACAGCAAGGAGCTTCAACTATTACACAGCAAGTCGTGCGGATGCGCTATTTATCGACTGAGAAAACGTATGAACGAAAGTTTAAAGAACTCTTCTTTGCAGCAGAACTGGAGAAGCAATCGTCAAAAGATGAAATTTTGGAAATGTATTTGAATGAAATGTATTTCGGCAATCAAGTGTACGGAATCGGCGGTGCGGCAAGCTATTACTTCAGTCGCCCTCTCGAAAAATTACATGAGGCAGAAATCGCATTTTTGGCTGCCATTCCAAACAATCCTTCGCTTTATAATCCAATCAAGCATTTCGATCAAACAAAAGAACGTCAACTACGACTTCTTCAAGTTATGCGCGACCAGCAAGTTATTACAGAAGAGCAATTTGAAGCGTACAGTACATTGCCTATTCAATTGAACGTCAAGAAAAAAGAGCAGTTTTATCCTATGTACAGCTCATACGTATTAGAAGAATTAAAAGAGCTCATCGCGCAGACAGAAAGGCTCGATGTGTCGATGAGTAAAGCGAAAACACCAGAAGAACGTCAACGCTGGCAAAATGAAATCAATCGTCGTACGCGCGAAGTGATCAGTAAAGGCGTGACAATCGATACGGCACTTGATCCAAACAAGCAACAGCATGATGAAAATCGTTTAAATGCACTGATTGGAACGGGTGGTGTGCAGGCTGGAGCTGCTGTGATCGACAATGACATGCGCGAAATCGTCAGTCTATATGCAGGTTCGGGCTATAATAAAACGGACTTCCATCGCGCGTATCAAGCGGTTCGACAACCAGGATCCGCTATTAAGCCTTTGCTTGTCTATGCACCATTTTTTGAAAGTGGTCCGTATCATGCGGATACTCCCGTCAACAGTAGCGATATTTGTATTGCAGGTTATTGTCCGAAAAACTTTGGCAACTATCAATTTGGTACGACTACAGTACGGGAAGCATTCCGCAATAGTTATAATTCGACGGCGGTACGTTTATTGCAACGGGTAGGGATTGACGAAGCTTTCTCACATTTAGCACCTTTTCATTTCCAACACATCGTGGCGGCTGATCGTTCTTATCCTGCAGCGCTCGGTGGATTTTCTAAAGGTGTCACACCGCTTGAGCTTGCCCAGGCGACTACAAGCTTTATCGATGGGACGTACTTGACGCCTCACGCGATTCGCTCGGTAAAGAATAGTAAAGGCGAAGTATTATACAAATGGAAAGATACGTCAAAAGCCGTTTGGTCCCCTTCTACAGTCAACAGTATTCGGTCGTTGATGAAAGAAGTGGTCGTCAACGGTTCAGGTGAAGGAATTACTTATACCACTCGCTATACTGGGGCAAAAACAGGAACGACCGATGCGTTTAAAGACTTGTGGACTATTGGTATGAATGACCGTTATACGTCAGCTGTTTGGATCGGATATGACAGACCGACACCCATTCCACTTCTGCGTGATCAAAAAATTCACCTGCGTGCATTTTCCTCGACGATGCGACCATAAAAGCCTTGCAAGGTCCGTTTACTTCGGATCTGCAAGGCTTTTCATTTTATTTCACTGGATTAGCTAACGGAATACTGGCGAGCAGCCCGTTGTATAGACGGAAAATGATGTACACTAGTCCCGCCACCAAGACACTCCAGATAATAATTTGGAAGAAAATCAAACCTACCGTGTGTGTCAGTGGCATGAATGGACTTAATTTGTAGACTACATACACAAAGTAGACGAATGAAGTGATGAGAAAGATCAATGCAAGCATCTTCCACGATTGAATACCGATTACCGAAACGATGGCACCGATAAAATAAATGACGACACCGGATTTTGAAGCGCTATACGATGCATCGGCTTCTTCTTTCAGGAAAAATAATAAGGCCGTTTCGTGAATGGTGACAGCAATCAGTTTTAAAGCCGCAAATAGCATGAAGAATACTAAAGAATACATTGTCAGCAAAAAGATACGCAATTGAAGATCTGATAAGAACTCCCTCATACCTTGATAGAGACCGATTTCTTTAAAGAGAATCAGTGTCTCCCCTACACTGTAGACACCAAAGGTCAAACTGAATAATAGCACGGTGACAAATGGTAAATAACTGAACAAATATGGATTTTTCATAATACCTCCGAAAAATAATTTTTCACCCTTCTAATAATATAAGAAGGAAGTCGAATAAAGCAATAATCGGTCAACTGTCGTCTATGCAATTTGAAATGTTTTACGCTATACTAACAAATACGCCCACGCTTATGCCTCGGGAATTTGAATATGTGAAGAACATGGTTGGAAGGAGGATTCTCTTGGAATTCGTGTTATTTATTTTTTTACCTGTAATCTTCGCGATACTTGTTCCTTTTGCTTATAAGAAAATTAAAGGAATACATACGGGTTGGTTTGTTTTATTAGTACCACTAGTGTTATTTAGCTATTACGTAAGCTTTTTACCGCTAGTCATGGATGGTGGTCATGCTATTTCTGAAATGAAATGGATTCCTTCACTTGGAATTGCGTTTACTTCATACATAGATGGTCTTAGTTTATTATTTACGCTATTGATCACCGGAATCGGTTCGTTAGTTGTATTGTACTCTGTGTTCTACATGGATAGGGAGAAAGAAGATCTTGGCAGCTTTTATGTCTACTTACTGATTTTCATGACCGCTATGCTCGGAGTTGTGCAATCTGACAACACGATGACACTCTATTTGTTCTGGGAGTTAACGTCCATTTCGTCCTTCTTATTGATTGGTTTTTGGTACACGAAGGACAAGTCACGTTTTGGCGCACTGAAATCGATGATGATTACGGTGTTTGGTGGATTAATGATGCTCGGGGCATTCATTTTACTCAGCATCATGGGAGAAACTTTCTCAGTACGGGAATTAATTGCCCAAGCTCCTGATCTGATGAATCAACCGTATTTCACTCTGGCATTGGTATTGCTCTTGCTAGGTGCCTTTACGAAGTCGGCACAATTCCCATTCTATATCTGGTTACCAGATGCAATGGAAGCGCCCACACCCGTTAGTGCGTATTTACACTCTGCCACGATGGTAAAGGCGGGTATTTATTTGGTCGCACGATTCACGCCGATTTTCGGCTCTGCGTCCACATGGATTTGGCTGGTCACTGGAATCGGATTGTTGACGCTGTTCTGGGGATCATTCTTCGCAGTAAAGCAAACGGATCTGAAAGCGATTTTAGCATTTTCAACAGTCAGTCAACTCGGTTTAATTATGTCTTTACTTGGGGCAGGTGCTATCTCCTATCATGCGACCGCAGCCATATTTGGCTTCGCGACGTATGCGGCGATTTTCCACTTAATTAACCACGCAGCATTTAAAGGTGGCCTCTTCATGATTGCAGGGATTATTGATCATGAAACCGGTACCAGAGATATTCGTAAGCTTGGTGGATTGATGAGCGTCATGCCGATCAGCTTTACCGTAGCGGCAATCGGTTCATTGTCTATGGCTGGCTTGCCACCGTTCAGTGGATTCTTAAGTAAAGAAATGTTTTTAGAATCTATGGTAGCGCTTCGACACTTTGAATTATTCAACTTCGATACATGGGGCATTATGTTCCCGATCGTCGCGTGGGTTGCCAGTGTGTTTACCTTTACGTACAGTATGTATTTTGTGTTAAAAACATTTATTGGACAGAAGAAGTTTGAACAATTGCCGAAACAACCGCATGAAGCACCGATTGGTATGCTAATTGCCCCTATGATTTTGGCAACGATCGTCATTCTTGTGTTCTTTATTCCGAATGTCATTGGTAAGTGGATTATTAAACCAGCTGTGATGGCGATTCAACCGACATTGTACGCAAGTCCTTCCGCTGTTGATATTCATGTCAAAGCATGGCATGGGTTCGGGGCTGCTGGCTTATGGCTGACAATCGGTGTGGTCGTATTCGGTACATTACTCTATCTAACCATTCCGAAATGGCAACCGTTTTATCGTATCCAGCCTGAAAAGCTATCGCTGAATAATGGCTATGATGCGCTGATGCGTGGAAGTGAAAAAGGATTGAATCGGGTTTCTCGTCTTTATATGACGGGCAAGATCCGGACATACTTATTGTATATGTTCGCCTTCATGTCGGTTACGATCATCGCGATCTTGTTCATCAAGGACGCATTTGTTCTCGATATGAATAGTTTCACAGCGATTACATTATACGGATCGTTAAATGCGATCGTGTTAATTTTATCTGTCGGATTTGTTGTGTTTGCGAAGTCTCGTCTAGCTGCCATTATCGCGCTTGGCGGCGTCGGGTATTCCGTCGCGTTATTCTTCGTCATCTTCAAAGCGCCAGACTTAGCATTGACGCAACTTGTAATCGAGACAGTATCCGTTGCGTTGTTCTTGCTAGCATTCAAGCATTTGCCGGCACTCAGTACGCACGGGGAAACAAAACGCAATAAAGTAGTCAACTTGATTGTTTCATTGAGTGTAGGTGTGATGGTGACATTGGTCGCCCTATCCAGCCACTCACAAAAAATGATCCCTTCGATTTCTCAATACTATAAAGATACGGTCGAGTCAGAAGCAGCTGGCGGAAATATCGTCAACGTCATTCTAGTAGATTACCGTGGATTTGATACATTATTTGAGATCGCAGTACTCGCTATTGCAGGGATCGCGGTACTTGGCATGATTCGCTTGCGTGTATCGAGAAAGGAGCCGAACGATGAAAACAAATGATGTTATTTTACAAACTACAGCCAAAGTAGTGTTTTTCATCATCTTCCTGTTCTCCATCCACATCTTTTTCGCGGGTCACTATGCACCAGGTGGAGGGTTCGTTGGTGGCTTGTTGACAACAGGGGCGATTGTGCTGTTGTTGTTGGCATTCGATTTACGTACGATCCAACAAATTCTACCGTTTAACTTTACGATCATGACTGCGATCGGATTATTGCTTGCATTAGGTACAGCGGCGGGCTCCATTTTCTTTAATGTGCCATTCTTCACACATGCATTCAGTGATTTTGATTTACCACTGTTCGGACATACGTCTCTTCATACAGCGATGTTGTTTGATAGTGGAGTGTACTTAGTTGTCGTCGGTTCCGCCATCACGATTATTCAATCGATTGGAGGCGATGACTGATGGAGTTTATTCTTGCGATTCTCGTCGGTATATTATTTACGGCAGCCGTCTATTTGATATTATCGAGGAGTTTACTAAAAGTGATTTTAGGTACTGGTTTGCTCAGTCATGGTGCGCATTTACTCATTCTAACGATGGGTGGACTCGGAGGCAACGCGGCTCCCGTTGTACTCGACGGTGTGACTGATTTTGCAGATCCCCTACCACAAGCATTGATCTTAACTGCGATCGTCATCAGTTTTGGTGTGACGGCGGTCATGCTTGTCATGGCATATCGGATGTATGCTGTACACCAAACAGATAATATGAATGAATTGAGAGGGAATGATGAACATGATTAATCTTCTTTTATTTCCGATCATTATTCCTTTCTTTTTCGCGATGATCTTATTGTTTTTCAAAGAGCAGGTGGTCATCCAGAGAGTGTTGACACTGATCGGATTGGCTCTCAGTCTAGTTGCTTCTTTTTGGCTTATCGCGACAGTGAAGACAGAAGGAATCCAAACCGTGACACTTGGGAGCTGGCCTGCACCATTCGGCATTACGATGGTGTCGGATATGTTCTCCGCCTTGCTCGTCACGACGACGATTATCATTACATTTTTTGTCGTCATCTATAGCTTTTCATCCATTGGTGTAGAAAGAGAGAGATTTTTCTACTATCCCGCGATTCTGTTCATGATTACAGGAATCAATGGCGCCTTCACAACAGGCGATATTTTCAATATGTTCGTATTTTTCGAAGTGCTACTGATCGCGTCCTATTTGCTGATTGTACTGGGCGGCGAGAAACGGCAACTTCGGGAATCCATTAAATACATATTGGTAAACGTCATTTCATCTGCCCTCTTCGTCGTTACGGTAGCGTATCTGTACTCGATCATCGGCACATTGAATATGGCGGATATTTCGGTAAAGATTGCCGAGATCAATCAACCAGGAATCATTTCTGTCATAGCGATTTTGTTTTTAATCGTTTTCGGAATTAAAGGAGCCATTTTCCCTTTGTATTTCTGGTTGCCCAATTCGTACGCTGCGCCACCGATACCGATTCTGGCATTGTTCGGTGCCTTACTGACTAAAGTAGGTGTCTATGCGATCACGCGTACTTATACGTTGTTTTTCGTACACGACATCGGGTTTACGCATCAGTTTCTAATGATCCTGTCGTTACTAACGATCATTGCTGGCTGTATCGGTGCCCTTGCGTATTTCGATTTAAAACAAATCATCATTTACAACATCATCATTGCAGTAGGTGTTATCTTGTTCGGCGTAGCTCAAATGAACACGTCTGGACTAGAAGGTGCGGTCTACTATTTGATTCATGATATGTTGATCAAAGGTGCATTGTTTGTCTTGATCGGTATCATTATTTATGCAACTGGCACATCGAACTTGCGGGAAATGGGCGGCTTAATTAAAACCCATGCAACGCTTGGTTGGACCTATTTAATCGCTGCGTTTGGTCTGGCTGGTATTCCTCCGTTGAGTGGATTTATTGGGAAAGTGCTCATCACGAAAGGTGCGTTTGAAGCGGATCATGTGATCGGCAGTATCATTATTTTGGCTTCTAGCCTCGTTGTGCTACTGTCCGTCATCCGAATTTTTATTTATGCATTTTGGGGTCCTCAGAAGAACGAGTTGCCTGTTCGTGATCAACGCACGTATCGCCAGATGATGTTCCCAGCTATTATGTTGGTACTCATTACGGTAGCATACGGTGTCGGTGCAGAGTGGCTTATGCCATATATGACGGATGCAGCGAATGTACTGGCTGATCCATCCATCTATATAAATGCGGTGTTAAAGGAGTAGAGGTCAATGGCTTTTCAGATACTATTAAATTTCTTCATTGCAGTCGTTTGGATGTTCATGTCAAGTTCATTGACACCTTCTACGTTCATCATAGGATATCTTATCGGGCTGTTGATGATCATCATGACACGCCGCTATTTCAGTGGACGCTTGTACATATGGCGAATCTGGTCTGCAGTAAAATTAACAGCGATTTTCCTAAAAGAGCTCATCTTGTCGAATATTTCCGTGTTGCTACTAGTGATCAAACCGGATCTGTCGACTATGCAGCCGATGTTCTTCGCTATGCCAACTGAACTTGAAAAAGATTGGGAAATCACATTGTTATCTAGTTTAATTACGTTAACGCCTGGTACGGTCGTCGTTCATGTATCAGATGATCAGCGAACTTTGTATATCCATGCGATTGATGTAGACGACGTGGATGAAGCAATCGATTCTATAAAAAACACATTCGAGAAAGCCATTATGGAGGTGAGCCGAGGATGAACTTGTTTTATTCCGTCTGTCTCGTGCTAGTCATCCTGTCTATGCTCGGATTACTATATCGTGTATGGAAGGGTCCTTCCGTGCCGGATCGTCTAGTCGCGCTCGATGCGATTGGCGTCATGCTCATATCAGCAATCGCGCTGCTTTCCATCTTGTTCGATACACCGTTCTTCATCGATGCGATTCTATTGATCGCCATTATGTCGTTTATCGGCACAGTGTCCTTCTCCAAATTCATTGAGAGAGGAGAGATCATCGAACGTGGACCTAATCGCTGACATTATTATTGTGTTACTCGTTACGGTGGGGATCATTTTCACGATCGTCACAGTCATTGGTATCTTGCGGCTTCCGGATGTCTACACACGGGCACACGCTGCTTCAAAGAGCGCTACGCTAGGGGTTATGAGTTTACTGCTTGGTGTATTCCTTCACTTTTGGTGGAATGAAGGCCATTTCAGTGTGGCGCTGTTGCTCGGTATCGTCTTCTTGTTCATCACTTCTCCGATTGGCGGTCATTTAATGACACGTGCTGCTTATATGTCGGGTGTACAGCCTACCGAATTAACGGTTGGGGATGATCTAAAAGAAGCTGTCAAAGAACAACGTAAAGAATCAGATAAAAACACGCCGGATGACGAATAGTCATCACGGCGTGTTTTTTTAATAGTACGGGTAATATGGATAATACGGTTGTGGATAGTATGGATAGCTGTTGTAGTAAGGTGGGTAGTATCCACCACCGTAGCCGTAACCTGGAGAAATTGCATTACCTAAAAATCCGCCCACTAATCCACCTAAGAAAGGTCCTCCGAATCCGCCGAAGCCACCAAAGCCACCTCCATAACCGCCACCATGGTGACCATGACCACGTCCACCGTATCCACCTCTATAATTTCTTGTCATCCAAGCTCCCCCTTTCCCTTTATCCTATGACAGACCGGAAAGAAGGAGTGGGGAAAGCGCCTATCTCGAATTATTCTTGTTCTTCTGATTCAGCCGCCAAGCGCTCTACGAAGGTCGCCAATGTACGGACCATCACGCCAGTTGCACCTTTAGGGCCGAGCACATGTGGACTAGCCGCGTCAGACGTACCGGCAATATCTAAATGAATCCACGGTGTATCTCCGACAAACTCTCCGACGAAGCCGCCTCCGAAGATCATATGGCCATCTCGTCCCGGTGAGTTGTTTAAATCTGCGACATCACTTTTTCGAATCCGTTTACGATCGCTTTCAGTTAACGGCATTTGCCAAATGAATTCCCCTGTTTCATCCGCGGCTTCCTGGAATTTATTATAGAATGCGTCATTATTCGTTAGTGCACCTGTTTTATCATTTCCGAGCGCCACAATGACACCACCTGTTAGCGTGGCCACATCAATCAAATACTCAGCGCCCGCTTGCTTCGCATAGGTCACTGCATCAGCCAGTACTAAACGTCCTTCTGCATCTGTATTCAACACTTCTATCGTCTTACCGCTTAATGATGTGATGACATCGTCCGGCTTGAATGCTTCACCGGAAATCATGTTATCGGATGAAGCAATGACTGCAAGAACATTTTTCTTCGGTCGTGACTCCCCTATGATTGCCATAGCACCGAGAACAGCCGCTGCGCCACCCATATCCCCTTTCATTCCGACCATACCGTCTTTAGGCTTCAATGAATAGCCACCTGTGTCATACGTGATCCCTTTACCGACTAGACCGACGACATCTTCCCACTGTTCGGTCGCTTGGTACTTCAGCACAATGAGTTTCGGTTCTTCTACTGAACCTTGATTGACCGCAAGAATTGCTCCCATACCAAGCTCTTCCATTTCTGCTTTACCAAGAATATCAATTTCCAAGTCATAGCTTTCCGCTAATTCTCGTGCGTACTCCGCCATCTTAGTTGGCGTCAATAAGTTAGGTGGTACATTGACTAGCGTCCTAGCTTCGTTCACTGCATATGCAGAGATCATGCCGACCTCTCCTGCAGCAATGATACTTTCTTCATCTCCTGGCGCGAAGAATGTAACAGTAGTTAGTGGGACATCCACTTCATTGGATGAAGTCTGGAATCCCTCATACGTATAGGAGCCCATTCCGATACCCTCAGAGGCCAAGAACGCAACGTCCTCACTATCAATCTCTTCATTACAGAACGGCGCTGTCCAGACCCCTACAGAGCGTATACGGTCTTTGTGTAGTTGTTTACCTACCTCAGCGAATAATTCGCGCAATGGCTGTTCTGTCAGCCGCTTCTGATTGCCTACGCCGACAAAGTACACACGGTCGTAACTTTGCGTTGATAACGCAGGCATTTTAGTAATCGCCTTGAACTTCTGTTGAACGTCGTGTGATTTGATCCAATCTGGTAATGAAGGATGGAAAGATTTAACGAACGTATCAAAGCCTTCTACGTTCTCTGGATGATCTGGTATTCCTACAATAAGTACTTCTACTTCTTTCTGATCAATTGCGGATGCTGTGTCTACGTTTATCATGTGTTGTTCCTCCCCTTTTCTTTACGCGTTCCCCATACTAGTATAGACTAGTCAGATTAGCACTTCCAACTACAAATAATTGTTGGTTACATAACGAGTAGATCCAGATTATGTTATACTGAGTGCAAAACTACTGACAATAAAGGAGTGGAATCTCTTGGCTATTTTTGAAAACATACCGCTCCTCGCAGCGCTATTCGCCATCTTTTTTGCCCAATTTGTGAAAATTCCTATTCATTTTTTATTAACACGTAAACTCGATTTCGGACTCATGACTTCCACAGGTGGCATGCCCAGTTCTCACTCAGCAGCAGTCACTGCGCTTACAACTTCCATCGCATTCGAAGCTGGACTGGATTCACCATTATTCGCCATATCCGCCATATTCGCGGTCATTGTCATGTTCGACGCAACCGGCATTCGCTACCAAGCCGGACAACAAGCCTTAATCATCAACCAAATGCGTTCCGACTTCCAAATGTTCGTCAGCGATTTAAAGGATTGGCCAAAGAAAGACAACGACGCTAAAATTCAGGAACTTAAAACCCTCCTCGGCCACAAACCAAACGAAGTATTCTTTGGAGCTTTAACAGGTATTCTCATCTCGATCCTTACGTATACGGTTATATTATAACGTTATCAAACCTACTACGACGCTTGCGTATGGCTCTCGCAGGTGTGAGAGAATCTTTCCCGGATCACTAAGAATGGTAGAACAATCTAGGTGAACGGGTTTGGCACGTAGGACAACAGTGCCAATACCTCCCCAACCTTTCACGTAATAGTAAAAAGCAAAAAAAACGGAACTGTCACAAGATGTCGTAATTTACGACTTCCTGTCCAGCTCCGTTTTTTCATGTCAACACGTATCAGAACATCTGATAGCCCATCTTGCGTAAAACCTTCATTACGAAACCTGCGATAATCGCTCCGACCATACCACTCGCCAAAATCACGATATCGACAGCATGAAGCGACATAAGATTCGCTCCTAGCTCACTAAAAGCAAAGCCAGGCTTTGTAAAGTACTGATACATCGGCACATCATCAATAATAAAAATCACGATAATCGGATAAATAATAGCCATAAGCCACGTCATACGTAACAGCATATTTAATAAAAAGCCGATACCGAAAAACATAACAATAAATATCAAGATCGATAGCATTACTTGTGCTATGGATATAGTTTGCATGCTTGCTAACCTCCAGTTCATCACTTCCACATTTTACAGGATGATGCGACGGCTTTCAATAGAATGAGACAGTATACACAGAACGTTCTTTTCAGATGTCATGAATTCTTAAAATCTGACAGACGATTTCCTCTACTTCGACGGCTTTCACGGTTGACTTGTTGTCTATTTTGTTGCACATAAAAAGCACTCACAAGAGCGAGTGCTTTTTTATAAATCATTTTAGAACGTTAAATTTACCTTTTTTAATCGTTAGTCCAAGACCACCGATCATGAATAGTGCACGATTATCGATCATTTTCTTCATGAATGACGCTTTCGTACCTGTCACTTTTTTATCGAATACTACACCAATTGCATCAGAATCGCCTAAAGAACAAACGCTACCTTTTAAATCGGGTACGAATTCTCTAGTTGGGTTTCCTTTCATCAACGCAATGATATTGTTAGCAATCATCTCACCTTGTTGCATAGCAATTTGTGCAGTGGGTGGGTATGGACGATTGATTGCTTCGTTGATCATCAATGCACAGTCACCTACTACAAATACATCGTCGTATCCTGGCGCACGCATATCTTTTTCAACTTTAACACGGGCACGCATGTTTTCTATACCTGATTCTTCGATCAAGTGGTTACCGCGAACACCGGCAGCCCATACCACCGTACCCGCTTTGATGAATTCAAACTCATCTTCGCCTTTTTTAATCTTCACACCTTCAGGAGTTGCTTCTACAACCGGTGTACCGATAGAGAATTCTACACCTTTAGTGCCCAATTGACGCACTGCGTATTCCACAAGTTCCGGATCGAAACCAGGCAATACCATTGGCGCTGCTTCTACACATAGAATGCGAACCTTTTTGGCTGGCACATCATATTCCTTACATAATTCAGGTACACGGTTTCCTAGTTCACCTAGATACTCAATTCCTGTGAAACCTGCTCCACCTACAATGATAGTCAAACGGCTATCGTCTTTTACTTCTTCAGTAGACCATGTAGCGAATTGATATTCCATGTGATCACGAATTTGACGAGCTGCATTCACATTGGCAATCGACAATGCGTACTTGTCCAAACCTGGGATTCCAAAAGTTTCCCCTTCGAAACCAAGGCCGATTACTAGGTAATCATATGTGTGTGAACCGAGATTCGTTTTTACATTTTTAGTCGCAACATCGATGCCCGTAACTTCTGCTTCGATGAACTTTACTTTATTACTATTGATTACACTTGAAATATCATAGCGAACTTGTTCTGGGGATAATGTTCCAGCTGCCGCTTCATGCAACCAAGTAGATTCATAGTGATAGTCATTTTTGTTAATCAGCACGATATCTGCTTCATCTGCACCTAATGACTTTTGTAAATTTACAACAGTCATCAAACCGCCGTAACCTGCACCCAATACTAAGATTGTTGGTCTTTTCACGTAAATCGAACCACCTTTTAGTTTCTTAAACGCCGAGTACGTGTAAAATCAGTCTTACTTGGTTTTGCAGTGCCGGCATTTAGTTTGATATGAATAGAATCTTACTTTCATTACTAATAGTAGACCTTTTGAGCACGCATTTCAACAGAATTATTATTGTGCGAATAATCAATTTAGACTAGTAATTTGCCTTTTCTATAATTTCATCAAATCCTGCTCGACTTAGATGTTTAAATTCAATCACAATCTGCAGGAGCGCCAGCTTTTTTAGCTGTTCTAAATGAAGTACCACAACCACAATTCGCAATCGCATTTGGATTGTCGATCGTGAATCCGCCACCCATTAACGACTCTTTATAATCCACTTTTGTACCTACGAGAATAGCTGCATCCTCTTCTTTCACAACTACAGGAACTCCATGAGCTGTATAAGAAATATCATCATCTTCTTTTACTTGGGCAAAACCAAGACCGTATGTTAATCCGCTGCAACCTCCGCCATTAACGGAAACGCGCAAGAAAGATCCTTCTTCCTCGTTATTCGTCATCATTTTCTTCACGTGAAATGCTGCTGCTTCTGTAATCTCTACTGTATTCGTCATTAATATCACTCACTTTCCACGTTTTCTTTTTATCATATCAATCTCTTTCATCACAATGCAAACAAATAGTCCCCCTACTAGGTCTATTTTAATGTATAATAAGACTCAGGAAAGAAAGGAATGATACTAGTGGAAATCAGCCCCTATTACGAGAAAAAGATGCAATGTTTACTGTGTAAAGAGCCTTTCCCTACTACTAAAATTCGTTCTCGCCAAGTAAGTGTAATTGACCATGATAGCGATTTTAGACCTATTTATATAGACAAGGAAGTTAATCCTATTTTTTATAATGTTGCGGTTTGTCCGCATTGCGGTTTTGCATTCACTGATGATTTCGCACCGTATTTTGCGCCAAGCACAAAAGAGTTGATCGCCAAAAATATAACGGCCAAATGGCATAGTCGCTCATTTGGTGGTGTACGGACGAAAGAGCAAGCAGTTGAAGCCTATAAATTAGCGTATTTAAATGCCCACTTTAAAAAAGAAAAGCATTTAACGATGGCTGGGATGATGTTGCGTATAGCTTGGATTTACCGTAATGATGAAAACCGTCAGAAAGAAATGCGTTATCTAGAAATCTCTCGTGATCTGTACATAAGAGCATTTTCTGAGGGTGATTATATCGGAACACAAATGTCCGAAACCCGTGTGCAATATATTATTGCCGAGTTATCCTGGCGCATCCAGGACCGTGCAGAAGCCATTCGAAACTTCTCACGTGTAATTGAAACGCAAAAAAGATCGACTGAACCTACCATCATCCAGATGGCTAAAGATCGATGGCAAGAAATCCGTGATGAACAAACTGCTCATAAAACTAGCTGAATAATGAAAACCGTGCAAAGAAGATCATACTTCATTTGCACGGCTTTTTATTTAATGAAATTAAAAAACCTGTTCTACTTCTACTACGCCTGGTACTTCTTCAAGTAATGCACGTTCAATACCAGCTTTTAATGTAATCGTCGAACTAGGGCAAGTTCCGCATGCTCCTAAAAGGCGCAACTTCACTATTCCTTCATCAATATCCACTAGTTCGCAGTCCCCTCCGTCTCGCAAGAGGAATGGGCGCAATTTATCTAGCACTTCTTTTACCGGCTCATATAATTTAATATCTGTTGTCATTGTAATCACACTCTCCTTTCCTTATACTTATTATAAACTGCCAAGCAGAAAAAATCCAATAATGAATCGGAGGTTTGATTAATATGTCACAATCCCCAGTAACAATTGAAGTATATGGAGCAGAAATCATCTGTGCAAGTTGTGTCAATGCACCTTCTTCCAAAGATACGTATGAATGGCTCCAAGCGGCAATATCCAGAAAGTACCCTGAACAACCGTTTACTATTACGTATATTGATATCGAGCAAGAAGTAAAAGAATCACGACAGCAGGAAATCGTCGAGAAAATTCGTGAAGACGAGTATTTTTATCCACTCGTTATGATTAATGATGAAATGATTGGCGAAGGCCATATTCAACTGAAGCCTGTTTTCAATGCTTTAGAAACGCATGGCTATCACGCAGGATAAATTGATAATTTGATGGATTAATTGAGAACAATACATTCACTTAAGCGGTCGTTACATGTTGAACCGACCGTTTTTTTTGTATCCAGACCAAAACAAATTACAGCCAAAAAAGCCACTTCATTGAAGTGACTTGTACATAGTATATTACCCATTATGCCATTTATACATCCATAGCAAGCCGGATTTCATTAGACGGGCGATTCTTCCTGTAACGGTACGATCCGCCAAGTACGCAAACCCTTGTTTCTTCCCTAATGAACCCATGAAACCTTTTAGTTTTAGCTCTGGCATTTCAAGCATCAGTGGCTCACCTTTCCAAGTCGAGCGCAATACTTGAACGATTTGCTCCCCTTGAACTTCTGCCAACTGTGCGCTTGGTGCGTGTGGAAGCGCAGCAATATCGCCGACAACATACACGTTTCGGTAATTAGGGACTTGGTGATATTGATTGAGTACGATACGGCCTGAACGGTCTTTCTGAATGACCAAATCATCCACGACCTTACCTGGTTTAATACCAGCTGTCCAAACCACTGCATCTACATCAATTGTATCTTCATGGTTATATAGAATATGTTCGCCAACTTTAGTAATGTTGGAATTCGCAACGACTTCTACTTCGTTCTGATCAAACCAACCTTTTACGAAGTTACTCAATCGTTCAGGAAAGTCACGCAATATACGCGGGCTACGATCGAATAATTTGATTTTCAAATCTGGACGACTTTCACGTAACTCACTCGCTAATTCGATACCGCTAAGCCCAGCACCAACGATTCCTACTGTTGCGCCATCACCTAATCCTAGTAACGTCTGATACGTCCTGCGGGATTTGCCGATTGTTTGGATACTTAGCGTATGTTCAGCCGCTCCAGGTACGTTGTGGTAGTTATCTTCACTACCTAGCCCGATGACTAATTCGTCATATGCAAGTGCTTGACCGTCTGCCAACAACACTTCTTTTTCTTCAAGTTTAATTTCTTGAATCTCGCCTTCTACCACTTTCAATTGGTCATGAACAGGGATTGCTACACGTACATCGGAATCAGAAACTGTTCCTGCTGCCAGTGCATAAAATTCTGTTTTCAAACTATGAAATAGGGTTCTATCGACAAGTGTAATTTCAATATCGCTTGGTAATTCTTTATTTAGCAAACGCAATAAAATTCTCATGTTACCATAGCCGGCACCTAGTAAAAGTAATTTTCTCATAATGCTCTCCTTCTATGTCAATTTTCTCGTGCATCTCATTTGTTATTATAGCAGTTTGTGATAACTTTCACAATATGTCATGTTCATTGACGATTTTGTAAAAAAAGAGTACCATTTCTAGTAGGCGAGGTGAGAAAGATGAATCCCATCGTGGAGTTTTGTATGAGTAATTTGGCAAATGGTGCCTACCCCGTATTCGAAACGTTGGAACGTGATCCAAACATCGACGTACTGGAATACGGCTGCTTGAGCTATTGTACGAAATGTAGTGATACGTTGTACGCAATTGTGAATGGTGAACTTGTCGAAGCGGATACTGCCGATGAATTGACAAAGGAAATTTATCAGTTTATTGAAGATAATCCACTTTTTTAATAAAATAAATTATACAGGATGTCTTAGAAGCTACCACGCTTTTAGGACATCCTTTTTCGAATGGGATTAAAGTGAAATCTGTTTATATTTGCAGAAGTAAGGTAATCACTGAGTACAAAAGGATTGAAGCCCCATCTGGAGACGCTTTCCTGAGGACTGGCTTACTCAAGGCAATCTATGAAAGAACATGCTCCTAACGTTTCTCTTTTACTCGCAAAAGCCGTCCTTAGTAGGATTCTCAAATCATTTACTGTGGTTAGTGTGTTACGTATCTTTGTAGTTAAATATGTTCAAGTTCAAATGCACAAACTGTTCACAATCCCCTATTCAAAGCACAACAGAAAGTATCATCCACTTACATTGCAAGGATTGGCGCGTAGGAGGGCGACTCCTAGAGGATCAGCTCACCGCGAACCCATAAAACACGCGTCCCCTCCGAAGCGTCAATCCCCATCCCAACAGCCCTATTCCCTTACAACTATCTTATAACATTAAAAAAAGCTATCTAAGAAGCCGTAGCATCACGGCTTCCTAGATAGCTCCATATTACTTCAGCCAATCCGCAAGCGAATTCAGCAAATAAGTGGGTTGCTGCGTCTTCTTCAGTACTTCATCCATAGGCGTGACCCCTGTTGCGACATACGCCGTATCTATACCATAGCGAATCCCCGCCATAATATCCGTATCGTAATTATCGCCAATCAGAATCATATCTTCTTTCTCGTACATCCCTTGCTGGCGAATGAACTCCAGCATATACGGCTCTGGCTTTCCTACAATGAGCGGCTTTGTATCTGTGGCTGCTTCCATCAACGTCAGGAAAGAACCGTTAGCTGGTACTAGTCCCTTTTCAGTCGGGAATTTGATGTCTTGATTGGTGCCTAAAAAATGAGCACCGTTACGTATCGCCAAACAAGCATCCGCAAGTTTATCGTATGTAATCTGACGATCAAGTCCCATTAAAACGACATCCGGATTCGTCGTCGTGATGTGGATGTTTTCAAGTTCCAGTGCTTCACGTAATCCCTCTTCACCAATCATCATGACGTTTGCACCTTCATAATGCTGTTTGCAATACCGAGCCAGCGTCGTGGCCGAATTCATAATGAAGTCGGTTTCTGTATTCACACCAAAACCTGCGAGTTTCTTCTGTTGAGCAGTACGCGTCAGAGCAGCATTATTCGTAATGAAATACGTTCCCTTCCCCTGTGCTTGGCACGCTGCAACAAAATCTACAGCCTCTTGGATTGGTTCACTACCGCGATACATCGTGCCGTCCAAATCGAAGCAATAGGCTTTATATGGTCTCATCATTCTGTTGGAAGAAACGCCGAAACTGGACCTAATTCATTCGTCAAGTAGTCTCGAACTTGTCCTGGGAATTGTTGTAGTTCATCAAGTGTCTCGCGGATAGATCGTGCTACTTTATCTGAATCGACTTCCACAAATTGGCGCACAATCATTGGACGTAATGAAATGAATGCTTTTAATGGGATAGCTTGTTCAGATTGAATGACTTTTTCATCTTCAAGAATATCGATAATATCATCGTAACTTCCAGGATCACGCATGATGAATCCGTCAATCATAGAATTACCTACGTCAATGATTCCTTCAATCAAGCCATGTGCAATTCGCTCTAAAGCAAGTTTATTTACATCGCTTTGTAGCCAGTTCGTTTCCTTTTCAAATATATCGATTAACTGCTCCATATACACTAACGTTTTATTAATTTGATTTTGATCTACAAAATACATAATGTTCTTCCTCCTCATATACTTCATACGTCTATCTTACCATATTTATTGTAAAACGAATGAAAGCTCCGAGCAAATTTGCTCGAAGCTTTCATTTTTATTGCTCCACTTTTGGTGTAGATGCCGTTTCAGGTTGTACTTCCTCTACAACTTCCACTTCCGTTAGTTCCGGTTTTACTTTTCCGATCTTTTTCAAGATGAAATACGCACAACCAAAATTACAGTATTCATAAATATAATCTTGAACGGTACTGATTTTTGTTTCATATGTGGATTTGGAATTACGATCTTCGAAAAAGCCTTTTAATCGTAATTGACCATATCCCCAGTCACCCAAAATAAAATCATACTTTAACAGTACTTCGCTAAAGCGTTCATTCAAGGCTTCTTCATCGAACCCATCGCGAAACTCTTCTGCAATCTCATATTGCATATTTTCTAAAATAACCATTCTCTGCTTCACTTCCATTTAACTGCTCGCTTGTCCTTCAAGTTTTAGCAGTTCTTCACCTTGGCGCTGTTTCTCTTTAGCCGAAGCATTAACTTGCTCGTCTGCGTGGTAGCTTGAACGCACAAGCGGCCCCGCCTCACAATGAGAGAATCCTTTAGTCATTGCGATCTTACGCAATTCACCAAACTCATCGGGCGAATAATATTTTACCACTTTAGCGTGTTTTTTTGTTGGTTGTAAGTATTGACCAATTGTCATGATATCTACGTTGTGTGCACGAAGGTCATCCATTGTTTCAATAATTTCTTCCACTGTTTCTCCAAGTCCGACCATTAATGAAGACTTCGTCGGGATCTCAGGATACATATCTTTTGCACGTTGAAGTAACTCAAGTGAACGATCATATGTTGCACGCGCACGAATCCTCGGAGTGAGACGGCGTACTGTTTCTATATTATGGTTCAAGATATCTGGTTTTGCATCCATTAAACGTTGCAAGTTCTCTATATCCCCACCCATATCCGAAGGCAACACTTCAATAGAAGTAAATGGATTTTTTCTACGTATCGCTCGAATAGTTTCAGCGAAAATAGCCGATCCTCCATCTTTCAAGTCATCGCGTGCTACAGCAGTTACAACAGCATGTTTCAAATTCATCAATTCAACGGATTCCGCTACGCGTTCCGGCTCAGCGGTATCTAGTTCATTAGGTAAACCTGTTTTGACTGCACAGAAACGACATGCACGTGTACACACAGCACCTAAGATCATAAAGGTAGCTGTACGACGCTCTCCCCAACACTCATGAATATTTGGGCAACGTGCTTCTTCACATACGGTATTCAAGTTTTTCTCGCGCATTAATTTCTTTAAACCTGTATAATTCTCGTTGGTGTTTAGCTTAATCTTCAGCCAATCTGGCTTTCTAATATGCTCAGATTTTCTTCCTGTCTCAGGTTTGCATGACAACGCTACCGACTCCATTCTGTTGATAGATTCTACTCATGTCAATGTAACATAAATTCAGATAACCTTCAATTATAGTTGACACACATTGCAAGCAATAAGGTATGCGAGTAGAAATTTGGAATAAGATGACCGATTTTGTATTTTCATTGCAGTCGTGAAGGTTTTCTTAATCGTATGTCTCTGGACACTTTCCCAAACGCATATTCACAATAAAAATACACCTGCAACCAAGTTTCCGGTTGCAGGTGTAAATCGTTTACTGTTCGATTTTGAATTTCTTTCTGAATTTACTGAGGATCGTAGCGTAAAAGATGCTAATAAATAGACCGCCCCAGATGATCGTCACGCCGAGTAGCATCATGAGGATTGCAGAGCCGCTCATTCCTGTATCCATTTATAGCCCCCCTTTATCTTCATCATAGTCTGATGTAATTCTTGTGTTGTCTCTCCATTTTAGCGATGTGAATACGATCGACATAACAAATGCACCAATTGCAACTGGCCAGCCAATTGTCCATAAGAATGACGTTGGATATCCTTCGTAATTTTCAGCGATATTGTCTTTGATTAGGAAGAATAACATCGTACCCAATACTACTGGTGTGATGAATGATAGCGATACTTTCCACCACCAGCCAAGACGAATATCCGATACTGCGTTGGCATGCTGTTCGAACAATCCGAGTTTCCGGAATACCCAAGCTAGTAAGACGACTTCGACTAAACCGATGACTGCGATACCGAATTGGTTAATGAAGTAATCCGCTACGTCTAGGAAGTATAAACCTCCATTTGTAGCGTATAGCAAAGAAATCACTGCTGAAAGCCCGACGCCAATAGTTACTGAACGACGTCTTGAAATATTGAATTTATCTGACATACCTGCGATATATGTTTCAGTAATTGAGATTAGTGAAGTAATACCCGCAAGTGTCAGTGACAGGAAGAAGAATGCGCCGAACAGGCCGTTTAATCCTGGCATTTGATTGATAATTTCAGGGAACACGACGAAGGCCAAACCTACACCGGCTGTCGCAACGTCTGCTACTTCCACCCCTGAATTCGTTGCCATGAATCCTAGTACTGCAAATACTCCGATACCCGCTAATAACTCAACAGAAGAGTTTGCAAAACCTGTGATAAATGCGTTATTCGTAATATCTGACTTCTTTGGCAAATAACTAGAATACGTAATCATGATAGCGAATGCGATCGATAAACTGAAGAAGATATGTCCATATGCTGCAACCCATACACGTGGGTTCAGTAATTTATCGACATCTGGCTTAAAGAATGCATCCAGTCCAACCATAGCTCCATCTAGTGTGATGGCACGGATGACGACGAATAAGAAGAGTATGAATAGAATAGGAATAAATATTCTGTTCGCTAATTCGATCCCTTTCTTTACTCCACCGATCAAAATGATATAACAAAGAACCCAGACGAATAGTAGTGGCAATGCCACGCCCCCTACAATTCCCCCGACATCTCCTGGATTATCGGCCAATTTCAGAACATCACCGAAGAAGAACGCTTCAGGTTCTTTCCCCCAAGATAAGTTAAATGAATAGATCGTGTATTTCATTGCCCATGCAATGATCACGGCATAGTAGGTGGAAATAACGAACGAAACGAAAATCCCCCACCATCCTAAGAACTCTGCTTTCTTACCGTTTAAACGGAAGAATGATAGAGGTGCTGATCCACGGTATTTATGACCAATTGTGAATTCCATGATCAGAATCGGGATACCAGCTGTTAATAATGCAAATAAGTACGGGATAAAAAATGCGCCGCCGCCATTTTCATAGGCTACATAAGGAAAGCGCCAAATATTTCCAAGTCCTATAGCTGATCCGACCGCAGCCAGTATAAAACCTGCTCTCGTTCCCCACTGTGAACGATTTTCCATACAACTCACCTCTTTTTTTGTTATTTTACAAAACTTTCACCATTCGATTTATTCAGATAATTCTAGTTCCGTATATTTAGTATAAACAGCCCAATTAGAGATGTCAAAACAAATTTAGACTAAGAATGAAGTAATTATCACTCTTAGTCTAAAAGGTAAACTATGCTATTTGTTCTGTGCGTTTCTTTCCTTTTGCGTTCAAGTACGTAAATAAAACTATTAGGGTAATAATAACAGCTACTAAACCGATCCAGACAGAACCAGTTAGCCCAAGAACGATGTACCCAAGGGCTGCTACACTTGCCGCAACAAGAGCATAAGGCAACTGGGTAGATACGTGATCCATATGGTTACAACCTGCTCCAGTAGAAGATAAAATGGTCGTATCAGAAATCGGTGAACAATGATCTCCGAATACCGCACCTGCAAGCACCGCTGCCAACGCTGGTAATAATAATTCTGGTGCCGCATTGACCATGATAGTACCCGCAATCGGCATCAAGATACCGAAAGAACCCCATGAAGTACCTGTCGAGAATGCCATTAACCCTGCTAATACGAAGATTAGTACTGGAAGGAAAGTGACTGGAATATTTAATTGCTCTACCATAGTAGAAAGGAATAATCCTGTATCTAGGGAAGCGATTAGTTCAGTCAATCCCCAAGCAAAGATTAAGATGAGAATGGCAGGCATCATCGCTCTCACTCCGCTAATAAATGCGCGGCCCATCCATGAAACACTTGCTGTTTCGTTCTTTTTCATTTGTAAAATATATAACAACATAGCTAGCAATGTAGCTGTTGTACCACCAATTACCAAAGAAAATGGTACATCAGTATTTTCAAAGATTGCCCAAATATCGAAAACGCCTGCTTCTTTATAGCCTGTGAAGATCATCATACCAAGCGTTACCGCAATCAACGTCACGATTGGTGCAACCAAATCGCGAACTTTTCCGTGCGTATGCTCAGGGAATTCTTCTTTTAACTGACCTGGTATTTCTTTAGATTGGTCAAATAGTTCCCCTTCATTCATTGCACGATCTTCATGCTTCTTCATTTCGAAGAAGTCATTATTCGTCCAAGCGAAGAAAAAGACCATCGACAATGTCGCAATGACATAGAAGTTCATCGGTGCCATCATAATGAATGCAGTTAATGGTGAATAACTCACCGCTGCTGTCGTACCTAAAATAAGTGCAAGTTGTCCAATTAAGAATGCGCCCCAACTAGAGATGGGTGACACGACACAGATCGGTGCCGATGTAGAGTCAATGAAATACGCCAATTTCGCACGAGAAATCTTGTGCTGGTCTGTAATTGGTCTTGCAATCTGTCCAACTGCCAAGGCATTGAAATAGTCATCTACAAAAATTGCAATTCCAAGCCCCATCGTTAACAGCTTTGCCCCACGTTTTGTACGGATACGCGTGACAGCCCAGCGTGCAAATGCAGCGCTTCCTCCAGATAGGCTGACAAATGCCGTAATGACACCTAGTAATAATAGAAATAGCATAATAAATATATTGTATGTATTGAGCCCGCCATCCCAAAACGAAACTGTCATGGCTCTCCATACACCTTTTAGTGTTTCGAACGGAGCAAAGTTCGCTAAAAGTAAAGCTGCTGTAACAATTCCTGCTCCTAATGATAATAATACTCTCCTTGTTGCTAACACCATCACGATGGCGATAATAGGAGGTAAAATAGAGACCCATGTTCCGATCATTGTAATTCCTCCTCTTTCTAGTTGCTAGATGAAATCGAAATGCAGAAGATCTTTCGAAGAGTGGAAAGCCGATACTATCCTGTAATTCCTTCATTTCCCGATAAAAAAAGCCAACTCCACAGGCAATAGCATACGTGTAGGAGTCGGCCAGTCAATTGATCAAGCAATACATTCATAAATCGCAGTACAATTGGCAACTGTAGCTCTCCATACATTTATCGCTGTATGACAGTGTCATTCCTCTTCGAAATGACCCCAACTTGAGAAGTTGACCCTTCTCAAACTTCGGCATTGCCTCCTTTCGCTCGCGGTCCTAGATGTCACTCTCTCGCCAGTTACTTATAAACAATGCAGCCTCTACGTAAGTCTCGATATTCTTCTATTCCTAGTGTAGCAATAATCGACATTGTTCACAATAGCCTTTTACTCCGTCTTCTCAAGCGGGACTTCGATTTGTGCTGGCGTTTGTTCTCCTTTCGAATAAATTTGAGGTACCTTTCCTCTTATCAAGCCAATCGCAATCGGTATTTTCTGCTCTACTACACTCCTACTTGTTGCTAGCGGTACAATAATCTGTACATTGACTTGTAACATTAGATACACTTCCACATACGCATTATTGATACCAAATTCACGAATATCAGTTTCTACTGTTGCATGTACATCTCCAACGACGTGGAAGCGGATAGGGATTTTCGGCCCCAAGTTACCGAGCAACGGAATATTCGCTGCTTGCCCAATTGGAACAAAAAACACAATACCTTGTTCTTTTTCCATGCGATCTGGATTATACTCGAGATCTCCGAGTGGCGGTAACATATCCAAATCTCCGCCTTCTGCACGCTCTAGATGATTTTCTACGAGCTGATGAATTTCTGACATAACCTGGCTAATGATTTCTGCGTTAAACTTAGTCGTCACCGTATCTGTTGTATCATCGGGGACGTTTTCGATAATTTCATTGACATCGTAAACACTGGTGGTGCGATTATTAATGGCTTGACTGATGACATGACTGGCTATTTTTTGCGTCTGCACTTCAGCATATTGTGTGTATATTGGCGTTAGCTGTTTGTTGACCGTATAGAAAAACATCGCCACTCCCACCAAAATGCCCGGGATGACAAAGCGCAGTATGATTTTGCCATAGTTATGTTTCTTTGGCCGTTTTTGATTCGTATAAAACCGCATAAATACGCCTCCTACTTCACATTATGCGAAATAGGAGGCGTACATAACTAGCGTTCATTGAAATATTTTTTTCCATACCAACCGAGAATATCGCGAAGCATTTCTGGCATGATGTATTCTTTTTTAGCCTCTTTTAGTAATGGATAGAAAAAGCCAAACGTGAACATATCAAGTGTTGCCAACCTATACATCTCACCTGGCACGACCAAACGGTTTCCTGCAAATAATTGCCCGCTCGTGTTACGGTATAAGTGCTCATGTATCATGCTACCCATTAGCGTACCACGAAAACCTAGACCTTTTATTGGAAGTTCCGTCCACTTTGGGTCGAGTGACTGCTCGTAGATTGTCAGCAGATCAGTACCATCCAAATGGATAAGACATGGGTTGATAGGATGTGGCAATAAAGAGTGTAAATCCCCTCTTGTTACCCAACCTTTATCTAAACTACCGAGGAATATCCCTGCGTTAAACAACGCACAGTCGGCATCCAGATACGTCAGTAATGCACGGCCAAACAGCGAGGATAATGGACTTTCTCCTGAAAGGCGCTGTGATAACGGAGAAGGATTATAAAACACCGGTACTTCAAGAGTCTCTTCCCCTTTGGCAAATAAGCCATTCACTTGTTCAATATCCTCTTCCGACATTTCCATCATCTGTGTTGGAAAAACTTCTGCTTTCATATGAACGACTTGGCCCGTTATGCGGTCTACATCGACTTGGACATGACCGATATAGTGACCGAATTTTTCAGCTGCCGCAAGTAGCGTATCGTCAACCCACTCACCATTCGGTAATAAATGATGCGTGTGTGCCCCTAAAATGACATCGATCTCCGAACATTGCGAAGCCAATAGACGATCTTCATTGATTCCTAAATGGGAGAGACACACGATGACATCGCATTCTGGACGCAAGCTGCGTGCCATTTCCTGCAACGCTGCATGCGGTTCAGCTACACTCCAGCCAAGTTGTTCATAAAAGGCGTAGTATGGAGCTGTAGCACCTATGACACCGATGCGCACACCTTCTGTAGTCTCAAATATTTTAGATTTCTTCGCCCAGTAAGGCACCTTACCGTCCAGTTCAGTCAAGTTACACAGCACTACATCAAAGTGCGCATCTTCATATAATGTATTCAGCGCACCCTTAGACATAGTGATACCTTCATTATTGCCAATCGTCACGGCATCGTATCCTGCTTTATTTAATAATTCTATATTTCCTTTACCTTCTGTTCCTTCGGTAAACGGATGAGATCTGTCAATATGGTCTCCAATATCAAATAGAAAACAAAACTCCCCATTGGCTTCAGCCTGTTGCTTGCGCTCTTTAAGAAAGTGCTGGATTTGTGGCCAGTTTTCGAAATGACTATGGACGTCATTCGTATGATAAATGTGAATCGTCGCTACCGTTTCCTTCATATATGTCAACCCCAAATCCCCTCATAAATGGAACGTAATCCAAAGATGAGTAAAATGATGCGTATGACTAAAACTACTGTTTCTGACTTCATTTTGCTATTTAAATAGGCTCCTAGCATGCCACCGAAATAGGCTCCCGGCACAACAGGAATCGTATAAAGCCATGGTACATGACCGAGTGAAATATGCGAAATCGAGTTGACGATAGCTGATAAGAATACCATGAGCATCGATGTCGCGACCGCCACATGTGGTGGGAACAAGAATAGTAAAATCATGGCTGGAACGATCATCGTACCGCCACCGATTCCGAATAATCCTGACGTAAATCCAATGAACAACGCCAATAGAATGGCAAACCAAATGGGATATCCATAGATATGCGTTTTACCTTGAGGATCAGTAAACTTGATCTTTTTTCCGTTATCTACAAACCACCTAATCGGCTTCAAATATTTCCTCGTTAGTAACAGTGTAGATAAAACAATGAGCAATATACCAAAATATAAATTAAATGATTGCAAACTTACGTTTTTATTGACCAATGCACCGAGTACGATACCTGGTATACTCGCAGCAAAAAATAGAAAAGCACTGCGATAATCAATTGTCTTTACCTTCATATAGGATAGTGTCGAGCCAAGTCCATTCGCAATCATCATGATGACCGACAGGCCAACCACACTTTGCGGTGTAATATCAGGAATCATTCCAAGATTTAATCCGACAAACAATGTGACCGGAACCAAGATCGTTCCGCCACCAAGACCGGCAATTGAACCGATAATACCGGATGCCAAACCAATTAAGGCGAGTGCTACAAATTCCATTAGAGATCCCCCTCAAATAAATCCATTTGCTTAGTGAGAGGTTGACCGTATTCTATGTTGAGTAATCCCGCGAATTGTTTGGCATTCTTCGCCGCATGCTGTCCAGAGTTATTATTAAAAATGACAAACACTTCTTCTGTCTGCTTCTCTAGATGTGTAACGATGTCACTCATACTCTCTAACTCTTTATCATTATAATCATAAAGATAGCGGACTTTTCGCCATGCTTTACTATCTCCCATCGTATTGACCCAACCTTTATCATTACGTCCATGGAGTCGTAACAGCACTTTCTCGTCGGTCGCAACCGGGACGAGTGGCACACTTCCATCCCCTACTTGCGGCTCATCACAGACCACATGGATGACGTGTAAGCTCTTCAGAAAATCGAGTGTTTTTTCTCGATATGCTGGAGAGTACCACGTTTGATTGCGGAACTCCACTGCTATCGGTAATGGATGTAATTGTTCATGCACATAGCGAATACGATCCACGTTTTCTTTCTTGCAGTCAAACCAAGGCGGAAACTGCACCAGTACCATCGCAAGCTTTCCTGCCTCAACAAACGACGTTAGCGACAGCTTAAACAGCGAGAACATCTCTTCTTCAGAATCATAGGGAATCTTCCCACGCTGATGACCTGTAATGCCCTGATACGCTTTCACGACGAATTGGAAATTAGCGGGCGTTTCCTCTGTCCACTTATCCATTACTTTCTTTGATTGAATCGCATAAAACGTCGAATCTAACTCGACGATTGGAAAGTGTTTACTATAATCTACAAGTTTTTTATTCGCCACTGTATGCTCATTATATAGGCTTGGATGGTCTCCCCACCCTGTCAGGCCAACATGTATCATGGAAAGCCCTCCTCTTTTTATCTTTAGCTTAGTGTATCATATCTTATGTATTATCGGAAAAATCGTACGTACTGACTTGGCTTTCCCCTCAACTGGATTTTGCTGAATCAACTCGATTTCATTACCAAGTAAAAAAGCGTCTCGAGATAGGATCCTCGAAACGCTTCTTCTATCATGAACCTTGCCACGCGCTCATTCCACCGCGTACATTCGTTACATTCACGAACCCTGCCTTCTTCAGCTGTGTTGCCGCATTTGAACTGCGCATGCCGCTTTGACAGATGACAATGACTTCTTGGTCTTTCTTCAATGTTCCCATTTTATTCGAAAGCACATTTAATGGGATATTCTTAAATTGCTGTATATGGCGCCCTTTGTATTCAGCAGGTGAACGTACATCGATCAACTGGACGTTTTGATCTTTTAGTCTATCTTTTAATTGTTCAGTTGAAATTGTTTGCACACCTTTTGCAGGCTTCATTCGCCAAACTACTAAGCCGACGACAAGTGCTATGATGATCCATCCCATAATTGGTGCCTCCTATTAGTGAGTCCATTCTATAATGACGAGGATTACACCCATCACCATAAACGCTAGGTTGCCAATACAAAAGCGCGGAAATAACTTCTTTTCCATATTTTCGGCTGATTGAATTGTACAGCTTCGCTTGAATACAATCTGTTTGAATTTATTCATGCATCCAGTGCAGCGTGAATACTTGCTGGGTCAAAGCCAATAATCCATTTCCCATTCAACTGCGTTTGTGGAACGCCCATTTGTCCCGTTAACTCCATCAGACGCTCTCCCTCTGCCGGATTCGTAGAAACATTAATCGTCTCGTAAGGTACATGGATTTCGTCTAGATAATTCGTCATCATCGTACAATACGGACAAGTAGATGATACATATACAGTTGCTTTTTCAGACATGTAAAAAGCTCCCTTCCATTCGTTTATATATGTATTATATACCCCTCTAGGTATAAAATCAATGAATTGATTTAGCGTTAGGATGGCACTTAGTGTTCTTGAAATACATGCTAATAAAAAGAGTGAATGGATGAAAATGAGCGACGTTCTATTACAACAAATATTTAGCGAAATGAAAAGCATTAAAACTGACGTCTCTGTGATTAAGTCAGATGTTGGGACACTTAAGTCGAATGTCGATGCCCTCAATACAGAAATGTTAGAAGTGAAAAAGAAACAACAACTGACTGATAAGCGCTTGTCTTCAATTGAAAGTAAACAGGATATTATCTACAAGCAAATTGGATCTTTATCTGAACCACAAATGAAAACCCTCTCCTTACTCAAACAACTCCAATTAGATGTAGAATTCAGCTATCAAAAGACCGCGATGAATGATTTAAAAATCAGCCGTATTGAAACGCATTCCGTTCACAACTACTAAGTAAGCAAATAAAAAACAAGCGTGTCAGAATCGACATACTTGTTTTTTATCGCGATACGATTCACTTTTTCTCCATATTACCTGCTCGCTGTGTTCACTCTATCTCCAACTAGCTTATCCTTTGCCTCGTTGTATTGCTGCGCTAATTGTGCAACATAATCTTTTGTCGGTTGTACTTTATCGACCACACCGATTCCTTGTCCACAGCCCCAAATATCCTTCCAAGCTTTTTGACCCGCATCTCCACCAAAATTCATTTTACTTGGATCACTTTCAGGCAAGTTCTCTGGATCTAAGCCCGATGCACGGATCGATGCAGCCAGATAATTTCCGTGTATTCCGGTGAAATAATTACTATATACAATGTCATCCGAAGTTGCGTCCACGATGGCCTGTTTGTATTCTTCAACTGCTCTTGCTTCCTCAGTGGCGATGAATGGAGACCCGATATACGCAAAGTCTGCTCCCATTGCTTCAGCAGCTAATACGCTACCGCCAGTTGCTATAGAACCTCCAAGTGCTAGTGGACCATCAAACCATTCACGGATTTCTTGAACGAGTGCGAACGGACTTTTTGGACCCGCGTGCCCGCCTGCTCCTGCTGCTACGGCGATTAATCCATCCGCCCCTTTTTCAATAGCTTTCTTGGCAAACATATTATTAATGACATCATGCAAAACAATCCCGCCGTAACTATGTGCAGCCTCGTAGACATCTTCTCTTGCACCTAGAGATGTAATAATGATAGGAACTTTATACTTCACACACAGCTCCATATCTTCTTGTAATCTTTCATTGGACCGATGAACGATTTGGTTAATCGCAAAGGGTGCAGCTGGTTTAGTAGGATTTTTTGCATTATAATCCGCTAATTCTTCCGTAATCTCAATCAACCACTCTTCGAATTGCGAAACCGGTCTCGCATTTAATGAAGGCATAGAACCGATTACTCCTGCTTTACACTGCTCAATTACCGTCTTAGGATTACTAATAATAAACATTGGGGAAGCAATCACCGGAAGACTCATACTTTTTTTCAATTCTACTAGATTCATCAATAACACTCTCCTTTTATCGTAAGCGCTTTCAAATTGTATTCAGTGTCTGTCAAGAACGTCCACTCTCCGCTCTTCATAACTACCAAATCTTTGATACATGTATATACATGTATTTTACTTGATTTTTTTGAGTTGTCAATCAATTTATGAATGAATGTTCATTTTTATGTGGATGAACTTTTGAAGTCGTCTATCACATTTTGTAATGCGTCCAACTTCTCTAGTAAATCCATATACTCTGCTTTACCGATAGAACCTTCAATTTCTTCCTGTACTCGTATCCAAATAGGCGTAGCGTCATTTAATTTTTCGTACCCTAATTCCGTTATCGTGACTACTTTTGTTCGTGAGTCTTGCTCTGCCCTTTTGATTTGTACATATCCTGAATCATTTAAAATATTCAAGTTACGTGTTACGGTCGTTTGATCCAACAACATTATCTCGCCCAATTTACTAATCGAAATATCGGGTGAAGTATAAATATTTCCAAGCATATAATACTGGGTGATTTTCAATCCCGTAGGTTTCAACAGATGATTGTACAATTGCGTAAGTGAACCCGATACCGTACGCAGATTAGCACTGGCGCATACGTCAATAATATAAGCAGCTTGCTCCTGATCCAAATCTTTTTTCATGAAATGCACCCCTTCCTTAAAAATGAATATAGCCATGTTTCAGCTATCCTTGACAATTTATCCTATTCTAGATTAGTCTACATGTAGCATATTAACTTTTGCGTTGGTTTCTCGATAGAATGAGTAGTATGCTCCAACTGTATGTATGTATATACATGTATTGGTAGTATATCATGGAAATGGGGGTAAAGAGGATGATGAAAGAACTTAATTTATTGGACGGTATTGATTTGGAACAGACGCTGATTGGTGCATTGGGAATTAGCTTTAAAGAACTAGATCCCGACAAAGTCGTCTGTGAAATGCCAGTTGGACCGAAAACTGTTCAGCCTATGGGATTACTACATGGTGGCGCTTCAGTAGCACTCGCTGAAACAGCTGCTAGTATTGCCGCTGCCTTAAACGTAAATCCCGAAACACATTATCCCGTTGGCCTCGAAATTAATGCGAATCATATACGAGGTAAACAGGATGGTGTAGTGACTGCTACTGCCATCCCTTTTCACAAAGGGCGTACATCGATGGTATGGGATATTCAAATCACGGATGAAGAAGAAAAATTAATTAGTGTTTCTAGATGCACGATTGCTATTGTTGAGAAGAGAAAAGATAGACTATAAAAATGTCTACAAAAAAACCTGCCGCATCATGTAGATGCGTGCAGGTTTTTGTTGTTTTATCCGATGGAACCTTCCATCTCGAACTTGATCAAACGGTTCATCTCTACCGCATATTCCATCGGTAGTTCTTTCGTGAATGGCTCGATGAAGCCCATAACAATCATTTCTGTTGCTTCCAATTCAGGAATACCACGGCTCATCAAATAGAAGAGCTGTTCTTCAGAAACTTTTGATACTTTTGCTTCGTGTTCCAATGAAATATTGTTGTTCAAAATTTCATTGTATGGAATCGTATCTGAAGTAGATAGCTTATCCATGATCAACGTATCACACTCAATGTTGGCACGAGCTCCGTCCGCATTACGTCCGAAGTGGACAATTCCGCGATACGTTACTTTTCCGCCGTGTTGAGAGATTGATTTTGAAACAATAGTAGAAGACGTGTTAGGTGCCAAGTGCATCATTTTCGCGCCGGCATCCTGGTGCTGTCCTTTACCTGCTAATGCGATGGATAGAGTCAGACCACGTGAGCCTTCACCTTTTAGGATGACTGCTGGGTACTTCATCGTCAATTTAGAACCAATGTTACCATCAATCCATTCCATTGTCGCATTCTCTTCACAGATTGCACGCTTCGTTACCAAGTTGTAGACGTTGTTCGCCCAGTTTTGGATTGTCGTGTAACGGCAATACGCATCTTTTTTGATAATGATTTCAACAACCGCACTGTGTAGTGAGTTCGTTGTATAAACAGGCGCTGTACAACCTTCTACGTAGTGAACGCTTGCGCCTTCGTCTACGATGATCATTGTACGCTCGAACTGTCCCATGTTTTCCGAGTTAATACGGAAATAGGCTTGTAGCGGTGTTTCTACTTTTACGCCAGGTGGTACATAGATAAATGATCCACCAGACCATACAGCAGAGTTTAACGCTGAGAATTTATTATCTGAGTTAGGAATTACCGTACCCCAATACTTTTTGAACAACTCTTCGTTTTCACGAAGTGCAGAATCTGTGTCTTTAAAGACAATTCCTAGATCCGTTAGTTCTTCTTTCATATTGTGGTAAACCACTTCAGATTCATACTGTGCAGATACACCTGCCAAGTATTTTTGTTCTGCTTCAGGAATACCTAGTTTATCAAACGTACGCTTGATTTCTTCAGGTACTTCATCCCAAGAAGTTTCTGCACCTTCAGATGGTTTTACGTAGTACGTGATTTCATCAAATTTCAATGAATTCAAGTCTCCGCCCCATTGTGGCATTGGCTTACTGTAGAAGATCTCAAGAGATTTCAGACGGTAATCCAACATCCATTGTGGTTCATTTTTCATTCCAGAAATTTCTTCTACGATTTCGCGTGTCAGTCCACGTTCTGAACGGAACACCGAGACGTCCTTATCACTGAAACCATATTTGTAATCGCCGATTTCCGGCATCTGTTTTGCCATTACTATTCCTCCGTCCCATAATTGCTCGTACTATGGCCAAGGTCACTGCGACTCGCCAGAGACTCCCTTTTCCATCGCCTTCCAGCTCAATGTTGCACATTTTATGCGGGCAGGGAATTGCGCGACACCCGATAGTGCTTCTAAGTCGTCAAGATCAATCGACTCATCAATATCTTTGCCTAGCATCATATCTGAAAAAGTATGAGCTAATTGCAATGCGCGCTCTGTTGTTTCACCTTTAATCATCTGTGTCATCATGGAAGCAGATGCCATTGAAATGGAACATCCTTCGCCTTCAAACTTAACATCCTTGACGATGTCGTCTTCTACGTTCATTGTTAAACGGATGACGTCACCACAAGTTGGATTGTTCATGTCGATTGTAACATTACCATTCTCCAAGACGCCTTTGTTTTTCGGGTGTTTATAATGCTCCATAATTACAGAACGATAAAGTTGATCTAATTTATTAGTAGACATCGTTAAAATACTCCTTTGTTGTGCGAAGTCCTTCCACGAGGCGATCTACGTCATCAGTGGTGTTGTAAAGATAGAAGCTAGCACGTGCTGTCGAAGAAACTTGTAACCATTTCATCAACGGTTGTGCACAATGGTGACCTGCACGAACAGCTATACCATTCATATCGAGTACAGTAGCAACATCGTGAGGATGGACGTCATCCAAATTGAATGTGACCAATCCTGCGCGCTTTTCTGGATCTCTTGGACCGTAAATGGTCAAACCGTCGATTTCAGACATTTTATCCATAGCATAACCAGCAAGTTCGTGTTCATGCTTTTCGATAGCATCCAAACCGATTTCTTCCAGGAAGTCGATGGCTGCACCGAGTCCGATAGCTCCTGCAATAATAGGTGTGCCGCCTTCAAATTTCCAAGGCAACTCTTTCCATGTGGATTCGTATAATCCGACAAAATCAATCATTTCGCCGCCGAATTCGATAGGTTCCATATTATTGAGCAAATCCTTCTTACCGTAGAGGACACCGATACCGGTAGGTCCACACATTTTGTGTCCGGAAAATGCAAGGAAGTCGCAATCTAGATTCTGTACATCTATTTTTAAATGCGGAGCTGCTTGTGCAGCATCCACACACATTACTGCTCCATGCTGATGGGCAATTTTTGTGATTTCTTCAATCGGATTCATGGTGCCGAGAACGTTGGAAACATACATGATGGAAACGATTTTCGTTTTGTCTGTAATAGTTTCCCGTACTTTATCAAGTGATAATGTACCGTCTTCTTCTAGATCAATATATTTTAACACGGCGCCAGTTTCTTTAGCGAGCTGCTGCCAAGGAATAATATTGGAGTGATGCTCCATATGTGTAATGACGATTTCGTCACCTTCCGAGACATTGGCACGACCATAGCTTTGCGCAACGGTGTTAATTGCTGTTGTTGTACCACGCATGAAGATTACTTCTTGCGTGGATTTAGCATTAATAAATTTACGGACTTTCTCACGAGCACCTTCATAACCATCTGTCGCACGATTTCCAAGTGTATGCACACCGCGGTGAACATTGGAGTTATCAAAGCGATAGTAGCGATCAAGTGTCTCAATTACTTGAACAGGCTTTTGTGAAGTTGCAGCGCTATCCAAATAAACAAGAGGATGTCCATTGATTTCTTGGTTTAATATAGGGAAATGATTGCGGATGTCTTTGCTGAGCATTAGCGCACTTTCCTTTCAATAACCTCCGTCAATTGTTTTCTAACTCCCGCGATTGGCAGTTTGCTAACAACCGGAGCTAAGAAACCATGAATGATGAGGCGTTCTGCTTCTTCTTGTGAAATACCACGGCTCATTAGATAGAACATTTGAAGTGGATCTACACGTCCTACTGAAGCTGCGTGACCTGCTGTTACATCATTTTCATCGATAAGCAAAATCGGGTTCGCGTCTCCGCGTCCTCTTTCACCTAACATAAGAATACGGGACTCTTGCACTGCGTTGGAACGAGTTGCACCTTTTGCGATACGTCCGATTCCGTTAAAGATAGCAGAGGAGTTTTCTTTCATTACACCATGCTTCAAGATGAAGCCGTCTGTATCAAGTCCCCAGTGTACGATTTCAGAAGTGAAGTTTTGTTTCTGGCTACCGCGTCCAACAACAACGGATTTCATATCACTTGATGAGCCGTCACCGACTAAATGTGTGATGTTTTCAGAAATCGTATTGCCGTCGTTCATCAGTCCTAGCGCCCACTCAATGCGAGCGTGAGGTCCAGTAACACCGCGACGGTTGACATAAGTTGTCATACCTTCCGCTAAAACGTCGACTGATCCGTAGACAATTTTCGCATTCGCCATAGCAAATACTTCAGAAACAATGTTCGCTTGAGTTTCTGCATGTTCCATAGTAGAAAGATAGCTTTCTACATACGTTACTTGGCTGTTTTCTTCTGCAACAATTACAACATGGTTAAATAATGATGCTTCCTCGTTATCGTGAATGAAGAGTACTTGCAGTGGATCTTCGATTACTACGTTTTTAGGTACGTAGACAAATACTCCACCGTTGATCAATGCTGCGTGAAGAGCCGTTAACTTATGCTCATCCACTTTGACACCGTCAGTCATCAAGTATTTCTGTAGCAACTCACTATGTTCACGTGATGCCGTGAAGATATCCGTCAAAATAACGCCTTGTGACTTCAAGTCCTCTGACAACGAAAGGTATGCAGGTGTATTATTGTGTTGCACGTAAATATTTTGTTGTTGTTCGTCATCGATCAATGCTTTTGCTTCAGTTGGCATTTCTTCCAACCCTGCGAAAATCGAGCTCTCAACTGTATGTGAAGGGAATTCCGTGAAATTCCACTTTGTAATCTTAGTTTTATCTGGTGTTGGCATTTCGAGCACTTCAGCTTTTGCTAGAGCGTTCGAACGAAAATCTGCCATCCAAGCAGCTTCCTCCACTTTTGCGGAATAAGAGCGGACGTCTTGTTCGGTCAATGCCAATGTTGTTTCAACCGTCATTTTGAGTCGTCCCCTTTCTTATGCTTCTTGTCCAACAGTTTCGTCTTCAATACCTAGTTCATTTTTAATCCAGTCATATCCTTCAACTTCTAGTTTCTTAGCTAATTCAGAACCACCCGTTTTAACAATCTTACCTTGCATGATAATATGCACTTTATCTGGCTCGATGTAATCTAACAAACGTTGGTAGTGAGTGATAATTAAGCAACCGAAGCCTTCTCCACGCATTTGGTTGATTCCGTTAGAAACAATTTTCAATGCGTCGATATCTAGACCAGAGTCAATCTCGTCAAGTACTGCAAACTTCGGCTTTAACATCATTAGCTGGAGAATTTCATTACGCTTTTTCTCTCCACCTGAGAAACCTTCGTTCAAATAACGAGTTGCCATATCTTCTTCCATTTCAAGAACTTCCATCTTGCTATCCATTTCACGAATGAATTTCATCAAAGAAATTTCATCGCCTTCTTCACGACGTGCGTTCACTCCAGAACGGAGGAAATCTGCGTTCGTTACGCCAGTGATTTCGCTTGGATATTGCATTGCTAGGAATAGACCAGCTTTCGCACGCTCATCTACTGCCATTGCTAGTACGTCTTCTCCATCGATTGTGATCGATCCAGAAGTCACTTCATATTTCGGGTGGCCCATGATTGCTGCTGCAAGCGTAGATTTCCCCGTACCATTGGGACCCATGATTGCATGGATCTCATTTGTATTTATTGTTAAGGTAATACCCTTTAAGATTTCTTTGTCCTCAATTTGGACATGAAGATCTTTAATTTCCAAAATTGCCATTCCAATACCTCCAGTATAATCGCGTTGAATGGTTATGATCCATTCTCTATTTAGTATCATTCTAATCTTAACCCATATTCGGGTTGGTTGCAAATCTTTAAGAATCATTACACATATTGATTAATTTCGTCGCCACTACGCAGATGAGTATATTTTTCATGACTATTATTTTTCATTTGACAACTAGTGAATGAGAATCAATTAAACCTTAGTACATAAGAATTAGACGGCAAAAAAGCCGGTTAAGTAACCGACTTCTCTACTACTTTATACTTTTTTTGTGAAACGGTCGACGATCATCGCAAGCGCACCGTCACCTGTTACGTTTGTTGCTGTTCCGAAACTATCCTGCGCCAAATACAGCGCGATCATCAATGCTACCATGCTCTCATTGAAGCCTAGCATGCTCGTAAGAAGTCCAGTTGCCGCAACTACCGCGCCACCTGGTACGCCAGGTGCCGCGATCATTGCAACACCGAGCATGAAAATGAATTGCAGATAAGCTCCAAAACTAATGTCGATTCCATTCATCATCATGACTCCTACGGAACAAGAAACGATCGTAATCGTACTACCTGACAAGTGAATCGTTGCAAATAATGGTATCGCAAAGTTTGTAACCCGTTCAGAAGCACCAGTCTTTTTCGCTTGCCGAAGCGTAACAGGAATCGTAGCAGCTGAAGATTGCGTACCGATTGCTGTTAAATAAGCAGGAAGCATCGTTTTCATTAAGACAAACGGATTCTTCTTGTTCAATGTGCCTGCTACCGTGTACTGGAATGTCAGCATGATTAAATGAAGTACGATAATCATAATGAAAACAAATACAAAGACAGAAAGCACATTCGCTACTTCCCCTGTATACGTCATATTCAGGAAAATCCCGAATATATGGAATGGTAATAGTGGAATGATCACGACAGAAATAACTTTATCAATAATTAAGTTAAACTCTTCGAAAAATGACAGCATCGTCTTGCCTTTAATCGCTGCCATACCAATTCCAAGTAAGAATGCCATCAGTAGCGCAGTCATAATACCCATCATCGGATCCATTTCCATTTTGAAAAATGCTTTTCCTGCTGTACGTGCACCTTCAGCAATTTCTGTATTAGTAGATTCACGAATAAAATTCGGCAAGATAGTGGTTGCCGCAAAATACGCAAGCAATCCCGCAATAACCGTGGAACCATACGCAAAAGCAGCAGACATTCCAAGTAATTTCCCTGAACCTGCCCCAAGCTTTGCAATACTTGGTGCGATAAACGCGATGATAATCAGTGGCACGACAAAGTTCAAGAATCCACCGAATAACATATTAAAAGTAGCTGCTAAACGGACGAACCAATGCGCAACCCCTTCATGGAGCATCGGCAATAACAAACCAAGCCCGATCGCTAGCCCAATAGCGATCAGAATTCGCCAAATGAGCCCTAATTTAAACTTCACAATACGTCCTCCTCAAATACACATATGTATTACCCAAACAAAATTAACTTTATCACAAGTCGATAGAATAAAGAAGATTTTGTTTGGTTTTTATTGATATTTTTCTTGATGGGTTTGAGGTGGAGTGGTTTTGATGTTGGGTAGGGCGAATTGTTTGCGGTATTGAGCGGTTGTCGCGCTAGATTGAGCGGATAGCTTGGCACATTGATCGAATCACGCACCTGATAGAGCGGACAAACATCACCATTGAGCGGTTTACGTTCTACATAGAGCGAATAACCCAACACATTGAGCGCTTAACGCACTTCATAGAGTAGTTAGCCCTAAATTTTGTACAATTAATCCAAAACATCCACCACTCATACAAATAAAAAAGCCGGCAGCTGCAATAGCTACCGGCCCTCACATGATTATTTTACTGGAACAACTGATCCAGACCATTCATTCAAAATGAAATCTTGAATTTGCTCTGAAGTTAATACTTCTACCAACGCTTTGATAGCATCGCTGTCTTCGTTACCGCTCTTCACAGCAATTACGTTAACATATGGTGATTCTTTATCTTCCAATGCGATCGAATCTTCCATTGGATTCAAGCCTGCATCGATAGCGTAGTTGGAGTTGATCAACAGTGCATCGCCTTCATCATTATTATATAGCTGAGGCATTAATGCCGCTTCGTAGTTTGCATCAAACTCCAAGTTCTTTGGATTTTCTACGATGTCGCCTACTTCAGCTTTCACTTTTTCTACGTCGTCAGCTAGCTTGATCAATCCTTTTTCTTCAAGCATTGCTAGTACACGGCCGTGGTCAGCAACAGAGTTACTGATTAAGATCGTCGCACCGTCAGGAAGTTCTTCTAGTGAATCATATTTCTTAGAATACACACCGATTGGTTCGATGTGGATGGCGCCTGCATTGACGAAATCATAGCCAAAATCAGCAATTTGGCTCTCTAGATACGGAATGTGTTGGAAGTAGTTCGCGTCAATTGTACCTTCTTCTAGATCTTTATTTGGCAATACATAGTCTGTGTAACTTTCAATTGTTAAGTCATAGCCTTTTGCAGCTAATAGTGGCTTAGCTTCCTCCAAGATTACTGCGTGCGGTGTGTTAGACGCACCGACTATCAGCGACGTTTTCTCGCCTTTTTCCGCATCATCTACATCTGGTGCTCCATTATCTTTACTACCCTCGTCTTTTGTTCCGCAAGCTGCCAGTGCAAGCACTAATACAGCTGCGAATAGACCGAATAAAAACTTCTTCATGTCCACATTTCTCCCTCTCCATTATGGAATGTTTTATGGTTAACAGGTTTCCCTGAAAATCCTATTATCGCTTGTCCAAACGTTTTACAATGAAATCACCAATAAACTGAATGATAAACACGATAACTAACACTAAAATCGTTGCCATCATCGTGACATCTCCACGGTTACGCTGGAACCCTTCGAGATACGCGAGCGTACCGAGTCCTCCAGCACCGATTACTCCTGCCATCGCTGTGTAGCCAACAAGCGCAATCGACGTCACCGTAATCCCTGACACGAGTGCAGGCATGGATTCTGGCAACAAGACTTTGAAAATGATCGTAGACGTTTTGGCACCCATCGAACGTGCCGCTTCGATAACCCCTTTATCGATTTCCTGCAATGCAATTAATACCATGCGTCCGTAAAACGGAGCTGCACCAATAATTAACGCAGGCAATGCGGCATTCGGTCCACGCATACTTCCTATTAATAAATTAGTCAGCGGCAACAATAAAATGATCAAAATGATAAACGGAATCGATCGGAATATATTTACAAATGCGCCTGTAAAGACATTCGTGATTTTATTTGCCCATAACTGTCCAGGATTTGTTAAAAACAATAACAGTCCGAGTCCAATACCAAAAATAAACGTGAAGACTGTTGAGTAGGCAGACATATAAAGCGTCTCGCCCGTTGCTTGCCACATTTTATCCCAGTTAACGTTTGGGAACCATTGCTCAATCATGGACCAGCACCTCCGTCTTCACTTCATTGGCATCAAGGAAAGCAATAGCTTCCTCGATAACTGCCACGTCCCCTACTAGTTGCAAGACGAGTGTACCGTATGCGCCGTCACGTGTCGTCGAAATATTCCCTTGTACGATGTTGACGTCGATTGGGAATTTACGAATCAATTCAGCAAGTACCGGCTGCTCTGTACGTTCGCCAATGAAAGCTAGCTTGATCAACTTGCCGTGCGGTGATTCTTCCTGTAAATGCGTCATCGCCGCGTCCGTATCGCCGGTATCCGTTACTTGCGAGATGAAACGCTTCGTAATATCCGCTTGTGGGGATTGGAAAACATCCAGTACATTACCCGCCTCTACTACTTTCCCCGCCTCCATGACCGCTACGCGATGACAGATTTTGCGGATGACGTGCATTTCATGCGTAATCAAAACAATTGTTAGTCCAAGTCGTTCATTAATATCTGTCAATAAGTCCAGAATAGCATTCGTCGTTTCAGGATCTAGTGCGGACGTTGCTTCATCACAAAGCAATACTTCTGGATCATTCGCAAGCGCGCGTGCAATGCCGACACGTTGCTTCTGACCACCTGATAATTGCGATGGATACGCCTGTTCACGGCCCGTCAGTCCAACGAGATCAATCAATTCCTTCACTTTTTGCTTTCGTGCCGATTTCTTCACGCCAGCAATTTCAAGAGGAAACATAATATTTTCTTCTACCGTTCTTGACCACAGTAGATTAAAGTGCTGGAAGATCATACTGATTTTCTGACGTGCATCGCGAAGGCCAGAACCTTTCAATGTCGTCATTTCTTGCCCGTGAATCATAATACTGCCGGACGTAGGTGTTTCAAGACCATTTAATAATCGAATTAATGTACTTTTCCCTGCCCCACTGTAACCGATGACGCCGAAAATTTCTCCCTCTTCGATGGCTAATGTCACGTCATCTACCGCGACAATTTCTGAACGGTTCAATTGGAATCTTTTATGAACGTTTGTTAGTTGAATCATTTTCCGCACCACCTTGATTAAGTCTTTTTGTTGTGTTTTTTGAAAGCTACATGGCGCTTTCCGCTTTTGTTTCATCTAGCTTCAGATGCCAGCTCCACGGGTCGTTTCGATCTTACATTCAAGGCAAAAAGCACCTTGCTTGTAAGCTCTCCAACGCCTGTCGGAGCTAAACGGCATCTTCCGCTTTTGTTTCATCCAGCTGCAAGCGCCAGGCTCTCGGGTCGTTTCAGACTTTACAAAAAGGCAAAGTGCGCCTTTGTGGAAAGTCCTCCAACGCCTGTCGAGCCTACATGGCGCTTTCCGCTTTTGTTAATAAAAAAAGCCTTCCTGCAGACAAGCAGAAAGGCCGAACGTATATAGTTATGTACGTTACCATTTCTCTCATCTATCAAAGCGTTAGGCTTTGAGTGAATTGGCACCATTTCACATATGTGACGGTTGCCGGGCTTCATAGGGCACTTCCCTCCACCGCTCTTTATAAGAGTTACGTATTCAATTGATTAACTACTTATACCATACTTTGATTTCTTTTGTCAACTGAGCTTCTCTAGCAGATACGGGACGGATTGAAAGGCGTAAATTTTTTCTAATGGTTGTCCTTTGCGTTGAATGAGTAAACAAGGAACGCTTTCCACCTCATATTCTATTGCGATGTCTTGGACGTAATTTAAGTCCGCCTTTCCAATCGGTAGTTTCGGGCGCATTGCCTCGATCACCGTAAGCATTTTTGAAGCGACTGCACACGTTCCACACATCGGTGTATATAAATAAAAAGCGGCTACTTGCTCTGCCGCCTGTGCGCGTTGCCAGTCTTCAATTGTCCAATTATTCATGTGGTCCACCTGCCAAGTATTTGGAATGTACTTTAAAATTGGCGGCAGCTAAAATGCTAGCCAATAGTTTAATGGGTGTCGTTTCTACTTCGCGGTAGAGACGATCGGTATATAAATGTCTCGCTTCTGGATACAGTTGTTTGAACAGCTTACGAATGGACTCACCTGACGCGTCCGCATCCATAAAAACAAACAGGTCCTGCTGCTCATACGGTTCAAGCAGTTCCTCAATATGGTACGCGCTGATGGTGCCATTCGTACAAAGAATCTCTACAGGCTCGGCAAGGATCGGCACTAGCCGCTTACGATCCGAACCGCCTTCTACAATGAGAACTTTCGGGTCCATCCTGTTTCCTCCTAGCGTGTAAAAAAAGCACTGGGACGTTCCAGCGCTTTTCTTTTAGAATATTATTCAGCTGTCATTTCTTCGTACTGCTCAGCCGTCATTAACTCATCTAATTCAGCTTTGTTATCGATTTCAACTACTACCATCCATGCACCTTCGTATGGAGATTCGTTAACCAATTCAGGGCTGTCTTCAAGGTTTTCGTTCACTTCTACAACTTTACCAGTTAGTGGAGCATACAACTCAGAAACAGTTTTCACTGATTCAACACTTCCGAAAGGCTCGTCTGATTTTAATTGATCTCCAACTTGTGGAAGCTCAACGAATACGATATCCCCTAGTTCAGACTGTGCGAAATGTGTGATTCCAATACGGTATTTACCGTCTTCTTCTTTAACCCATTCGTGCTCTTCTGAATAACGTAAATCTTTTGGTGTGCTCATGTCGTTACCTCCAAAAATATAATAGTTAATCTACCTTTAGTTTGCCATAGTTCCCGCATAAAGACAAGATTCTAGATCACTTCTTCCACGTTTCTGTGAAGGTTGTTTCATTAAATCCGACGGTTACTTTTTGGTTGTCAGAAACGATTGGGCGTTTAATGAGCATCCCATCTGAAGCGAGGAGCGCGATCTTTTCGTCGTCTGTCAGGGTAGGTAGTTTGTCTTTCAAATTGAGCTCGCGATATTTCATGCCGCTTGTGTTGAAGAACTTCTTCATTTCGAGCCCGGAGTTTGCGATCATGCTACGAAGGTCGTCTTCGCTCGGTGGTTGTTCGGCGATGTTGTGTTCTTCGAATGAAATCCCCTCGTTCTCGAGCCATTTCTTCGCTTTGCGGCATGTGGTACATTTCGGATAGCCGTAGTATGTGATAGTCATAGTCGTAATCCTCCTTTTTTTCAGTATAGCAAATAAAGGTGTGGGGGTACTAGCTAAGCGAAAGAAGAATAGGCTGACATGGGGCTAGGGTTGGGAATTGGCGCTACGGAGGGGGACGCTTTCCTAGAGGGGCCGCGGCGAGCCAACCAGTCGCTTCGCTCCCTTGGTTGTCTCTCCTGTCGACCTGATCCTCTGGGAGTCGCCCCCTCCTACACGCCAATTCCTTGCAATGTGAATGGATGAAACTTTTTGTTGTGCATTAAAGTAAGTGTTGTAATAGATTTTGAACTTCAGTAATTGTACTTAAATAAGTTAAAACAAAACAATAATTCACACACTACCTACAATGAGTGATCTAAGTCCTAGCAATATCAACGTAGGAGGGAAGCGGAAGTTGGGGGCGAAGTGCAAAGATGTGCTCCTAACGCTTCGCTTTTACTCGCAAAAGCCGTTCTTCGTAACGGCTCTTCCCGCAGGATCAGCCCGATCAGGTGAGACAACCAAAAAGGAGCACAGCGACTTGGTTGGCTCACCGCGGGCCCATGGGAAAGCGTCCCCCAACTGGAGCTTCCATCCCGAACCACTCACAAATTCACTCACTACTCCCAAACACTCGCTTTTGAACTTAAACAATTCCAGAAACAACAAAAAACGCCCCACATTGGAGGCGTTTTGTCTAAGCTATGATTAAACGATATACTTCTCTGCTTCGATCAGCTTCACTGACGCTTCACGCTTCTTCGCAATCAAGTTATACGGATTGTTACGAGTCAACTTACGCAACGCCGAAATCATCATGCGCTGGTTGTCGCCGTCGACCGCTGCAAGCAATGTTTCTTTTGCTGCCGCTTCGATACGTCCGAACGCTTCTTGACAGAAGATCTGTGTATAAAGAAGCTTTTGGTTCTCTTTCTCTTCACCATTCTTGTTGATCGCCTTCTCCGTACGAAGCAATGCAGACTCCATACCGAATAGATCATTCGCAATATCTGCGATGTTCACAAGAATTTCTTGCTCCTGATCCAACTTCGTGCCATAACGCTGTGCTGCAAGTCCTGCAACCAAGATACCGATCTTCTTCGCGTTCTTCACAAGCGCCTTCTCTTGAGCCAATGCTTCGTCGCCCACTTCTTCCGGCATAAGCATTAACAACTCTTCTTGTAATGCTTGTGCTTGTTGAAGCAATGGTAATTCGCCTTTCATTGCTTTCTTCAAGAATGTGCCTGGAACGATCATACGGTTGATTTCATTCGTTCCTTCGAAGATACGGTTAATACGTGAGTCACGATAGATACGCTCTACTTCGTACTCAGCCATGAAGCCATAACCACCGTGAATTTGAACCGCTTCGTCAGAGATGTAATCCAACACTTCTGAACCTACTACTTTATTGATAGAACATTCAATTGCGTATTCAGCAATGGAAGCCGCCACTTTTGCGCCGTCTTTTTGCTCTTCAGGGCTCATCGCCGCGTTACGCTCTTCGAAGTATCCTACTGTACGATAGATCAAGCTTTCTGTTGCGTACAACATAGAAGCCATCGTACCGAACTTTTCTTTTGTTAAGTTGAATGAAGAAATCGGTGTGTCGAACTGCTTACGCTGATTCGCATATTTGATAGCTAATTCAAGTGCACGCTTCGATCCGCCGATTGTACCTACTCCAAGCTTGTAACGACCGATGTTTAGAATGTTGAACGCGATCACGTGTCCGCGACCAATTTCACCTAATAAGTTTTCAACAGGTACTTCTGCGTCTTCTAGAATCAACGTACGTGTAGAAGATGATTTGATACCCATTTTCTTCTCTTCCGGTCCTACTGAAACGCCCGGATACTCTTTTTCAACGATAAATGCTGTGAATTTGTCGCCATCTACTTTTGCGTAGACTACGAAGACATCAGCAAATGCAGAGTTCGTGATCCACTGTTTTTCACCGTTCAGTACATAGTGTGTACCTGCAGCGTTTAATTTAGCAGTTGTCTTCGCGCCTAATGCGTCTGATCCTGAGCTTGGCTCTGTCAATGCATAAGCGGAAATTTTCGCTCCACTTGCGGAGTTTGGCAAGTACTTCATTTTCTGCTCATGGTTACCGAATAATACAATCGGCAATGTACCGATTCCTACGTGCGCTCCGTGAGTGATTGAGAAGCCGCCTGCTACTGATAATTTCTCCGCAATCAATGCAGATGAAATCTTATCTAGTGCAAGTCCTTCATACTCTTCTGGAATGTCTGCTGCTAGAAGACCTAGATCTCCAGCTTTCTTCAGCAATGTTACAGAGTTCTCAAATTCATGGTTCTCTAGCTTTTCAATTAACGGTGTTACGTCATTTTTAACATACTCTTCCGTTGTTTTAGCAATCATCTTTTGCTCATCTGTGAAATCCTCTGGTGTGAAAACGCGATTAGCGTCCATATCCTCAGTTAAAAATGCCCCACCTTTTACGAATTCAGTCATAGTTGTTCCCTCCATAGCTTTAGTCATTTAATTTCCCCCTATTGTTTGTCTGTTTTATTTTTATAGAACTTCGAACACTCCAGCTGCTCCCATTCCGCCACCGATACACATCGTGACGACACCGTACTTTTTGCCTTGGCGTTTCAATTCATTAATTAATTTCAAAGTTAAAATAGTTCCTGTCGCGCCTAGTGGATGACCTGATGAAATCGCTCCACCATTGACGTTCACTTTATCCGTATCCAGTCCAAGTTCGCGAATCACTGCGAGTGACTGAGATGCGAATGCTTCATTGAGCTCGAACAGATCGATGTCTTCAATAGATAGACCTGCTAGTTTCAAAGCTTTTGGAACAGCTACAATCGGTCCAATCCCCATCACTTCTGGTGGAACGCCGCCTACTGCGAATGAAAGGAATTTTGCCATTGGCTTCAAGCCGCGCCCTTCAGCAACTTCTCGATCCATTAATAAAACCATTCCTGCACCGTCAGATGTTTGTGACGCGTTTCCAGCTGTGACAGAACCTGTCGCTGAGAAGGCCGGACGTAATTTCCCCAGAATCTCAGTCGTCGTACCTGGTCGTACGCCTTCATCCATTTCGAATAAAACCGTTTTTTCCTGATACTTGCCATCTGCATCGACAAAACGCTTCGTTACTTCAACTGGTACAATCTCATCGACAAATTTGTTTTCTTTGATTGCCGCTTGCGTACGTTTATGAGATTCAACCGCGAACGCGTCCTGATCTTCACGAGAGATGCCATACTTTTGCGCCACTTGCTCCGCTGTATGTCCCATTCCCATGTAGTATTCAGGTGCTTCTTCCGCCAGTTTAAAGTTCGGACGAATTGTATTTCCCATCATCGGGACCATACTCATCGATTCAACGCCACCCGCTAGAACTGCTTCCGAGTGACCTAGCATGATGCGTTCTGCCGCATAAGCAATCGACTGCAAACCGGATGAACAAAAACGGTTGACCGTTACAGCCGGTGTGGTATCTGGCAATCCTGCCAACGCGCCAATATTACGCGCTACGTTCATGCCTTGCTCCGCTTCTGGCATGGCACAACCGATGATTAAATCATCGATTGGTCCATCATAATTTCCTGCACGCTTCAATGTTTCCTTTATAGTCAACGCCCCTAAATCATCCGGACGTACAGTTGCCAAAGAACCTTTTCCTGCTTTTCCAATCGGTGTTCGAGCACCGGCTACAATTACTGCTTCGCGCATTCTGTTTCCTCCTTTAGCTATCTCTCATCAGTTACGTAACGGCTTACCCTTGACCAGCATATGCTGCATACGCTGCTGTGATTTCGGTTCTGCCACTAAACTCAAAAATGCTTCGCGTTCTAAATCCAGTAAGTACTGCTCATCAACACGTGTACCATACGGGATCTTCCCGCCTGACAGTACGTATGCGAGTTTCTTCGCAATCTTCAAATCATGTTCGCTAATGAATCCAGAACTGAACATTCCTTCTGCTGCAAGTAATAATGTCGCATAGCCTGAATCGCCTGTTACAGGAACTTTCGCTCTCTTTGGCGCTACATAGCCAGCTTCATATAATGACAAAGCAGCTTGCTTCGCATCATAGATCAGATGATCCGGATTGACACTAATGCCGTCTGCAAAGTCGAGGAAGTTGTTCTCTCTTGCTTCTTCAGCAGATGTCGACGTTTTCGCCATCGCAATCGATTCAAATACTTTATTTGCAATATGTTGATAATCAGTAGGTACACCGTTTGGTAAACCTTTTAAGTGCTTCTGATACAAGTTGACGTTACCGCCACCACCTGGAATCAAGCCTACCCCTACTTCAACTAGTCCCATATACGTTTCCATAGATGCCTGAATATGTGCAGCTGGAAGACAAACTTCTGCTCCGCCACCTAGTGTCATCTGGAATGGCGCCGCAACAACTGGCTTGCCACTATATTTGATCTTCAACATTGCGTTTTGGAATGAACGAATGACAAAGTCGAGTTCGAAAATATTATCATCTTGTGCTTCCATTAAAATCATGCCAAGGTTTGCACCAACACAGAAGTTTTTCCCCTGATTCCCGATCACAAGTCCTTTGAAATTCTGCTCCACTTCATCTACTGCGAAGTTGATCATCTGAATGATGTCTAAACCGATAGCATTCGATTGTGAATGGAATTCAAGTAAGGCTACACCATCACCAAGGTCAATCAAGCTTGCGCCAGAGTTCTTCTTAATGACACCGTGCTTTTTCTTATACTGTTTCAAGTTGATGGCTTTCTCATTTACTTGTACAGCTTGATAGTCCGTGCCATCGAAGTAGTACGTATCGCCATTCTCTTCTTTATAGAAAGTTTCATAGCCTTTATCAAGCAATGACTGAACGAATTCAGGGATTTCCTTGCCTTCTTCTTTCAGCAGATCAACAGACTTCTTCACGCCAATTGCGTCCCAAATTTCAAACGGCCCTTGTGTCCAGCCGAAGCCCCATTTCATTGCGTTGTCGATCGAAACGATATCGTCTGCAATTTCACCGTGAAGTTGTGCAGCGTATAGCATCGTCGGAGTTAATGTATTCCACAAGATCTCACCTGCACGATCTTTTGCATACAGTAACGTTTTCACTTTGTTTGCTAGTCCTTTTTGCTGTTTTGCCATCTCTATTGAAGGCGCTTTCATTTTCTGTGTAGGAACATATTCAAATGTCTTCATATCCAATTCCATAATGTCTCGGCCTTTTTTCACGTAGAAGCCTTGTTTTGCTTTCGCGCCGATCCAGCCATTATCGATCATTTTCGTGACGACATCAGGTAGTTCAAATGTTTTCTTCTCTTCACCCGTTGTCTGATCGTAGACGTTTTTCGCAACGTGCATATACGTATCTAGTCCCACGACATCTAATGTACGGAATGTTGCGGATGTCGGACGGCCGATTAATGTACCTGTAATCGAGTCAATTTCTCCGATTGTATAACCGCGTTCTAGCATTTCATGCAATGTCACTTGTAAACCATACGTTCCGATTCGGTTACCGATAAAGTTTGGCGTATCCTTCGCAATTACGACTCCCTTACCTAAACGATCCTCACCGAACACTGTCATGAATTCTACAACTTCAGGTGATGTGGTTTCTGTAGGAATAATCTCAAGCAATTTCAAGTATCTTGGAGGATTAAAGAAGTGTGTTCCAAGGAAGTGCTTCTGGAAATCTTCCGAACGTCCTTCTGTCATCGCTTCAATACTGATACCCGATGTATTGGATGAAATGATGGTGCCTGGCTTCCGCACATGTTCAATCTTTTCATATAAGCTCTTTTTAATATCTAAGTTTTCTACAACGACTTCAATGATCCAATCTACGTCTTTCAATTGATCCAAATGGTCCTCGAAGTTTCCTGGTGTAAGTAATGATAAACTTTTCTTCGTTGTCAGAGGTGCCGGTTTTTGTTTTAGTAATTTCTCCAATGCTGTAGCCGCAAACTTATTACGGAACTTTGGATCGTCATACGTTAATCCTTTTGCCTCGTCATCTGCACCTAATTTCGGTGGTACGATATCTAATAAAAGTACAGGAATCCCAATATTCGCCAAGTGTGCTGCGATACCAGAACCCATAACTCCAGATCCTAAAACTGCCGCTTTTCTAATTTGATAAGTCACGTGCAATCCTCCCCTTATGTTCTTTGAATGAACGCTCATTCATTTATAGCGTAAAAAAAATACGCGTTGCCTATAATTGTTAGTATAAATCATTTGAAACTATTTCGCAATATTTATTTCATATTTAATCAGACTTTTTAAAATAAGCAATTTAATACCAAACATTCTTTATTCATTGTACACTATTTACTGAATGGAGGCGATACAAGTGAAAGAAATTAAAACGGCAAGTGAGTTTGAAGAAATCATTGCAAGCGACAAACCAGTCCTTGTGAAATTCGAAGCAGGCTGGTGCCCAGACTGTAAGCGGATGGATATGTTCATCGATCCTATCGTTGAAAAATACGATACATACACATGGTATGATGCGGATCGCGACGTTATTCCTGAAATTGCTGAGAAGTATGAAGTCATGGGTATTCCAAGCTTGCTAGTCTTCAAAAATGGTGAGAAGCATGCACACTTGCATAGTGCGTTTGCAAAGTCACCTGAACAAGTCATGGCGTTTTTGGATGAAGTAAAAATCTAAAGATGATATGTAAAAATGCTGAGAGCCTATAGGTTCTCAGCATTTGTTTTATTGAGCGGTTATTGGGGTGGATCGAGCGGTTAAGTAGCTTGTATAAGCAGTAGACTGGCTTGATAGCTCACTTAACAAGATACAATGAGCGCATAGAGAGGTTCATTGAGCGCTTAAGCAGCAAGTATGAGCGGTTACCCCACTACATAGAGCGTATGATTGGCTGGATAGAGCACTTAACAAGATACATTGAGCGCATAGCCGGGGTCATTGAGCGTTTAAGCAACAAATATGAGCGCCACACGCCGCCACATCCACAAAACAACAACATTTCCCCTATAGGAGGAGTTCTATATGTCCAAATACATAGAAGTGAAAGGCAAATCGCAATATGACCTCGACATTGAACCACGCTACCGCCCGTCGGCTTGCGGACCTGTTACAGCGTATGTGTTGTTGCGTCATTTCTTCCCTGCTGAACAAACTCCTTCTATTAATGAGCTGTATAAAACATTGGGTAGTACGAAGATCGGTTTGCCTACTTGGCGCTTTGTTCGTAGGCTGAACCAACTGCTCGGCCCACTATGGAATGTGGAAACTTGTACTGCACAGCAGGCTATCGAGCAGATCGATGAAGACCGTCCTGTTGCTGTGAAATTTGATAAATGGTTCAAGTTCAAATGGCGTAGTCGTTTTTCATTTGATTATCACTGGGTCGTGATGGTTGGGTATGAATATGTAGACAATCATCTGCATGTACTCGTTCATGATCACGGTGGCAGAAATAGCGCGAGCCGTGTACGCTCCATCCCCTATGAGCCAAATAAAAAGATTTTGACGTTTGTTAAGTTCGAACCATTAGAACGGTGAAACAGCTAGTCCTTGTTTAGCGATCATGGAATAGCCGAGTTCTTCCATTACTTGGGCCATTTCTGCAGTGAATTCAGGAATGATTAATTCTTCTAAAGGATCATCCAGTTTGATTTCACAATGAATGGTTGCCAGATCCTTTGAAATCATCAACATCTCTTCTTCCGCATTTAGCTTCTTCTGTACGCCTGCCGTTAGTTTTTCTCTCGCTTCAAGCACGCCATCGACCGAACCATACTCCTGTATGAGCTTTAATGCGGTCTTCGGTCCAATCCCCTTCACTCCCGGATATCCGTCGCTTGAATCTCCAGTAAATGCTTTCATATCAATGAATTGCTTCGGCGTAATTCCATACTCTTCTATAAAACGAGCTTCCGTGTATTCATCATACTGCGTGAAGCCTTTTTTCGTTAGCGCAATCGACACATCCGGCTTCAATAGCTGAAGTAAATCTTTATCCCCCGACACCACTGTTAATTTTGCTTTGTCTTTCCACGTTTCCACTAGCGAACCAATTAGATCATCCGCTTCCATGTTCTTAATTCCATAACTCTTCCACCCTAGTGTTTCCGATACTTCACGTGCCATATCGAACTGCGGAATTAATTCCGGTGCAGGTGCTGGGCGATGCGCTTTATAGTCTGCGAATAATTCATTACGGAATGTTTTCGAGCCCATATCCCAGCACACCGCTAAATGTGTCGGTTGGAAAATCGAGATGGCACTCATCGTATGCCGCGCGAACCCTTGGACGCCATTCGTCGGTACATCCAATGCGTTGCGGAAAAACTGCCCGCTATGTGCAGTCGCAAAAAATGAACGGAACAACAACGCCATTCCGTCCACTACTAAAATATGAGGTTTATTTTCATTCATTATATTCCACTTCCTTTTTCTCTAGTTTAGCACAGCTGTCGCACGAAGAGACAGTAAGGTCAAAAATCCAACAGACTGCATATGATAAAACGAATAGAAAAGGAGGCGTACTAGTTGAATCCACAAGATGAGTTTATGGGGTACCCGCAATACTCAGATCAATATTGGCAAGGTGCTGGTCCACAAGGCTTCTCCACAGCACAATCGTTTTCTCCTTGGTTTCCAGGTATGCAAGGATCTCAAGGATTCCCAGGTATGCAATGGTTTCCGAGTTTGCCGGGCTTCCCTTCATCACCCGGCTTTCCACAGCAACCTAATTTCCCTGGACAGCAACCAGGTCGGCCAGGGAATCCAGGGTCACCAAACCAAGGTGGTCAGGCGGCTGCACCTACTTCCCCGCCACCAAATCAAATTCCAAGCTATCCAGAATTTCAGACGTTTGCGGTAGATCCAGGTGCTATCGCAGGTTGTTTGTATCGCTTTACGTATGTATGGACTTCACGACGAAATGGATTTTGGTTTTACCCGACATTTGTCGGTCGTCAATCCGTCGCAGGGTTTCAGTGGAATCCACGCAGATTCCGCTGGGAGTATATAGGCATTGATTTACAACGTATTGATCAGTTTCGCTGTGTCTGAAATCAGTCAAAATGAAGGAGTGATAGTTTGAATCAGCAGGATGAAGGCATGTGGTATCCGCAGCTGCCTGACGGTTATCCAGGTCAGCAGTATGATGCTCACCATCAACAGAGTCACCCGCAACACGGCCAACAACAGCAAGGGTGGCCAGGTGGAAACTCCCCTGGATATCCACCACCCAATCAACAAAATCCGCAATGGCCACCTGGTTATCCGGGTCACCAACAAGGATATCCACCGCAACATCAACCCGGTTATCCAAGTCAACCAAGTTATCCCGGTTACCCTCAACAACCGAATTATCCAGGGCATTCGGGTTATCCCGGACAGCCTGGCCATCAAGGGTATCCCGGACATCATCAACAGCATGGAAACCACGATCATCACCAAGGACACCAACACCATGGACAGCCAGGAAGTCAACCGCAGCAAAGTGCGCCAACTTCCGCTCCTCCAAACCAAATACCGAGCTATCCGGACGCTCATCTACGCGCTGTTGATCCCGGCGGTATAGCAGGTTGCTTGTATCGTTACACGTATGTATGGACTTCGCGAAACAAAGGGTTCTGGTACTACCCGACATTTGTTGGCAGAACTTCTATAGCTGGCTATCGATGGGATCCACGTCATTATCGCTGGGAGTATTATGGATTAGATTTGCAGAAAATTGATTCGTTCAGATGTATGTGAAATAAAATACTAATAAACGTAATCGAGCTAAGAGAAACCTGACCATTTGTCAGGTTTCTCTTATTTTTAATACATCTCTATTTATACAATAGTACATTGAACATACAGCCAAAGTGGGCTAGATCACTCTATTGTAAAATGCATACACATAACAAAAAAACCTAGTCATAAGACTAGGTTTTTGTTAACGCTTTTTCATACTCCGAATCAATTTCTTCATATCTTGCTCCACACGCGTCGACTCTGTGATTTTCTGTAACGTTTTATTATACGTAAACAAATCCAATGAATTCTCTCCTGCCAAATAATTCATCGTTTTGTCAGGCAACTTCACGAAGCAAATGGACAAAGCCCAAGCAACTGCCATTTTGACGTAATACCCTTCATGTTGCACACGATCTAACAAATCGATGACTCTATCGACATAGTCGGGCTCACTATAATAAATGAGCAACATGACAATTCCGAAGCGCAGTTCATACTCTTTCTCAGAAACTAGATAGGATTGGAGGAAAGACCAAACACGTTCTTTATTTTTCTTGGTCATTTTCAACCCCGAACAGAAGCTATCGCAAACTGACCAGTTATCTATTTTCGGCACAAATTCCGCTACGTACGTCAACAGCTCTTCCAAGTCCGCTTTTACATACCCAATAACCAGGCCCTGTAACATCACTTCTTCAAAGTACTCATCATTTGCTGTTTGTAAATACGCCCGCCAGTCACCTTTTGCGATCTCCTTTGCGAGTTGACGGAGTTCTGGCATACGTACCCCGAGTATATTATCGACATTCGGAATAAGTGCCGATGAGAACTTCTGATAGCCGGGATCTATTCGTTCAACTAATTGCTTTCTAATAGTATTGTGCATATTTTATCACCTATAGGTTTTCATTTATTTTTTCGGTTCAATGATAGGTAGTTTTCTATCAACTAGCTTAGGGGAAAATGGTGTGATTGTACAAAAACAATTGATATTAACTATGATACAGCTTTTTGTCTTCTTAAGGGAGTATAGTTCTTCGCAAGAGTCTACTGAATTCCCATCCATATCAACTGGCTCTAGTAAGGTTAATGTTGCACAGCATGTATCTATATCGAGTTTTTCCAATCTGAAGTACGGCGTCTTTATACATTTATAATGGGCGCTGAACGGTTTTTGTAACTCGCAGTCGTGAAGCGTAAAGGGGATCGTATCGTAGAGGGGAAACGAACAGACAAATTGAAATCCATGACCGAATTTAGTCATCAACGCTTGTTCTTCCAATAATTTCATCATCTCCACACACATCACACTTGGGTTATTCATTTTTTCAACCTTCCTTTCATATATACGTATCTTCTATATATATGATGGGGTTGAGAGATAGGTTAGGTGCGGTCAAGCATTCATTGGTAGTTATTGGAAAAACATTAGTTCGTTTTATTCTGATTGGCAATATACACTGCATAAGGAATATGATTCTTTGCTATATCAAATACAAACTCCTCATTTCCTGGTCTCCAATTCACTTCGAATATCCAGAGCTTATTATTTTCATCGACACCAATATCAATACCGAGTTCATCAAATTTCACGTCGAAAGTACTTTCGAATTCATTAGTGAAACGTTCAGCAAACTTCTCTAAAGTCTGTCTCATATTCTTCCGTTCATCACCAAATTCTCTTTCTAAAAACGATCGAAACATTCCCATACTGCCACCACGCGAAAGATTACTAGTCACTCGATCCATCGTTCCTATCCGCGGGAAAATAATCGAAACTACCCATTTCCCCTCCCCGTCTTTCTGCACATGCAGTCTAAAATCATATGGATTTCCGTCTTTTGTACGGCAAGATATATACGGCTGGACCAAATAGTCTTGCCCATTGATTAAATCTTGAAGATCGGAAATAAGTTGTTTTCGATTTGTGGTTGTCTTCTCTGTATCGACTATCTTATGGAAATGCTCGCCATCTTGCTCAATGAACCAAATCCCCTTACCCTGACTTCCGGATACTGGTTTAATAATTACTTTTGTATATTTTGTCATAGCCTGTAACACATCTTCAGGTTGATCGACCCGTATCGATGGAATCAAATAATCCTCAAATTCCGGTATTTTACTGATCCTTTTATAAACACTCATTTTATTGCCAACCGAGTGTGATGTGAAAGGTATCATCTTACTTAATCTATTGTAGACGTCGATTTCCTCGTCAGTTTTCATCCCATATGCATTATAGATGACGTCCGGAAATAACAAGTCTTTTTGAATCCACTCGCCACGTTCATATACATAGCCTGAAATAGTGTTCGTCGTAAAATCAACATCATGTGGTGAAAAATAGTAAAAATTCACTCCTTCCATTTTAGCAACTGCCGCCCAGGCAAAAGCTTTCTTTACTTTGCTCGGGTGTTTCTTTGAATGCAACATCCCCACTGTTATCATCTGCGCTCACTCCTCATTCGTTTCTATATAGAACTTGATATTCTTCGCTGCATGCAAGGCGTTTCGTTTCGCACTTGATGCTGTATCACCGGTAGCGATGACATAACCATATCGATTCCCCATTGAATTGGGTGGTGTCATGAATGCACCTTTACGTGGCTTCACATAGACTTCACGCACACCTTCATACTTCATTGCATTGTTTTTTCCCGTCACTTTCAATAATGTACCGTAAGCATTCACGGTAATATAATGCGTATAAATATGATTTTCGTGCCTTTTCTTTAAATTCATTTCTTCACCGATAAATAGTTTCAATGTCTCTTCCATCAAATTGATTCCATATGCCTCTTCTATCATACGATTCATGGCTCCGCCTGAAATTCTTGGGTTCAATTCAATCAACTTCCAGGTATCCCTGACATATCGTAGTTCTAGGTGGCAGGCTACATTTTTCGCTCCGAGATCTTTGCAAATGGATTCCACTGTTTTGAAAAGCTTGTCATATAAGCTTTTCTCTAGTGTTAGTTGAAAATCATAACCGGTAATGATGAACTTCAAGTCTTTTTGGATATCTTGTTTAATCACCGCAACTAAATGTAGCTCCCCATCAACCACCACAAGTTCAACCAAATACTGTGGTCCATCCAAATACTCTTCAACAACAACCTGCTGGGTAGGATGGGCTTTCAACATACCCTTCATGACACGCATCATTTCGTTTCGATCTTCTACGAGATACACATCTCTTGACGCCTTTGAAAGCGGCGACTTGATAATGAGAGGAAATATCTCTTGTTTGCTGATGAACTGCTTCAAATTTTCCGATGTCTCATAAATCATAAACTTAGGTGTCGCTTCGTTTTTAGCTAATGCTGTTCTAGTTAACACTTTATCCTCCATTTTCAGATAGGCATCAGCGGATATTTTCGAATGACAAAATTCATTCGCTAGATGGGCGGTCATCGATACAAAGGGGTCTACGAAACTGAAGATACCTTTCAGCTTCATTCCCGACTTCTGTAATTCATGAATCTGTTGTCGAATCATCCCTTCCGTTATGCTATCAACATGAATCATTTGCGTAACTTCAGGGAATTCCTCTCTTTGATCGAGATACTTCATATTCTCGGTTACCAACACCGTGGCATAGCCTATCCTTTCTGCAGCCTTTATGGCCTCTCTGCTCGAACCACTTTTCGTGGTTTCCACAAACAAAATAGTATCCATTTCACACTCTCCTTAGCCAAAGACTGTTAATCATTTGTATGTGTTAATAAAAATACAAACAAAACAGTCACTTATTTTAGCGTTCTTTTATTCATATGAAAGCTTACAGCTAGTCAGATAGGCCTTCGAACATGCATGGTTATAGTTTTTATGCCCGTGAAACATTGAATAAAAAAAGAATAATAAGTAAACTATCATTGAATTGTTCAGATTAGTAAGTATAATAGTATAATGTCCGTTAGAATAATTACAAAATTCTAACCAGTGGAAATACTTCCAGCGAAACGAATTCATCATTAAGGGGAGATCAACTATGACAGCGACTACTGAAAAAATCGTCCAGTCCTTACAAGAAGTTTTAACCGAAGAACAAGTAACTATTAATGAAACCGTGCGAGAACTACACGGCAAGGATGAGTCCTACCATACAATGAAATTACCAGATATCGTCGTCTTCCCTTCTTGCACGGAAGATGTAAGCAAGATCATGCGCGTATCGAATGAACTAAGCGTGGCGGTCATTCCATTCGGACTCGGCTCGAGCTTAGAAGGTAGTGTCATTCCGGATAATGGTGGAATCACCATCGACTTTTCAAACATGAACGCTATTCTAGACGTACGTGCAGAAGATTTCCTGGTAACTGTACAACCAGGTGTCACGCGTACTCAATTAAATAAAGAATTGAAGAAGCATGGATTGTTCTTCTCTGTTGACCCAGGCGCAGACGCGACACTTGGCGGCATGGCAGCTACAAATGCTAGCGGTACAACTTCCGTCAAGTACGGCGTGATGCGCGACCAGGTACGTGACCTTGAAGTAGTCACGGCTGACGGAACAGTCATACATACAGGAAATAAAGCGGCAAAATCTGCCTCTGGTCTTCATTTGAACGGATTATTCGTCGGTTCAGAAGGCACACTCGGTTGCTTCACCGAGCTAACGTTACGCGTCTATGGTATTCCTGAATTTATAACAGCAGCCCGTGCATCTTTCCCTTCCGTGAAGGATGCGGTAGAAGCCGTTGTTTCCATCTTGCAAGCAGGCGTTCCCATCGCGCGTGTAGAATTAGTCGATGAATCCTCGATGCGTCAAGTAAATATTTTCAGCGAAACGAATTATCAAGAACAACCGACACTATTCCTTGAGTTCCACGGCAACGAAGCTGGACTTCAACAAGACGTCGAGTTCACGAAAGAAATCGTGGCGGATCACCACTGCGAACATATTGAATTTGAAACAGACCATGCGGAAAGAAATCGATTGTGGGAAGCACGTCATAACCTGGCATACGCTTATATCCACGGGAATCCTGGAAAAAAGTTAATGGTCACAGACGTCTGCCTACCCATTTCAGAACTAGCTGGGGCGGTAAATTATGCACGCGAAATAGTTGAGTCGCTTGAAATGCCTGGAGGAATTATCGGCCATGTAGGCGATGGAAACTTCCACGTGTTGCTGATGATGGATATGAATGATCCGGCAGAACTAGACAAAGCCGACGAATTAAACGAAAAGATTGTTCGTTACGCACTTGAACGTGGTGGAACTTGCACAGGAGAGCATGGCGTCGGAATAGGCAAACAGAAATATCAGCAACAAGAACATGGTCCTGCATTGCTTGTCATGCAGAAGATTAAACGGGCTCTTGATCCGAATCACCTACTGAATCCGAACAAAATATTTCACCTAGACTCTGAGGTGACGAAACGATGAAAGCACTCGAAGCAATCGGTTCTATCGCAGGAAAGTACTTTGCCTTTTGGGTAATCATCGTCGCTGTGATGGCGTTCATGTTCCCGACTCCGTTCCTCGGACTCGGTGCATACATCACGATTTTACTCGGCGTGGTCATGTTTGGAATGGGCTTGACGTTACGTGCAGTGGACTTCAAAATCATTCTGACAAACCCGTTACCCGTAATCATTGGAGTAGCCGCACAATTTGTTGTGATGCCATTGGTTGCTTTCGGTTTAGCCTATTTATTGAAGCTGCCCCCTGAACTAGCAGCCGGTCTTGTATTACTTGGATCTGTTCCAGGCGGTACCGCTTCAAACGTTATGGTCTATCTGGCAAAAGGGAACCTTGCATTATCTGTGGCCATGACGTCCCTTTCCACATTATTGGCACCACTTGTCACACCACTATTATTATTATTGTTAGCAGGTCAATGGCTTCCGGTAGATGCGTTGTCGATGTTTAAGTCGATCGTACAAGTGATTATTATTCCAATCGTTCTAGGGCTACTCATCCAACGATTCTTCCCCGGGGCGGTGGCGAAAAGCGTATCCGTCGTACCGATCATTTCGGTTGTCGCGATTCTCATCATTGTGGCTGCGGTTACTTCCGCAAATGCTGGTAACGTCGCAAGCTCAGGTTTAATCGTATTTATCGCTGTGTTCTTGCATAACGGTATCGGATTACTTCTCGGGTACTTGATTGCACTTGGACTCGGATTGAACGAAAACGACAGACGGGCCATTTCACTCGAAGTTGGTATGCAAAACTCGGGTCTTGGTGTAGCGCTTGCTACTGCTCACTTCGGTCCACTTGCTGCACTTCCAAGCGTATGGGGCGCGATCTGGCATAATATTTCTGGCCCTATTCTTGCGACGATCTGGTCGAAGAAGCCGACTAAAAATGTCGAAGAACAAAAAGCCTTGATTCAAACAAAAGTAAATGTATGATAATAATAAAAACGTCAGACTTCGATATTCTTGTCGAAGTTTGGCGTTTTCTATATAAAAAAGATGAAGAAAATATTTTATTACTATATTTTACATATTTAATTGTTTACCATTCTACTAGTGTGCTATCGTTAGTTTTAGAGACTTACTAGAATAGTACTTGTAGATATGGAGAGATTTTTGTGAAGAGGAAATGGCTTGTTACATCTTTAATCTTTGTTTGGATTATTGGTGGCGTAATTTTATGGAACGATTGGAACGACAGAGAGCACGCATTATCTGCTAAAGCAGAAAGAAAAGACCCACCAATTGCTACAAAGGATTCATCTGAAAAATTGACTGAAGTAGAACCAGATCAAAAGTTGGAAGAAACAATTATCCATACGGCTACAATCGGTATGGTTGGCGATGTATTATTACATAATCCTATTTACACGTATCCTAACTTTGATTTTGCATTCGAAGCAGTAAAGGAGAAAATGGAAAGTATTGATTTTCTCATGGCAAACCAAGAATCTATGCCCGGCGGTGTGGAACTTGGATTATCTACTTATCCAAAGTTCAACAGTCCAAAACATATCCTACCCGCTTTACAAAATGTTGGCGTAGACATGGTTACATTCGCCAATAATCATACATTTGATAAAGGGGAAAATGGTGTTCGCAAAGCAATTGAACATGCGCAAGAATACGGCATGCAGTATGTAGGCGCTTATGAATCTTTTAAAGACCGCAAAACACAACGGATTGTTGAAGTTAACGGTATCAAAATTGGAGTACTTGCCTATACGTACGGCACAAATGTAGAGCTCGATTTACATGACAAAGAGTACTTGGTTAACTATATCGATCGTGAACGGATGGAAAATGAAATCCAACAAATGAAACCTATGGTAGATGTGACGATCGTCTCTTTGCACTGGGGTCCTGAGTATCACTTGGAGACTTCCGAAGATCAAGCAGAACTGGCGCAATTCGTTTCGGATGCAGGCGCCGATGTACTGTTCGGCCATCACCCACACGTCTTACAACGCTATGGCGAAGTGGGCAATACCAAAGTATTCTTCTCACTTGGTAATTTCTATTCTGCCCAACCGTTCGACTATACGAACTTCGGTGGAATTGCAAGACTTTCTGTAACGAAAGAACAAACAGGTGATCAAAAGACTGTAACAATCGAAGATCCACGCTTCTTACCAACTGGCGTCATTAAAGATCAAGAGAAGCGATTTAAAGTCGTCCCTCTTCATAAAGCCAATTCAACCATTCATTACAATGAAGAATGGGTGGAAAACCATGTCGGTGTACCGAAATGGTAAACAAATAAAATAAAAACGCCTGTCTAATCAATCGATTAGACAGGCGTTTATGTTTTATTGAATAGTATCTCATTATTTACCTAATACTGTCTTGACATCCTCTATCAACAATTTATTTTCAGTCTCTGTTAAACCATCGTATCTTTTGACAATTACACCTTCTGGATTAACTAAATAAAAATAATAGCTATGCGCACGTTGATCTAAAGCGCCACTTTCTAATATAGAAAGGAATGTGTTTCTCGATATTTCTTGAATCGTTTTAAAATCATAGCCTGTCAAAAAACTCATCGTACTGAGATCCGCTCCAAAATCTGCAGCGTAGTTCTTTAATACATCTGGTGTATCATTTTCAGGATCTATACCGAAAGAGACAATACGGGGTGTCAAGCCGTCTTCTTTTAATCTTTCTTGAACACCGACCATATTTGCGGTCGTTCTTGGGCATACTGTGATGCAGTTCGTATAAGAGAAATAAGCAATCCACCACTCGCCCTTTAAATCTTTCAAGCCAAGTGGTTCGTTATCCTGTGTAGTAAATTCAAAGTCTGGGACAGTTTCAGACATATTCGTTTCGATTTTCTTATTGCAGCCGCTTAACATAAGTATCATTGTAAATAAAATAACAGCTATTTTTACTTTCATTAAGATCCTCCCTTTTTTAGTATGTCGCAATAAATAAAGTGGTTTGTCCATACATAACTTCTGTTTATTATTGCTCATTTTCCATTAATTTATCTGATGCTTTAAATGATTGTATCATTTTTAGTGCAACTTATCGTACTTGATCTATTTTATTGATTCAAATATATAACGACACTTATCACAGTCTACTACTTTCCCACTTACTATATCAAAAAAACTCAATATAAATATGACAATTGAATATATTATTGTCTAAATATGATAAATGCGGGTAAGATAAATAGTACACTTTATGCAATACTCCCAATATTCAGTTCGTGAAATAATACTTACGTTTTTATCTATAAGGAGGGATTATGATGGCAGATCAACAACCGCCCAAAGACGTAAATGGAAAACCGCAACACGAGCAAGACATAGGCCGGAGAAACTTCCTGAAAAACACGGGACTCGTAGCTGGCGGACTCGTCGGTGGATCTCTTTTCGGAGGTCTGATTTCAGGTGGTTTGGATAAGAAAAATGACAAGACAGCTGAAAACACTAGCTCTAAAGGTATTGAAGTAACGCAAGCACGTCAATTCTTCACACGTCATCAAGATTTCAAAGTGTTAAATGCAGCAACTGAACAGATTTTTCCTGAAGACGAACTCGGTCCAGGCGCTATTAAATTAGGTGTACCCTATTATATTGACAAACAATTAGCAGGACGTTGGGGTGTCAATGCATACGATTATCGACAAGCTCCATACGCAATCGATTTGAAAGCTGTCGATCAAACCGCTGGACCTGGTGGAGAACAATCCATTTTGGATCGCGGCATGATCTTCCTGCTTGGGTTACGTAAAATGGATGAAGAAAGTCAAAAACGTTTCGAAGTCACTTTTGATAAAGCAACTGAGGAACAACAAATGGAAATCATGACCGACGTCGAGGCAAACAAAGTGCAGATGAGAGGTGTAAAAGCTTCTGAGTTTTTCATTTTGTTAAAACAAGCCACATTAGAAGGTGCTTATTGTGATCCGTTGTATGGTGGCAATATCAATATGGAAGGCTGGAAAATGAAAGAGTTTCCGGGCGCAGTGGCTTCCTACGCAAATTATATTGAATCTGATGAATTTACCAAACTGGATCCCGTCAGTCTAAGAGATTACCAAGGGCATTAAAATAGAAACACTAAGGAGGACATGCAATGGTAAAAAAACTTGAAAAAGTAGATGCGGTCATCGTAGGTTCCGGCTGGGTCGGTGGAATCGCGGCGGCTGAACTAACAAAAGCAGGAGTCGCACGGTGTGAAGAGATCATGAAAGAAATGGGTGCAGACCAAATGAACGTCGATGTAGTAAAAGATGATACTGTATTCGACCATAAATTCTTTACGGATCACTTCTTTGGTGGTGCGATCATGGGAGCTTCTCCTGAAAACTCCGCAGTTAACACCTATTCACAGATGTGGGATATGGAAAACCTATTTGTCGTAGGCGGATCTTCATTCCCGCATACTGGTAACTACAACCCAACCGTTACGATTGGCGCATTCGCTTATCGTGCAGCTGAAGGAATGATCAAATTCTTAAAAGAAGGTGGCAATATCGCAGTTACACCACTTGAAAAGAACGCTTGATTTTAAGTAAATAAATACGCCACCACCTTATCTGAATGAACAAGGTGATGGCGTATTTATTTGTATGAACACATTATAGCTCTATGAAATCACTTAATATGCAATGTAACTTCTTCTTTCAAACTAGAAAGAATGGGTGAACGTTCAACCGCAATAGCTGCGATTTCAGCCAGTTGCCCTTTATTCGTAGTGGACTCGGCAGATAACACGATCATCGGCTTCATAATCCCGCTATTGCCACTTTGAATTCCTAAAAACGGTGCTTTATCGCATACTCCACTGAAAACGATTTCCGCTCTGTCTACAGTCACTCCTTGATTATACGCTTCTAAGTGGAATGTAACCCCGAAACTAGTAGTGGCCGCAGCGATCAATAATTCAATCGGCATCACTTGTTTTTCTCCTGGCTTCGCAATCCCTTCCAAATCAATCTCCTGCAAGTCTTTCGTTTCGAGCGACATCATTTCCCCCACTACATAATGACATGTCCCTTGCCATTCACTAATTGCGAGTGATGGATCTTGCTCTATTAATTTTTTCATTATATTCATAATTTTTGTTGTGCTCATTTTTTAAAGCCTCCAGATCATTCTTATGGTGTCTATTATACATGTATAACATTGATTTGCTAATAAGGTGCGCATTACGCTTTACGGCATCTTTATTTATAGGGTAGCAAATTTCTATTACTAACAAGAAGTATAGAACCTAAACTTATGACATTTTGATCGTTACTACATATCCTATAGTTGAAATGTTTTTGCCCATCAAGCCTGCAGCATATCTCGGTTGGCAAACTAATAAACAATATGTCATCGCTGACTCCCCCTTCGCACACTATATAGAGTCAGATAGAAAAAAGGATACAGAGTGTGGAAATGTTTTTTCCACACGCACTAAATCTTTTTTGTAGTTTGCTTAAGTTCTTAGGTTATTGCTAGTAGCAAAACTCTCCCATGGAGTGGAACAAAACGCTCGATTGAAGGGACTAATTTAACCTTCTCGTCGTACCTCCATGAATAGTCACTCGTCAATTTTCGATAATTAATAACTTTATCAAAAAAACAGCAGACAACTTTTACTAAAAGTATATCTGCCATTTAAATTTTTCTTTATTTTTTTATAACTTTTTACATCTTATTTCTCAAACATACTCTCAATCAATTCTTCCATATCTTCCGCAGCATGCATTTCTTTCGACTGAAGGGCATCGAGCTCGCCGTTTTCCATAGTCTCTACGCTGAACTTCTCCGTCTTCTCTTCTACACAGTTGACGAATATAGTATACGCTTCTTTTAGTTCATTGCCTTCCGTTTCAAACGCGTTCGGAACTTCCAATGCATTCATGTCGGCTAAGATCTGCTTGAACTCTTCTACTTTTACTACCCATTGTTCTTTCATCCCTGGAATATCGAGCTCTTGTTTTGAAATGAATTCTTCAGAAACACCTTCGTATTCTTCTGAGGCTATGATCAAGCGTTCATGTAATCCAATGATTTTCTGTAAGTAATCTTTTCTGCTGAGTGCCATAGTATCATCTCCTATTGTGAGTATACACGTTTAGTATTTCATCATGTAACTCTCAATGCAAGCAAGAGCATGCGGACAACATCCCTTACTTATTGTAGATGGACTTCGTTTCTATCTCGTTCCATATAAATCTTTATGTATACACACCAGACCGGCTCTATATAGCGAGCGGTTGGTTGACGGCTTATGCAAAACAGGTGCCGGCCTGGTGCTTTTTCTATTTCTTACTTCGTTAATGCTTCCCATTGTTCTTGCTTATGTTACAACTAATGAAAACCAGGCTGGCTCAATAAGCGAGCGGTTGGTTGACGGCTAGTGCTGAACAGGTGCCAACCTGGTTTGCGTGATCGTTCGGGCATCACCTCCTTTACAGCGTATACGCCTTTATTTTTCCACTATCCATTGCCCGGAGCTTGTATCCCTTCCCATAGTGAACACTTGCTCCACGACACCTTCTCGACCATATTGATAACGTATTTCTACTTTGTCATTGGCAATCGGAATAGCTTTACGATACGATGCTTCAAGGAATAACTCTCCTATTCGGCTTGATTGTGCGAACACCGCAGATTCAGGTAGTTTATTCAAACCAGTTAGCTGATCGTATAAATATAAATCAAAGTACTGCTCGGGCGTATAGTCGCTCTTAAGTTGATCTGTTAGATAATCTATATAGATAGATTCCGTTTTTTCTTCGGTTGCTACACCAATCAGTTTGCCATAAATCTTGTGTATAGGCGTGATCGTCGCTCCTTGCACTGTGTCTTTAGCTGGGAAATGGTTCAATAATAAGTATTCCCGAGCGTTCAACAGCTGATCATAGCCACCAGCAATCGTTACATGTTGTTCCTTATACCGATCCATCAGTTCGGATGATAACTCGTTCCCATTGACTTTCAACTTGCCGTTTTGCAAGACAACACGATCTCCAGGAACGGCGACGACTTCATAATAGACACCTGTATACGTCGGTAAGTGGCTATTCGTATTCGTAAATGTCCGTACTACGTCCCCCGGATCATAAACTGAGGCATCGTACAGGTCTGCTTTACGTTCTATAACTGGATGATACGTATCCGGACTCCACTGAAGTGAAAACGATTCGTCATCGACATATAATAGACCGTCTACTTTTCTCACGACGGGTAATGAAGAAAATTCTTCGTAATCAATAGCGGATAGTTGATCTTTCTTTTGCAACGCAGAAATCAAAGCCATATCGTCAAGTGGATCATAGGGCGTTCCTGGACCTTGATCAGCAGACAGTTGACTATCTGAAACAAAGTTAAATACTAATAACAAAGCGACTACCGGTAGTGCCGCCGTAACTAGCAGCGCTTGCCAAGAAAACTGCCTCCTTTGCGAAGGTTGAAGGTTTTCATGTACCCGCTGTTTGATTCGTCGCTCCTGTTCCGTTGTATCTCCCATCATTTGGTCCAGTTTTCGTTTAAAATCATTCATAGGTTTCTACCTCCTCTTCCGCAAAAAATCCCTTAAGTTGCAACTTCGCTCTTCGTAATCGAGTCTTGATCGTATTTTCATTAAGCTCAAGAAATTCTGCGATCTCGGCAATCGATTGCTCGTCATAATAATATAAAAGTAATGGCTCGCGGTATTTCAATGGCAGCTGAAATAAATGCTTTTCGAGTGAAGCTAGCTGCTCTTGCTCGAGTAATTGTTGCTCCGAGCTTTTAGTAGATACAAAAATCGACTCGAACACCACATCTTTCTTATGTTTCCAGGAGCGCAAATAATCTTTTGCACGATTAGCGGTCATTTTCGTTAAGTACGTTTTAATTGAAGCTTCATTACGGAACTGGTCACTTTTCTGGAAATACGTAACGAAGACTTCTTGCACGACATCTTCCGCGGTCGACCAGTTTTTCACGTATAAATAAGCGATACGCACTAAATAATGCGAATGTTCATTCATTATTTGATCCATTTCATTCATTTGGGTTAGTCACTCTCTTCTATGGCCATATCATGTCTCCGTCAACATACGTTGCAAAATCCTTGAATGACCTTTTTTCTGTCATGCCAAAGCGGTTCACTTCATAATTGGACTGATCCATATTGGCATATCCTTCGACTGTTGTATAGCCGATCAGTAACCCTACTTCTTTAGCCGCCGCAATGAACTCTTCATTATATTGTCCATACGGGTATGCGATAGAAACGGCTGAAGGTACGTGTTGTAAGTTGGTCTGCAAGTCTTCAATAATTTCTTCTTCTGTATGTTCAAATACTAAGCCAGCTCCACTTTCTCTACCTAGTTCATGTAATGCACAAGTGTGGGCTTCGAACTGAAATACATCGTTCATTTCGTTTAAGTCTTCTACATTCAAATATTTCAGCAATCCTCCACCGTCAAATGCCGGACCACCTTTTTCTCTATCCATACGGGCAGAAATAATATGTTGTGGCGAAGTAAAGCCATATCGTTTCAAGACGGGATAGGCATATTCTTTGGATGACAATAAACCATCATCAAATGTAATAATTAACGCCTTCTCGGGTACAACAAGTCGGCCTTCTAAATAATCATACAACTGTTGTGAGGTCAATGTCGTAAATTGCTCATCAGCCAAATACGCCATCTGTTTCTCAAAGCTTTCGAGTGAAATGGTACTCATCTCCGTTTTCATCTGTTTACGAGGTAGCACTTGGTGATACAGCAGCACCGGTAATCCTTCATCCATTTTTACTGAAGGCTTGTGGATATAACCTGCTCGCTCACCTACTTTGATGAGATACCAGTCTTTTTCTTCCTGTATGACCGGGTAGCGATAGCCTTTTCTTAATTGAATGAGGACATCACTTTCAATATTCGAATCTGTATACACAGGCGTTGTTTGGGCGGTTTTTACAGAGCCCAGTCGTTCTGTATGTAATGGAGCTTTCAACACGTTCTTTTCTACTTTTGCCTGACCTTTACGAATGAAAGCTGGCATCTTGCCTACTCGAATTTCGTAATACTCCTCATCTTCTCCTATCAAGGCAACCGCTTGATTGGCTTGTAGTTCACCGATTCGGATAAGGTTCTTTTCCTTCATATAGATCGGTTGGTTATTTGTTAGCGTCAACACCTGATCAAATTCTTTTTCTGTAATAAACGGTTTGTTTTGTATAGTTTCTGCAAAAGCTGTAGCTGATTGCTCATGGAACAATGGTACTTCATTCAAATTCCACTTGGCTTCATTTCCCATTATAAATAACAGTAAGCTCGCAAGTAACAGAACACAGCTATATATTTTCTTCATGTGAATCCCCCTATTATCATTTGCGCACCCTACAGACGGAGGATTCCCGAAAAAGTTTCAAAAGTTTTTTAAAAAGTTTTTTTCACAATCTTTTTACTCTCTTAGAACTGGATGCAGCTGTTCCTGAATCCTTCTACTTCTTCATAATAAAAGGCACTCTTTCGCTCTTTATAGAACGAAAGAATGCCCATCATTTTATTAATTCACTTTACGACCCGTTTTCCCTACCTTTTCCCAGTAATCGTCCCGAATCTGCACTTTCAAGATTTTACCTGACGCTGTTTTGGGCAGCTCATCCACAAACGTCACGCCTGTTACTGCTTTAAAATGTGCGAGATTCGCTCTCGTGAAGTCTATAATATCTTGCTCGGTCGTTACTGAACCGCCACGCAATACGATATAGGCATGCGGCGTCTCTCCCCACTTCTCGTGAGGCACCGCAATGACCGCAGCGTCTAGAACAGCGGGATGGTCATAGAGCACACCTTCGATTTCAATAGACGAAATATTTTCACCGCCACTAATGACGATGTCTTTCTTGCGGTCAACGATATTGACGTAGCCATGCTCATCAATCGTCCCCATATCCCCTGTCATCATATAGCCGTCACGTAACACTTCATCAGTCGCCTCTTTGTTCTTCCAATAGCCTTTCATAACCCCATGACTACGGACTGTGATTTCACCTGTCTGCTGACCGTCCTTGGCTACTTCTTCACCATAATCGTCAACTAAACGGACATCTACACCGATCATCGAATAGCCTGCTTTTGCTTTTAACTGAAGCTGCTCTTCATCGGATAAATGTTGGACAGTCGAGCGAATCGTCGAGAACAAACTTAACGGAGAAGTTTCCGTCATGCCATAGACTTGAATGAATTCCCAACCGAGTTCTTTTTCCACACGTGAGATGAAGGATGGAGGCGGAGCAGAACCCGCAACAATCACGCGGATCTTATGCGTGAACGTTGGCTTATGCTCTTCACAATATTGGAAGAGCAAATTCAACACAGCCGGTGCCATATGCAATATCGTGACTTTATGCTGTTGAATCGCTTCGATAATAGTCTGCGGCGACGTTTTACGTAAGCAAACTTGAGAAGCTCCGTTCGCCGTATAATAAAATGGTGACCCCCAGCCGTTGACATGGAACATCGGCAACACATGAAGTAGCACATCATCATCGGTCACACGCAAATGATGCATCGCACTCATAGCATGCAAATAGTTATTGCGGTGCGTTAGCATAACCCCTTTCGGATTACCTGTTGTTCCACTCGTATAGAGTAAACTACACACGTCATCTTCTTGCACGTCCGCACGGTCAAATGAATCCGTAGAGAAAGATTCGAGCCAGACATTGTAATCTATTGCGTTTGAATCATCTTGATTATGATGAATAATAATTTTCTCTACCGTGTCGAGCGAGTGCTCAATCGGTTTGATGAGATGATATAAGTCCTGGTCAACAAATAACAACTTCGACTCACTATGATTTAAAATGAATACATAATCTTCTGGCTTCAGTCGTGTATTTAACGGTACCATGACGCCACCTACTTGATAGAGTCCATAAAAGCCTTCAAGCATTTCAATCGAGTTTCCACATAAATACGCTACGTGATTTCCTTTTTCAATACCCAAGTCACGTAAACCACGTGATAGCTGATTTACACGACCGTTTAACTGTGCGTATGTAAAAGTGCGTCCTTCTTCTCCAAAAATCGCTTCCTTACCCCCATACAGCGTAACGGCACGATCTAGGAATTGCGTCAAAACTAATGGAACATTCATCTGCATACCTCCTCATTCTGTTCTAACACAATTGTATAGTAAACGTTTCCATTTTACTATATTTTCTAATATTTTAAAACAATTATATAATAAAAGATCAGTAGAACTATCTTCTATAGCTGTTTTCATCTGTAGTATGGCGTTCGTAAATCTTACAAAGAAAAGCATTCATTTACTCTATTTTAGAGTAAATGAATGCTTTTTTATTTGCATGACAGAAACGCTACTTCCCTAAAACCTTCTTCACGTCTGCTACTAGCAAGTCATTTTCCGTATCGCTCATACCGTTATACTGCTTGACGATCTCTCCGTCAGGATTTATTAAGTAAAAGAAAAAACTGTGCGATCGCTGATCAAGTGCCCCTTTTTCCAGAAAAGCTTTAAACGTATGAACCGATAGATCTTGAATTTCTTCAAACTCATAACCTGTTAAAAACGTCATCGTCTGTAGGTCAGCACCATAGTCCTTTGCATATTCTCGTAAAACTTCCGGTGTATCATTGTCTGGATCAATGCTGAACGAAATGATAGGGGGGGTGAAGCCGTCTTTTTTTAATTTCTCCTGAATACCGACCATATTCGCCGTCGTTCTTGGGCAAACGGTCGTACAGTGCGTATAAGAGAAGTAAGAAATCCACCAATCGCCTGTTAAATCATCCAAGCCCAGTGTATTCTCGTCTTGTGTAGTGTAGTCGAAATCTGGGATTTTCTCTGACATATTCGTTTCAATTGTCTTGTTGCAGGCACTCAGAAAAAGAGCAGCTGCCAAAAGTATGAGGACGGATCGTATAGTCATAGGCATCTTTCCTCGCTTAAATAGGTATGAAAGAAAGGAGAGAGGTTTCGATTCCTCTCTCCTCTTGGCAAATTATGCTTTTGCTGTTTCCTCTTTTTTAACCAATTGGCCTCCGCCGTTCTCTAAGAACTTGATCATACCTTCTGCAGCACGATACGCGAGAGCACCAACTGTCGCTGTAGGATTGGAGCTACCCATAAGTGGGAATGAAGAAGCCCCTACGACGAATAAATTATCCATATCCCATACTTGTGAATAGTTATTGACAGCGGATGTTTCAGGATTGTCTCCCATGACTACACCGCCACCTGTATGGTCAGATAATGACGTTTTATCAAATTCCGTTTCCTCTGTAATTTCAGGCACGGTAATATGATCGGCACCCATTTGTTCCAGTAACTCTTTACCTCTTTGGTGAGCATATCTGACAATGTTGCGGTCTTGATCATGGAACTTGCTCGTGACGCGTAGCAATGGATCACCAAACATATCTGTATACGTCGGATCTAAGTCCATATAGTTTTCACGCCAAGCAAGCGCACCATTTTGTTGCTGAACGTCTATCCGACGGTTCGCATAGAAAATGGACTTGTCTTTAAATTCTTTCCCCCAAGAAGGGACACCTGCTGGAACGTGGTTATTCGTAATCGGTCGATCTCCTCTTTGAGACGTACGCAAACAGAAACCATGCAAGAAATCGAGTTTCGTGTGATCCAGTTGCTCCACGTTGAAATCATCCATCGTCACACCAAGTGCGCCGGTACCTGCATAGCGATTGAATTTCTTTTCATCAAAGAATCCACGTACACGTGTATGCGTCAAGTTGCGCTGGTGAGCAGTTAAATGGCTACCAATCACGCCTGTTCCGTCTTTTGGATTGTATGGCTTGCCGATTTCGGATAATAACATGAGACGCGTATTCGTAAAGGTGAATCCAGCCACAACGACAATATCTGCCGGTTGAATGAACTCTTCCCCCGTTTCCGTATCTACATATTTAATACCGACTGCTTTTCCATTTTCATGGACAATCCGAACTGCGTACGAGTTATTGCGCAACTCATACTTACCGCTTTTATTTGCTGTAGCTAACACTGTAGCAATCGGATCCGCTTTCGCTCCGAAGTCACAGCCGAAAGCTTCACAAAACGCACAGTACACACATCCGTTGATTGTCTCTCCGTCAGGATTCGTATATGTCTCGGATATATTTGCAGAAGCTATACGATACGGATGGTACCCTAAATCTTTAGCAGCTTTCGTAAAGGTACGAATGATATCCGTTTCTTTCATTGGGGGTGTCGGGTAATCATCCGAACGCTGATCTGGTCGCAATGGATCCGGCTCACCAGAAATACCAGCTGTTTTTTCAAACTGATCGTAATACTTCTCCAATTCATCATATGTAATACCCCAGTCTTGAAGCTGCATATCTTTCGGGATAATCTTCTCTCCATACTTTTCTACCGTCTTCGTATGCATTTCAAAATCTGTTGGAAGCCAACGATAGACCATGCCGTTCCAGTGAACACCTGAACCGCCAGTAGCTGTACCATTAATCGCATTTGTATCGTTACTTCGGTTAGGCGTCGCCGTTTCATCCAGCGTATTGCGGATCGTCAACGTTTCTTTGTTCAATTCTTGGAACATGAGTTTCCGCACATCGTAACGAAGTTCATCTTTTGCACCGACAAAATCTTCTCGCTTCTGCGCTTTCCCTCTTTCTAATCCAACTACTTTATATCCTTTTTTCGTTAATTCAGCTGCTGCAATACCACCTGCCCAGCCTGAACCTACAACGACCGCATCTACTTTTTCTAATGTTTTTACCATTCTTTTCTCCCCTTTCCTATCATTTATTTAGGTTGATAATCTGTCAGGCTCACTTGATCCATTTTCACGAACTTATCTTCTTCTATCATATGGGCATACGATGCGATAGCACCTGGATATTCTTTCATTTTCCAGCCTTTCATATCTCGATTGCCTCCGTATAACGGATCACAATACGCGCCTTCAAGCGTAGTAGAACGCAATAAATTAAAGAATCCTTTTGAACTAATGCCTTTGACTTCCACTTTGTCATCTGCAAAGTCCGTCATAATTTCTACTTGCTGATCTTCGGTCGCTTTAACGAAATTCGTATCAAAGCGTTTTTGGCTCTCGGCATCCATTGTTCGTAAACCATTAATGAAAATCTGCCCACGGTCGAGGCTAGAGTCCGAAGCCGCTGCTTTAGAACCTATGAAAGGACCTTGTCTGAAATCGCCGACATTGGATCCATAAGGACCTGCCAACTGTTTATCGATATAATAAGGAACTCCTAATTCTATCGCTCCAGGACCGTTATCATCTTCAGGGAAGATTCGCTCCACTGCCTGTTCCAAAATAGCGAAATCAGCAATACGTGTGAAATACATACGCGCTTCTTCATATCGCTTTTCTTTACCGCTTCCTTTATCCCCAGCGGTATTCGAATTCGTATCGTTTTTAGATCGACTGCTGAATAGACCGCCAAGTAGCGCACCACCGGCTACACCTCCGACAGCAATTCCTGTGTTCTTAACAAAATTACGGCGTCCCGGATCGGAAACTTCATTTGTGTTCTTCGGGTTGTTCGAATTATTATCAGCCATTGGCTTTCCTCCTCTTTATGTAAATAGTTCAACACTACATTAGTGATGCACATCGGAATACATTCCCACTTTTCGGAAAACTGAATGCGTATGCAGTAATGCTATCACAATGTGATTATCGTAAATACTAGCAGACACTAAAATACTATTTTCACAGTGATTGTATAGAAATGTACTGTCCTATGCACAGTCTAAATCCTTAGTCCAGATTTTTCAAACTATTAACCTTTACCCTACTTTTTAAAAATATAAGCCTATTCGACGATCTACATTCAATATTTTCTTCGAAGTACTTCTATAGTTCCTTCTAAAAATGTCACATCATTACCCGCTGTTCTCATACACTATGAATGAGGTGAAAACTATGGCGAGAGTCAAATATCGAGATTCAGATGTCGACTTAATGGCAAGAATGATGAGAGCGGAAGCCGAGGCCGAAGGTAATCAAGGTATGTTATATGTCGGAAATGTTATCGTGAATCGTGCAGTAGCCGATTGTCTAGACTTCAGAGATGTGCGGTCTATAAACGATGTCATTTTCCAAATACAAGGCAATAATTATTCTTTTGAAGCGGTGCAAAAAGGAAACTTGTTCTACCAACGCGCTCGAGCTTCTGAAAAAAGATTAGCTGAACGGACTCTAACAAACTGGCGTCAACATCCCGCCCACTATGCGTTATGGTATTTTAATCCATACGCCCCCTGCCCACCTACTTGGTATGGTCAGCCGTTTACAGGGCAATTTAAAAATCACTGTTTCTATGAGCCAGTAGCCGGTACGTGCGAAAGTGTGTATATGGGTTAAGGCAAGTACCATTTACTAGACTGAATTGAACATATTGGTTGAAGATGATAAACTGGTCTCATGAACACAATCGAAATTAACGAGTAACCACCTTCCACTTGGTCAGGATAGAGGGTGGTTACTTTTCTTTTTATACTACTTGAACCACTTTCAAATAGGAGGTACTACCCGTGCAAATTATTACTTCACACGTCAATACAGACTTCGACGCACTTGCTTCAATGATTGCGGCGAAAAAACTGTATCCGGACGCACAACTAATTATTTCAGATAAGCTCGAAAGTCGCGTACAACGTTTCTTAAATATGTATCGGGATGTCTTCGACTTTGTGCCAAGCGCTCAAGTCGACTGGGAACAAGTGACGGAAATGATTATCGTCGACGTTGCATCTTTAGCTAGAATCGGCAAACTTCCTGACGATTTCGATGCATCTAAGCGAAAAATCATCGTCTACGACCATCACCAAAAAGGTGAAAATGATGTGCAATATGATGAAGGTATCGTTGAATTAACTGGCGCTGCGGTCACTCTACTTATTGAAGAAATACGTAAACAGAATATAGCTATTTCAAGTTTCGAAGCTTCATTATTCGGGCTTGGCCTGTATACAGACACAGGAAAATTTACATATGCGAGCACCACGGTACGGGATATGAAGGCAGCTGCTTATCTGCTTGAGCAAGGAATGAGCCTCGAAATGGTCGGGAGTTTCGCGGAAGAAACGTTGACATTCGAACAGCAAGATTTATTAGATCAACTTCTTACCCATACTGAAATTCATGAAGTAGATGGTCTTGAAATTGCCGTCAGCACACATGAGTTAGATCATTTCGTAAACGGCCTTGCGTTGATTACAACAAAGGTGTTAGGCGTTAAAGGAACCGATGCGGTCATTGCTGTTGTTAAAATGAAAAACTCCGTGTTTATCGTGGGACGTGCAAACTCAGAACGCATCACATTGCAACCCATTCTGAAAAAGCTTGGCGGTGGCGGACACAAACATGCAGGTTCCGCCACGGTGAAAAAAGGAGATAAAGAAGCGATTCTTGAAGATATCAACAGCAGTTTGGAAACAATACTGCGGCCAGCGATTACCGCAAAAGAGCTGATGACTTCTCCTGTTAAAACACTGACACCTGATACAACGATCGAAGAAGCAGGACGTCGTATGTATCGCTACGGACACTCTGGCTACCCGGTTGTCGAAAATGACAAACTAGTCGGTCTCATTACTCGACGTGATCTCGATAAAGGGAATCACCACGGACTCGGTCATGCGCCTGTAAAAGCGTATATGACGACTAAAATGTATACCATTGAGCCGGATACTTCACTCGAAGAAATCCAAGAGCTTGTCATTAAACACAATATCGGTCGTTTGCCTGTCATCGGAGACGGAGAAATCGTTGGCATTGTGACTAGATCGAATATTATCCAAGTTCTGTACAGCGATATGATGACAGATATAAAAACAGCAGACACTCCACCTTCCCATGAAATCATTAATAAAATGCAAAAGCAACTGGCAGGAGAAGCTTTCCAGCTGTTGAAAGAAATCGGAGAAACAGCCAGCCGGATCAACATGCCTGTCTATTTAATTGGCGGGATTGTACGAGATATTTTATTGGACAAGCCAAATTTCGATATTGATATCGTGGCGGAAGGTAATGGAATTGAATTAGCGAATAGCTTGATGGAAACACATGGTGGCGACGTCATTGAACATGAAAGTTTCGGCACAGCGACATGGAATACACTATCTGGCTTGTCGATCGATGTCGTGTCGTCTCGACTCGAATATTACGAACAGCCTGCCGCCCTACCCGAGATCGAGACATCCGTTCTCGGCGATGATTTGCAGCGACGTGATTTCACGATCAACGCCATGGCCATCCATCTCAATGCCGAAGCGTTCGGTGAATTGATTGATCCGTTTGGCGGGCAGAATGATCTACGTGAGAAGAAAATCAAAATTCTTCATAATATTAGTTTTGTCGAAGACCCTACTCGTATTTTCCGAGCGGTACGTTTTGAACAACGTTTCGGATTTTCGATGGATGAACAGACAGAAAAATTGGCGCTTGAGTCTATCGATAAAGTAATCCATTTGTCACCTCAACGCATTAACGAAGAGATGATCCGTTTATTTACCGAAGGCAGTCCGCAAGAAGTCATCCGACGCTTGTTTGAACTGAATGTTTGGCAACAGTTCGGTGTGAATGAAAAACAGTTGGATGCATCGGTTGCTACGGCTGAAAATCTAGAACAAATTTACAACGAACAAGTACGTAAGATTACGAATTTAAAAATCGCTGAAAAACCTAGTTGGTTCAATTACTTTTTACTCCCCTTCTATTGTAATGATAGCTTGTATGCCGCAGAGAAATTCACGTTGCGGAAGAACAGGAAAAAGTTATTGGAAGAAATCATGGAGTTGCAAAAACATGAACAATGGAATGAGTCTACACAAACAGGAGACTACCATCTGTTTTTACATGACTACTCCGATGAAGCTATTCTGTTTATTCTAGTGGCTAATCAAGTGCCCTATCAGGAATCCGTTATGGAGTATTTATATGATCGTAACAAGCTGCAAAGCTATTTGAATGGCGGTGATTTAGTCAAAGCAGGACTGAAGCCGGGTCCAACTTTCTCTAAGATCTTGCTACACTTAGAAGTTAGCCAGCTAAATGGAGACGTTTCTTCAAAAGAGGATGCGGATCAGTGGTTGGAAGAGTATTTATGTACGCTATAACTATTGCGAGAATAGAAAAAGCATTCTTGCTCTCTTGAGAGAGCGAGAATGCTTTTTAATACAAAGACATATTCTCAGAAAATATTCTAGTTCTTCATAAAGTTAATCCCCAATTTTTTGTTGTTTACCTGGTGCGATATGGAGATCCGAACATTTACCAGCTTTCAAAATAAAGCTGTTAGAATAGCTTGGAAAGCTAGTTTCTAACTTTCGTGCTTCAGTTATGATAGCATCCAAGTCTAGATTCGTTCGGATTCCCATCTCTTCAAAGCCATGTACTATATCTTCTGTTGCAATATTCCCACTTGCATTTGGTGCATATGGACATCCGCCCAACCCTGATAGTGCACTGTCAAAATCCACAATTCCTTCTTGAAAGCCGGCTACCGCATTCGCAAATGCCATACCTCTCGTATTGTGTAAATGAAGTGAAAATTTGAAGTGTGGAAATTTCTCCTTCAAGCCATGGATGATACGTTTAATACTTTCAGGATTCGCCATACCTGTCGTATCTGCCAATGAAATTTCGGTAATACCGTATTGTTCATACCGCTCACATATTTCAATATGACGTTCAATCGGTACGATCCCTTCATAAGGACATCCAAATGCTACAGATATTGAACCACTGACATGTACAGTCGTTCCTTGCGACCTGTCAACAAGCAAGTAAAAGTCCCGCATTGCATCAAACGTTTTCGCGTTGGCATTGTGCAAACTGTGTGCGTCTGTTGCAGATAGCATGAGTTTTGCCTTATCCACTTTTGCTTCAATTGCTCTATCTAATCCTCTCAGATTAGGCACTAATGCACGCAATAATACACCTTCAGGACGTTCGATTCCGCGCAATACTTCATCTGCATCTTTCATTTGTGGTACAGCTTTTGGATGTACAAATGATGTAACCTCTACTTGTGGAAATCCTAAATTAATAATGCGATTAAGAATTTTTATTTTTTCTTCTGTAGGTATGAATTGAGAAATGCTTTGGAAACCATCTCGCGGACTAACTTCAGTAATCCTTACTTCTTTAATGTCGTCCATTAATAGATCGCTCCTTAAATAATCTTTTTATTTTTCAAATCCTCAATTTCTTCTTCCGTTAAACCTATGATTTCTTTTAGTACTTCTTCATTGTTAGCGCCTAAGTCAGGACCAATATTTCGAATAGAACCTGGTGTTTCAGAAAACTTCGGAACAATACCTGGCATTTTCATTTTCCCTAACCTCGGGTGCTCCACTTCTACAATGTTTTCTCTAGCCTTAAATTGTTCGTCGTTAAAAATGTCTTCAATACTATTGATAGGACTAATTGGTACACCAAAATCATCCAAGTGTTTTTGCAGTTCGTCTCTATCTTTCGTCTTTACCCAATCCGCCACAATCCCATTCGTTAGTTCAAAATGCTGTAGACGAACGGCATTTGTATGAAAACGCTCATCTGTTAGCATATCTTTTCGATCCATTGCTTCTGCAAGACGGTCAAATGTACGGTCAGAACTAGTTACTAGAACAACCCAATGACCATCTTTCGTTTGAAAAGTGCCCGCTGGACTTGAATGGCCACTTAAACCTGGAGAACGTTCTTTTATGATACCATTTTGATCATAATCCGTTACAAGGAATTCCATCATTCTAAAAACAGTTTCATATAAGCCCATATCTACATACTGTCCAACCCCATCCTCTGTTGCATCACGATGATATAGCGCCGTAGTAGTGGCAAACGCTACATGAATACCTGTAATGTAATCAACCAATGAAAATGAAGGACTAATCGGCGGACGGTCAGTAAAACCATGTAAATATGTAAACCCACTAAATGCAGTAGCAGGAGTACCAAAACCAGCTTTATGTGAGTAAGGTCCTGTTTGTCCATAACCTGTAACACGAATCATAATTAAGTTATCATTCACTTTTTTTAGGTCTTCATATCCTACGTTCCAGCTTTCAAGTGTTCCTGGTCGGAAATTTTCTATGACAACATCAGATTTAGCAACCAACTGCTTCAAGATGTTCTGACCTGCTTCATCGTGCAAATCTAAAGTTAATGACTTTTTATTTCTTGCCATGGTAGGCCAACGTAAAGGTTCATCCCCCTTAAACGGTCCCATCCCCCGAAGCGTATCACCTTTACCCGGCATTTCAATTTTTATAACTTCAGCACCAAAGTCACCTAGCAATGTTGCTCCATAAGGCGCTGCAATCATTGTGGAAAGATCCAATATACGAATACCATCCAATGGACCCTTTTTTTCTGTTTGATTTCTCATTGCACATACCTCCATTTTTATACTTCTTTCTTTCTCCAGTCCAATCGATCCAACTCAAATAGATTTGCTGTTTCGGTATACCACTTGCCACCCAGACGCCCTACAGCTTGCAAATCCTTCATAGAGATTCTGCCATCATCAATCAATACGTCCTCCACTGTAATATATTCTACTTTTCCTATTACTAAGCTATGTGGGGAAGATCCGATTTCAATTACTTGGTCTAGCGTGCACTCTAAATGAATGGGAGACTCTTTGATAGAAGGAGGCTTAACAAAATGAGATGGAATAGGTGTTAACTTAGCACTTTGCATTTCATCGATTTCTGGCTCGTAATCTGGTGAAGTTTCATTCATTTGCTTAACATTCTTTTCAGTTACTATATTAATCACAAATTCCTTTGTGTTTTCAATATTGACGATTGTATCTTTCTTCTCGCCTTTTCTTCTTTCAACTGCAAAAATCACTAAAGGAGGCTCTATTGAGACACCAGTGAAAAAGCTGAATGGAGCCGTGTTTACAATTCCTTGGGTGTCTATAGTAGTTACCCATGCAATCGGTCTAGGCACTATACAGCTAGTCAATAAACGATATTTATCTCTTTCATTTAACTTACTCATCTCATATAGCATGGACAAACTCCCCTCCGTCTGCATAGTTCGTATATTTTTTCTTTGTTAGTACTATGTTAGCAACAAAGTAAATTCAGTAGATCGTTCATATCGGATTTACTTTCTATATCAGCTATCCAGGCAATAATTTCATTCTGTTTAGAAGATGAGATGAAGGGACTAGTATTACTTTTAAACTTATCAATAATATCCTGTCGAGTCATCTGGCTTCCAGGCGCGCCATTTGCATTATCAAGTCGTTGTCTAAACGATTCTCCAGAGTGCAAAGTTACTAATATTTCAACTGGCATATTTGAAGGATAATCCCTGTCAAATTCATCTGATTGAACTACTTGAATCTTTTTAGCTGTTTCTTTAATTGCTAGATCATCTAGAATGTTTTCATTAAAAACTGTTTGGTCGGTCTTTTTTTTATGCAGCCATATTGATAATGCATATGGGATACTGAATTTTGCGGACAAGGAGTTACCACATTCCTTACTATCAAGAGTAGAAGCTCTCGTGTAGGTAGAGACAGTAACGCTTTTTATATCTGATGGTTGTATATCATTTTCTTTTATGATCGCTTGAAAAGCATCCAATGGTGCATGTGTATAACGACAAAATGCATGCGTTTTAAAATAATTACGATTGATATCCCAACCAGAATTACTAGAACCATCAAAAGAGGTAAAGTCGAAATCACTACCAATAACTTGACTGAACACATATTCCATATTATGCTTTGGCGCATAATAACCTGCTCTTAATAGTGATGCGGCTTTTATACCAGATTCAATTGATTGCCCAACGTAGACATTACGGATTAACGCACCCTCAATTGCAGCGTTCCACATGGTCGGCATTGCAAATGATGCACTGATATTTAAACCATCCATCATTTCTCTTACCGGCACGTCATCCATTAATAAAATACTCGCTGCAGATCCGGCAACCCCCCATGTACCATGAGCATGAGCGTCTGACAATAATGTGGTTGCTCTGCCGAAGCGCGAACATACTTCATAGGATCTTATGAGATTATAAATAAAATTCCTTCCTGAATACTCCTTTTTTGTTTGCACATACGTAAGCATTGCAGGGACGACATGAGCCGCGGGATGACCTTTACTAAACTGATTACCTTCATCAAGCTCCACAGCGACCGTCGCTACACCATTAATGAAAGCAGCCGAATTTAAATCAACTGTCTTTTTCTTACCAATAATTTGATATGTACCTGGATGCAGTGGTTCAACTTCATCCAGAAGCTGCTCTGTACTTGAATCGTAGACACCTACAATCATTGCACCTATTGTATCAATCAATACTTTTTTTGCAGATTCCAACGTTGTCTGATCTATATCTTCAAAAGAGTAGTCAGTCACTCTTTGGATAAACATTTCCATAGAATCTCTCCTGAAAAATTATTTAGAGTCTGAAAAACCTAGATTTTTAGATATATCTTTTGCAGAGTTTATCAATAACTGAATCAGGAAACTTTCACGCTCTTCGGATAAACGCTGGATAGGTCCTGCTAATGTAATGCTACCGATAGTCTCGCCATATACATCAAACAAAGGAGCAGCTATAGCAAAACTCCCTGGTACCCTTTCGCCTTTTGTAAAAGTATACCCTCGTTCCCGAATTCGTATTAGGTCCTCCCTTAACTTCTTCTGTGGTTTACCTAGTTCCTTTTCAATTCGAAGTACTTTTTCTTCCATCTCATTGTCGGGAAGATTCGCCAACAGTATTTTTCCTGAAGCACCTAAATGAATAGGATGTCGATCCCCAACTCTGACAAAGTTTCGTACAGCTAACGTACTGTCGATTTTTTCAATACACACTCTGCTTAAATCATCAATAATGTTTAGCTCAATTGTTTCAGATGATTCTTTCGCCAACTCTTTCATGAAAGGCAATGCAACCGAACGAAAATCTAATTGGCTATTGAAGATACTTCCGAGTCGAAAGAATTCAGCTCCTAATGAATAACGATGATTCTCTGGATTCTTAGTGATAAATCCTCCACTTTCTAACGTATTCAAGATCCTAAAAATCGTACTTTTAGGAATATTGCTGGCTTCTTCTATTTCACTTATAGCTAAACTCGTACGTTCCATCGTAAACAAAGAGAGAATTTCAAACATTTTATGAAAAGATTTAATCACAGTCACTTTGCCTCCTTACTATTTAATATAGGAAATATATTTACGTAGTAATCCCTAAATAGGATGCCTTCAAATTCTCATCATTTAATAGATCATTCGCATTTCCTTCTATAACAATTTCACCATTTTCAATCACGTATCCACGATCAGCAAGTCGTAGCGCTTGGTTAACATTTTGCTCGACCAACAATATAGTAACGCCGTTTTCTTTTACTTCAGAAATAATATCAAATACTTGTTTCGTCAGCAATGGAGATAACCCTATGGAAGGTTCATCTAATATCAATAACTTCGGTTCAGCCATTAACGCTCTAGCAATGGCTACCATTTGTTGCTGACCACCACTCATCGTACCTACGACTTGTGACTTACGATCTTTTAAGATAGGAAACAGTTCAAAACAATAATCCAAATTTCTCGTTAGATGTTTTCGCGCATTTGGAATAAATGCACCTAATTCTAAATTTTCTTGCACTGTCATATCTGTAAATAGTTTGCGGTCTTCAGGTACTTGCACAAGACCACTTTTTACAATTTGTTCAGATGTCGAATTATGGATAGGTTTCCCGTCAAAGTATATTTCTCCTGACCAAATGGGAAGTATGCCAGAAATAGCCCGCAGGGTAGTTGTTTTCCCAGCACCATTCGTGCCAAGTATACTTACTACTTCACCTTTCTTTACTTCGAAAGAGATATCGCGCAAGATTTTTATATTTCCATAACCCGCCTGTAAGTTTTTTACTTCTATCATGCGATCTCCTCCCCAAGGTAAGCTTCTATTACTTTTGGATCCTTCGTAACATCTTCTGGTTTTCCCTCGGCAATTTTCTCACCGAGATGCATAACCACTACACGATCTGATAGTGCCATGACCGCTGACATTAAGTGTTCAATAAAGAATACTGTAATCCCTTGATCACGAATATCTTTTATTAACTCAATAAATTCATTAACTTCAGAAGGATTGAGTCCTGACATAACCTCGTCTAAGAAAAGCAACTTCGGCTTTGTCGCAAGTGCCCGTGCCACTTCTACTTTCTTCTGTTCAGCAAAAGTTAAATCTTTCATGACCGTATCTGCTTTGCGGGCCATTCCCATAAATTCGAGCTGCTTCATAGCTATTTTTTCAGCATCATCGTATTTATGCACTGTATTAAAAGCACCAACTATTACGTTTTCTAGTAATGTAAGGTTCCCAAAAGGTTGTACGACCTGGAATGTACGAGCTATTCCTTGTTTACATATATACTCGGGTTTCATTCCGCAAATATCGCCTGTTTCAAACTCAATAATCCCATCTTCCGGTCTATGAAATCCGCAAATCGAGTGAAATAAAGTCGTTTTCCCAGCACCATTTGGACCTATCAAACCTAGTATCTCACCTTCATGTAATGTAAGGTCAATATTATTTACTGCTATAAGACCCGAGAATTTTTTAGTTACTTTTTCCAGTTTTAAAAGGACCATATTATGTACCTCTTTTCACTTTTCTTTTTTTGACACGATCTTGGTACCATCCAACAATTCCACCTGGCAAGTAGAGAATGACTACAACTAAAATAATTCCATAAGCCATCAAATGAGCGCCTGCAAAACCTCCAAAGAAATGCGCTGTCAATTCTCCCAATGGCACTATAACCAAAGCTCCAATGAAAGGACCGAATACGGTTCCCATTCCACCAATAATTGCGGGTAATAAAATATCTACGGAGACATCATTCCCAAACGTTGTAGATGGTTCGATATACAAGAAATACTGTGCATAAAACGTGCCACCAATAGCTGTAATCGCAGAACTCAAAGCAATTGCTATCATTTTATTTTTGAATGTATTCACGCCTAATGACTGGGCTGCTTCTTCATTTTCCCTAATAGCGACCAAGTTATAACCCAGTCTGGATTTGCTAATAAAATATACAATTAAGGTAGCTAATATGGTGAATACTAAAATTGTATAGTAGTAACCTGTTCTTGAAGCGAATTGGAACATAAGTGGATCTGGATTGATTGTGATCAAAACACCTAAAGTTTTATTAAAAAACTCTGTGTTTTGAACAAATATACGTAAAATTTCCGCAAAAGCTAATGTTCCTAAAGCAAAATAAGCTCCACGCAGCTTGTATCGGAAAGATAAGAAACCGATGAATAATCCTATAATACATGCAATAGCTGCTCCTATTAGCATACCAATCCATGGTGTTATTGCATATTTTGTTAATAAAATTGATGAGGTATAAGCACCTGTTCCAAAAAACGCCGCATGTCCAAATGAGAATTGACCTGAATATCCGCTAAGTATATTCCACGCCTGACTTACAAGTGAATAGTACAAAATAAGTATAGAAATATGCATAATATACTGACTTTCTATAAATAAAGGAAAAACAAGCAATAGAACGAGCGCGGATGCTATAATAATCATAGACTTTTTCATTTAGATTTCCCCCCAAATATCCCATTTGGCCTAAATAGCAATACTAGAATGAAAATCAAATACGTCATTAACTCTTTTAGACTTCCTGGTAAAACAGCTCCACCAAGCGATTCGGCTACTCCAATTACGAGCCCGCCTATCAATGCACCCAATACATTACCAAGTCCACCTAAAACAACTACAACAAAAGCTTTTAGTATGAAAGCGCTTCCTACATCAGGTGATGTATAGAAAAATGGAGTCATCAATGTACCGGCAATTGCAGCTAAAGCTGATCCTAAGCCAAACGCTATATAATTAATTCTCTTTGTATTAATTCCAATGAGCGCAGCGCCTTGTCTATTAATAGATGTTGCTCGGATTGCTTTACCTAAAAATGTATGTTTCAAGAACCAAAACAGTAAAGCTGTCAAACCTATTGCAAATAAGAAAGCAATTAGTTTCCCTGTTCCGATATTAATAGATAATAATGAGATTGTCTTTGGCATTCCTTCAACAGTTACACTTCTAAAATCCGGTTTAAATAAAATCAATGCGAAGTTTTCGATAAATAACATAATACCTAATGTAACTAACAACTGGTTATGTTCAGGTGCATCCATCATTTTAGAAAGAATAGTTTTTTGTATAGCTACTCCAACTAAAAATAATACAATTGCACTTATTGGAATTGATAAATATGGGTTAAGCCCAGCTATTGCATATAACCAGTATGTAACATACATTCCTAACATCATAAATGCACCTTGTGCAAAGTTAATGATTTTCATTACTCCAAATATAATGGTAAGTCCGATTGCAACTAGACTATAAATACCACCCATCAGTAAGCCATCAATTAGTGACTGAATAAACAATCCACCTGACATTTGTTTTCCTCCTCTTCAAGAAATGTGGAACAAGAGTAGACTCTACTCTTGTTCCTCCATTATCAATTTGCAGGATATACGACTTCTTGTTCTGCAAACTCTTCCGGATATACTACTTTTGATTCATGACCATCTATTTGATTCAATACAGCACGTGCACCAATATTTTGGCCCTTTTCATCAAACTGGATAGCTTCTTGAGGAAGTATATGATCTTCATAATTTGTTTCTTTTAACGCTTCCATTACTTTTTCACGATCATTTGTACCCGCGCGCTCAATTGCGCCTATTAGAACTTTTGCTGCCATGTAAGAATAAGCTGCGTTTGGTCCTAAGTTTTTATTGTATTTTTCTTTGTAAGCTTCTTTTACTTTATTTGCAGTTTCACTTTTAGGATTAATTGTATAGTTTACGTCCATAATATTCTGGTTTTCAGCTTTCTCATCTGTAATAAAACCAGCGTTACTAAATGCGCCATTTGCTACTCCAATAATTGCTTTTGGAACAAACTTTGTACTTTGTAGTCCTTCTACAAGCATTGCACCATCCCTAAGATATGTCGTAGTAATAACTACATCAGGCTTAAGAGAGCTAATCTTATTAATGGTAGAAGAAAGATCTGCACTAGAAGCCGAGTGTGGTAAATCTCCAAGGATTTTCAACCCATAATCGTCTGCGTTCTCTTTGATTGCTTTAGAAATACTTGAACCGAAAACACTATCTTCGTAAACTAGAACAGCTGTTTTAAGAGGTTTATCAGTTTTTTTATTTAAATCTTCAAAATATTTCAAAAAGTCCTTCGAGAAAGATGTCGCAGCCGGTTGTAACCGGAAAGTGTATTTAAAACCGCGCTCTGTAATATCATCTGCTGAACCGATATCCACTATAAACGGAATACCATTACGTTCTGCTTCTTGAGTAGCAGGAAGTGCAACACCACTTGAATATGTTCCAATAATCCCAGCTACTTTTGCTGTGTTGAGTTTCTGTACTTCTGATACTCCTTTTTCAGCCAAACCTTCGTGATCACTTTCAACTAACTCGATTTTCGCACCATCCATCGATTCGATACCACCAGCTTCATTTGCTTCTTCCACTGCTAGTTTGACTCCATCTAACATCTCCTGACCTTCTAGTGCTAAACCACCACTTAATGGATGAAGTGAACCGATTTTCACAATATTTTCCCCTTCATTTCCGCCACCTGCAGTACCACTTTCTTCACCACAAGCTGCAACAAAAACTAATGATACTGCCATACTTAAAGCTAATAACTTCTTCTTCATTTTGCATCCCCCCCTATTTTAACTACATGGTGTTAAATCGATCTTCTAACGTACTTTCCTCTACCACTTTCCTTAGTAGGAACACCATCCTTGACGATAACTTCCCCACGACTGATCGTGTATACAGGCCATCCTATCAAATCCATTCCTTCATAGACATTGTAGTCGGATAAGGAATGTAATTGATCCATTGTTACAGTTTTACGTTTCTTTAAATCTACAATAGCAAAATCTGCATCTGCACCAACTTCAATTCTGCCTTTGTTCTCCAAGTTATATGACTGAGCCAGCTGCAACGAAGTAATATCTGCGATGCGCTCCAATGGAATATCACGCTTCTCATATCCTTCTGTCAACATGACCTGAAGAAGTGTGCCCATGCTCGGGAAGCCAAATTGCGTTTCCCAAACGCCACCTTTCTCACCTAATTTATCTTTTAAATAATTCGGCACATGATCTGTTCCTATGGCGTTGATAGTACCATTGCGAATACCTTCCCATAAACGATTCGAGTCATTTTCCGTATGCACTGGTGGTCCTACTTTAGCTTTCATTCCTATTTCATGATCTTCATTAAAGACCAAATAATGCGGGCAGGTCTCTACTTTTACACCCTTTTCATGTAACCAAGGTGTCTTTTCGAGAACCTCCATACTTTCAGCAGAACTTAAATGAACTATAAATAAGTTTCCGCCTACTACATGATTTATATAGAGAGTACTTATCAGCGATTCAGCTTCAGCATATCCAGGACTCGTTTTTGACCAAGTTACTAGTCCATCATCTTCTCCTGAATCCTTTAATTCTTGAGTCAGCTTTCGATTGACATCCATATTTTCACAATGTACTGAAAGCATAAGTTTAGACGAGATGGACTTGAACTTTTCCAATATCCTTTTTAAATCATAGCTGGATAGATTAATTCCATCTTCAATACTAAATTTATCGTTTAATTGACGCTCATAATTACGGAAGAACTTAAAAGACGTCAACCCGTGCGTTTCCACTAATTCTTCTAACTCATCTAGATGCTGCTCTTTCAATATCCCGAGACTGTAAGTGAAATCAATATAACTATTTTTCTCTCCGATTTCTTTTACTTTAGGGAAATACTCTAAATAGCTCACTGGCTGTCGATCATAATTCACTACTGTCGTAACACCACCAACTGCATGTTGTTTAGTATCTTTAAAATCGAATTCAGTAGAGTTATAGATCCCTAAATGTTGATGAGCATCAATTAACCCTGGGAAGATATGTAATCCTTGTACATCAATAGTTTCTCTTGCTTCCATTGTTTGACGCAATTCATAAATCCCTACTATTTTCCCGTCGCGAATCCCGATATTTACTTCTTTCAAACCTTGTCTAGGAACAACTGCAGTTCCGTTCTTAATTAATAAATCCAGCATATATATCCTCCCTTACTCTTGATAATTAGAGCGACTTCATATAATCCATAATTTTATCTACTTTCTCTACATCACAATACTTCATCCATAAATCTAAGAGACCAGCTTTGTGCGATAATTCTATTCTGTCGAATACCGCATCCTCCACTACAGCTACATTAAAGTTATGCGTCACTGCATCTACTGCCGTCGCTCTTACACAGCCACTTGTTGAACCACCTACAATGATTAATGTATCTACATCCATCTTTACAAGATAGCTGATCAACGGGGTACCAAAGAAAGCGCTTGCATAACTCTTATCTATAACCATATCATCCTCGTCTGGCGCTATTTCCGTCACAATATCTGCTGCTGGATTACCATCTATATATTTAGTATTATCTCTTTTTGTTTTTGTCGCAAATGAATCAAATTTAGTTGTTTTCTTTTGGACGTTCCTTGTGTAAAGAACCGGTATACCATTTTCTTTTGCAACTTCTTTCAGCTTCTTAATTTGTCGAATTCCATCCCAGGCCAAGGCACCACCACCACTAGGCCATTCTGTCAATTGTTCTTGTATAGGCAAATCTGCACCAATATAATTATGCTGTGCGTCAATAATGACTAATAATGGCTTCTTTCCTAGTCCTCTACTTTTACCATATCCGCCCTTTTCGATTACTATTCTATCTGTTTCAGTAAGTGCGTCTTCCCAAATACGTGTCATGTTTACTCCATCCCTTTCTGCTGAATCATATGTACTGCATGGTCTCCTGCTATTTTTCCGAATCCGAGTGCAGCAAGAAGTCCGTTTCCTGACATATAGCCATATGCATGTCTTCCTGAAACGCCTACCGCTGTTCCACCACCGGCATATAGATTTTCTATTACATTACCTTGTCCATTAACTACTTGTGCATGTTCATTTATATTCAGACCGCCTTGAGTATGGAATAGTGCAGGGCTTACTTTAATCCCAAATAACTTGCCTGTTAATTGTTTGGGAAAGTCTGTTCTTCCAAATTGATCTGAGCTACCTTGCTCGTTTTTTTGAAACGCAGTATATGTTTGTTTTAAGCTTTTTACATTAATACCTAACTTAACTGCCAAATCTTCGATACTATCTGAAGACTTGAATGCATCCATTTCATCTAGTTGTTTAAAATCTTCAATTGATAAGAGATTCTGATAGATATCTTGATCAATGATGATGTATCCGTTTTGTACTTCTTGTTTTACTACTTCTAAGGCAAATTCAGAATAGCCTTGCGCTTCATTTCCAAATCGTTCACCGTTTTGATTGACCATAAACCCACCAGACATGATGGTACCCCAGGTTACTAATAAGCCGGTAGCCTCATTAACAGCCGCATGTCCTTGATAGGCAGTCATATTGGAAACGTCTGCTCCAATCTCCAGCGCCATTTCAATTCCTTCTCCGGTATTAGCTTCATAACCAAAATATAATGCATCCGATATTTCAGGTATAAACTTCTTAACCATTGAAGTATTGCCGCCAAATCCATTAGTTGCTAAAATAACCTTTTTCGCTTTGATACGTTGAACACCATCTGTAGTTTGTACATCTATACCAATCACTTCACCTTTATCACCAAGTATTAACTTTTCCACTTGGGATTTTAGCATTAGATAAATATTATCTTTATCATTTACCGCTTGTTTTAGTTTTTTCATTAATTCCAAACCTGACCTAGTTGGTGGTGCATGCATCCTTAAATTTCGATGACCCGGATATTTAAATTCCGTTACAAGGCTGAACTGCATATCTAATTTATCATTCATCCATTCTACCAATGGTCCAGAAACTTTACTTAGAGCAAGTGTCAAATCAGGGTTGCTTTCCTGATGATTCTTTTTTAATATATCCTCTGCCATTTCTTCTGGCGTTTCTTGAATCCCTATCTCTCTTTGATATCTTGTACCTGCAGCCGGAATCATTCCTGCGCTGGCAGCTGTATTTCCTAGAACGAAATCTGTCTTTTCAAAAACCGCGACCTGAAGACCTTTTTCTGCAACTGTCAATGCAGCTACTAGTCCGCATCCTCCAGCTCCCGCAATAGCAATATCAACTTCTGCATCCCACATAATCTGAACCTCATTTCTCATTCTGAAGTAGTTCGTTGAAATAGTTTTAAAAATGCATTAAAATCATTAATTTTTTCCAAACTATAGATAGAATCAATAATTTGTTGCGTACGTTCAATTCCTAATAGAGGTAAGACATTTCTTTTGAATTTCTCCAACACTTTCCGTTCAAGATTTTCTTCATCAGGATCTCCAGTTGCTCTATTTAGAACTATACTTCTCGATTCTTGATCCCAAAACTCTATGTTCATCGCAGTATATCTTTCAGTAGGAAGTAACGCTGTTAGGTCTTCATCCTCCACTACAAATACTTTCCGCATTAGATCTTTGATTTGTTGTTTCTTACTGGTTTCATCTATTAAAGGGTTCTGTTTATTTAATAGCTCACTTGCTACAGAGAAAGGAATGGAAAACTTACCTTCAAAATCGTTTTGCACTTCTTGCGCTTTTAGCTTAGCTGCCGACTTATATGTTTTGATATCGATACGTTTAATATCATCCAATGACGTATTTCCTACTAAACTGATTGCCGCGTCTATTGAAGAATGACAGAATCTACAATATGGATAAAACTTAAAATAGGTTTTCTCTAAGTAATAGATGTTCCCCAAATCTTTATCAAGGAAAGCACTTACAAAACCGTCAGCGAGAACTTCTTCAAACAATATCTTAGGTGTAAGATTAGTAGCGCTGAAACCAGCTGCGACCAAGCTCGGCAATAAAACCATATGTAAATTATTTAGACCGACGATCACATTACGAACTTGGTGCCCTTCCGAAATCGACTGCCATAAGGTTGGCATACTAAGACTAGTACTCAACATAGCCGCTTGAATATACTCTTCGGTATTTTTCCATCCTAATAACTTTCCAACACTGAAACCGTTTGCAAAAATGCCCCAATTACCGTGTGGATGAATGGATTCTTTCTGTTTTACAGCTGCCCCCATCCTCGCGCCTATTTCATAATTTACTATAAAAGATTCTAAAAACTCTTTACCAGACCTGTTGTTTTGGGAAGTCAGCGAAAGTAAACCCGAAAAAAAATGACAAGCTGGATGGCCTTTAGCGAATTGATTACCTTCGTCCAACTCTTCAGCTACCAATGCAATACCGTTCAACAGGGCTGCTGTTTTATAGTCTGTAACCTTATTGGTTCCAATCACATATCCTTTTTCAACGGAATTCGGTAACTCAAAACTTGCAAATGCATTTGAAACTTTTGACGGTTCAGACTCTCGTGCATTGTTATTACCAACTACAATCACACCAAGTGAATCTAGGATGATCAGCTTTGCTTTCAAGTTCACAGCCTTAGGAATATCTTCGAGAGTAAATGAATTGGCATACTTAGCTACTGTCTGTAAATATTTTAATTCAAACACCTCCTAATTCACAATGTGGAACGCGTTTTAAATATAGTGACATCTTAGCATCTTTTATTTTATAAAGTCAATATAAAGTTCTGACAATTAAAAAAATGGTAAAACCATCATATAAAAAACATTTAATCATCTTTTCCAAGTGCTTCGTATATTCCAGTACACATAAATAGACCTATAAATTTCTTGTTTAAAACTAAAAAATGGGAGTTTTTAAAAGTTAAGTGGCGGTTAGCTTACACATATCTAATATAAAATTTATTAAAGCTATATTTATGTCATTCTCGCTCTTATAAGAAATGTATTTCTAAAGACAATTTAATATCTTATTATCTAAAAAAATTATTTGACAATTCATACTCCTTTTCATTAGTATATATGTATAAACATTTTAGAACACGTTCCACAATGTGGAACGCGTGAAAAGCGATACATTTTTTAAATGTTAAAGTATTAAATTATGATAATACTTACTACAAGAAGGGCGTGGGATTAATTATGGGGAAAACTATTATTCAAAAAATCATTTCCAATCATTCTAAGCAAGAACCAATTGTCGGGGATATAGCTATCGTCGATGTCGATCTAGTGATGGCTACTGACACTACAGGTCCACTGACGATTAAGGCATTTGAAAATATGGGTGGAACGAAAGTTTGGGATAATGAAAAGATGGTACTGGTTATTGATCATGCATCTCCTGCTCCAAATGAAGGAATTGCTGTTCTACATGACCTGATTCGCGACTTCGCTGAAAAACAGAATGTGAAACTTTATGACGTCGGTGATGGGATTTGTCATCAGCTTATTATTGACAATCATCACGTAAAACCAGGAGACCTTGTTTTAGGAGCAGATTCACACACATGCACATATGGAGCTGTCGGTGCTTTTGCTACAGGCGTTGGTTCTACTGATTTAGCCGGTGCGATGCTGACAGGGCAGACATGGCTTAAAGTTCCAGAAACAATCAAAATTATTCTAAATGGAAAATTACCTGATGGTGTAGTTGCAAAGGATTTAATCTTACATATTGTAGGTAAAATCGGAATTCAAGGTGCAACTTATCAAGCGATAGAATTTACAGGCGAAGCAATTGAAGTGATGAGCCTAGACAGCCGATTGACAATGTCCAATATGGTCATTGAAATGGGAGCAAAAGCAGGATTTGTCGACTTGAAAGGATTAGATCTTCCATACGAATATGTAGCAGTCATCCCAGATGTAGATGCAGTGTACTCTCAGGTTTTAGAATTTGATGTTTCACAACTGGAACCACAAATTGCAGTGCCACATTCACCGGATAACGTTAAAGGAATTTCAGAGTTATTGGATATACCGATTCAACAAGCATTTATTGGAAGCTGTACAAATGGAAGACTAGAAGATTTACAAGCAGCCGCTGAAATCTTGAAAGACAAAAAAGTACATCCAAAAGTTCGATTAATTATTGCACCTGCTTCAAGACAAGTGTTTCAAGAAGCACTCGCAGACGGTACAGTAGAAACACTTTCTGCAGCAGGGGCAACATTCCTACCTTCAGGATGCGGACCATGCGTAGGTACGCACCAGGGAATTCCGGGAAATGCTGAAAATGTAGCTTCTTCTACAAACCGTAACTTCCAAGGTAGAATGGGGAATAGGAATTCAAATGTTTATTTGGGATCTCCTGCCTTCGTCGCAATGGCAGCTTTAAATGGAAAAATCGTAAATCCTGCAGCAACTAACTAAGGAGGTATTCATTATTATGAATTTAAAAGGAATAGCACATGTATACGGTGATAATATTGATACAGATCGAATCATTCCTGGCAAATATACGAAAACATTAGATATGCAAAAACTCGCTGATCATGTATTAGAGGATGTAGATCCTGAATTCCACAAAATTGTTCAAAAAGGAGATATTCTAGTTGCCGGAGAAAATTTTGGATGTGGCTCATCACGCGAACAAGCACCATTGGCCTTGAAGACGGCTGGTATTTCCGTCGTAATTGCTGAATCTTTCGCAAGAATCTTCTTCCGGAACGCTATAAATATCGGCCTGCCTTTAGTTGAACTAAAAGATTTCAAAATTAATAAAGGGGATATGATTGAAGTCAATGTTCAAGAAGGCACCGTGAAAAATCATGCGAATAATGAATCTTATCAGGGTGCAAAAATGCCAGAAGTAATGGTAAATATTCTTAATGAGTCAAGTCTCGTGGAGTATTTAAAGAAACATAAATCTTATTCTTAAATGAGATGAACTTTAGAGGGGAACGTTGTAATTGATTACAGAACGAGATATGCAATTTATCAATGAAGCAGAACAAGTTGCTGTACATGCTACTTGTGATCTTCTTCACGTTGGCTGTGTCATTGTGAAAGACGGTGCTATTATTTCTTCAGGCTGGAATGCGACGATTCCAGAGTATAAACCTTGTAGCGAGGCTGGGCACATCATGTCTGAGGACGGCCGTTGTATGAGGCAAATTCACGCTGAGACGAATGCAGTATTGAATGTTTCTAATAAAGATGATTTAAAAGGTGCTATTGCTTATGTGACATTGGAACCTTGTGATAACTGCACTAAGATCTTGAATCAATCAGGAATATCGAAAGTAATATTTAAAAATCGTTTCAAAAATCCTTTTAATACGTATTTTATAAAACCTATGGAATGGATTTGTTTAGAAGACTTAGAAAGCAGATTTGATTGACTAAAAACAATATCTTGATAAGTACCCCCAAAGAACAGAGGCCGCTGAAAAAGTCCAATAAAAGAAGAAAAGCGACTGTGCGAACGGAAATCCGTATGCACAGTCGCTTTTCTGTTCTCTCCATCTGTTTTCCATAGTACAATAAAAGGAACTAATTCGAGGTGGTGCGACCATGATTTCCAAACAAGAAACGCTCAATTTAAGTCCTTATATGGCGCTGTATGATGTGCTGATCCCGAAAGATCATCTGCTCAGACAGATCAATGAACTCGTAGACTTTTCATTTGTCTTAGACGAACTTCAATCAAAATATTGTTTAGAAAACGGTCGCAATGCCATTCACCCGATTCGGATGTTCAAATATTTACTACTCAAATCAATTTATGACTTATCCGATGCCGACCTTGTAGAGCGCTCAAAGTACGATATGTCCTTTAAATATTTTTTGGATATGACGCCAGAAGAGGACGTCATGAATTCGAGTTCTCTGACAAAATTTCGTCGACTTCGCTTACAGGATCTACACCTATTGGATCTACTCATCAATAAAACAGTGGAAATCGCAGTCGAAAAAGGGCTCCTCCTCAGTAAAATGATCATGGTGGATGCAACCCATACCCAAGCACGCTACAATCAAAAATCACCCAAGGAGTTCCTGCAGGAAAAATCAAAAAATGTGCGGAAATCAGTCTATCAACTGGAAGAAGAAATGGTCGGGAAATTTCCTGAGAAACCTACCTCAAATGAAATTGAAGAAGAATTACAGTACTGTCGTCAAGTGGTTGAAGTGGTCGAGACACAATCAAAGGTCGCACAAATCCCAGCCGTTAAAGAAAGAGTCAATGTCTTAAAAGAAGTGATTGATGATTATGAAAACCAATGGGGTTACTCCAATGACCCAGATGCACGAGTTGGACATAAGTCGGCTGACTCCGCTTTCTTTGGTTTTAAAACGCATATTGCGATGAGCGACGAACGAATTATTACCGCGGCGATTGTGACGACAGGCGAAAAAAGTGACGGGCAATATCTTCAAGAATTAATTGAAAAAAGTAAAGAGGCAGGCATGGAAATTGAAACCGTTCTGGGTGACGCAGCGTATTCCGGAAAAGACAACTTACAATACGCCAAAACAGAAGGGCTCCAATTAATATCCAAGTTAAATACCGTTATTACAAGCGGTAGTGGACAACGAAAAATAGAATTCGATTACAATAAAGATGCAGGAATGTTTGTGTGTCCAGCTGGGCACATGGCGATTCGAAAGGCACGGACAGGAAAGAAAAATCAGAATAAAAATCAGAGTTCCACCCATTATTTCGATATCGAAAAATGTAAAGTTTGTCCGATGCGTGAAGGGTGTTATAAGGAAGGGGCAAAAAGCAAAACATACAGTGTGACCGTCAAATCACTTGAACATGAAGAACAAGCCGCCTTTCAAGAGACTGATGAATTTAAACAACTTGCGAAGAATCGGTATAAAATTGAAGCAAAGAATAGTGAATTGAAACATCCGCATGGCTACAAAACGGCCAAATCGGCGGGCTTATTTGGCATGGAGATACAAGGTGCCACCACCATATTTGCGGTTAACCTAAAACGGATTATCAAGTTACTGAGCGATAAAGAATGAGAATAGATCAAAAAACTATACTTTGAAAAAAACGTAAGTTTTTCAGCGACCTCAAAGAACATGGGGGTATTTTTTTATCTATTATTACACTCGACACCAACTGTCTTTACTTCTCTTTTCTCTACGTCATCAACACAACAAGATAGCCACTACATACTTGCTAAGTGTTATGCTGTCATCTCCATGTAAAAGTATTGCAGATAATACACAACCGAAACATATTAAATCTACCGATTGTATGGTCCTGATTATTCTTCAACTACGCCTTTGCAACTAGCTCTACACAGATTCATAAATTGAAACGGAATATATACTCCCTCTTAATTTAATACGAAACAAGTGCAAACAGCAAAATGGTAAGTATGATACACAATGCATCGTCTATGAACATCATCCCACTATTCACAATAGAAAATATAATTCTTTCAACCTGCATAACTCCCAATAAAAAACACCTAGAAAGTCAAAGGGTTACTTTAAACTTTCTAGATGTTCCCCATATAATATAAGATTCTTTTACTTCGAATCCGCTCGAAAACCTGATTTATCATAGCCATATTTATCATAACCATTTCGATCGTAGCCGAGTTTATTGAAACCTTTTCGGTCATATCGATCCGCATCATAGCCAGACTTATCATAGCCTTGATCATCCCGGTCCGTTCCATTTCGGTGGAGTCCTTGTGGGGTGAAGCCGTTGCAGTCGAACCCTTTTGTATCATACTTCGTACCATTGGCATGTTTGCCATCCCGATTAAAACCATATCGATCATAGCCGAATCGGTTATAGCCTTCTTTATTAAAACCGTTCTTATCATAACCTTGCAAATTAAAACCTTTTTTATCATAGCCTTGGCGATTTCGTCCATTCTTCCCGAAACCTTCCCGATCGACGCCTGCTTTATTAAATCCGTCTCGATTATAGCCTTCACGATCCATGCTATGTTTATTGAAACCTTGTGCATCATAGCCTTCCGAATCATAGCCCAGCGAATTTAAGCCCGATGCATCGTATCCTGCTCGGTCAAAGCCATCTCGATTGTAACCGTGCTGATCATAACCTTCTGCATCATACGTCTTTTCACTAATATGGGCGCCATCGCGTGTAAAACCTTCGCGATTGTATCCTCTTTTATTATAGCCGTCTGCATCAAAGCCCGCTTGATCAAAGCCGTGATCATCGAATGGACTATTATTTAGATGAACGCCTTGAAAATCAAAGCCTTTGCCGTCATACATTGTACCGTTCATATGCTTGCGATCACGATTGAACCCTCTTTTGTCATAGCCGAATTTAGTATAGCCTTGACGATTAAAACCGTTCTTATCATAACCTAGCTTATTAAATCCATCCGTCCCATAACCTTGGGCACTGACACCGTATTTATTGAAACCGTATTTGTCATAGCCTTGTTTATTGAAACCCGCACGGTTGAAGCCATGGACATCATAACCGTCTCTGTTATAGCCATTCTTGTGAAAGCCTTGGCGGTTGAAACCATCCGCTTTATAGCCTTCTTTGTCATAGCCTTGGACGTTATAACCACTTTTATTATAACCTTCTGCATCATAACCATAACGATCATAACCCGTTCGATCAAAGCCCGCTTTATTATAGCCCGTTGCCTTAAATCCTTCTTTGTCATACCCTTGATTATTATAGCCATTTTTGTCAAAGCCTTGTGCATCAAAGCCATACTTATCAAAACCACTGGCATTAAATCCTTGTTCATTAAAGCCGTGACGATCATAACCAAACTTGTTAAACCCTCGTCTGTCAAAACCTTCACTATTATAAATTGTCGTATCTCGTTCTATGTCTTTATTTTTTAACGGATCACCATAATTCATGTCGTACCTCCGCACAATATGTTATCGAATTCACACTCTCTATGCATCATACTACAAAAAGAGGGTAAACTCACCAAGTTTTGCAAGGCGATCGGTGAAGTATGGTGATTTAACCGGAACACGAGCGCTTATATTCGACCACTCACTGAATGTGCGGTGATGACGGTAAGTTCTATTCCTTAAACATATGCTTCTTATGCCATTTCAAATATGGCTTGTTGTTCTCCGTTCGATTCACTCTCATCTTGCTGTGCAATCCATACTTCTCGTAATCCTCTTCCAGAATTCTAGATGAAATATGAATCTTGCCAGTTCCGTCAAACGCAATGAAACCGTACTGATAGAGCGCATCATGATTGCGACAGAGTAGGATGCCATTGTTCGGATCAACGCGTTCGTTGTTCGTGCAATCTTTCCAAGGTTTAGCGTAGCTAGCTTGCAATAATTCCGGTAGCTCGATATCGCATAGCGCACACTGATCATTCCATAATTGCATGAGTTCGTTGCGGAAGCGCTGATGGCCCATTCGCACTTTCGTTTTCGTTTCCGATTCGGTTTCAGCAAGTACCGGAATGAGGAAATCATGCTCCGTCTTCTGCACGGTGCCCATAACGAACTCCAATTGTTCTTCATCGATTTCATAAATATTCAAATCTGCAATCAACTCAACTAATTTAATCGTCAGTTCTTCATTGCATGGGAAGAGATAACCTTGGTTTCCATTGCCATTCTCTTGAAATGCAGAATACTTAATCGGCAATAGCGGTAGAAGTTCATCGAAACAATCCGCAATCGTCAACGGTTGATCGAGTTCATGATACTCCACTTCCACTAAGTATCCTTTGGCGTCTTCACTATCTGTCAATGGAATCGAAGACGGCTTTCGCTCCTCGCGGTAACTCGACTTCGCCACACTTATGGCGACAATATCCCCTTTTACATAATGAAAGATACGATCTCCCCCGCGCACTTCCTTCATCCGTTCCCAAAAATGATGAACATTGTCTATACTGTCTTGCTGCAATGACCAAAGCACACCTAATTCTTTCTCTTCATCATATGTACGTCCTTGCATAACGATATAACTTTGCATCGTGCTTCACTCCTTTGCGACCTGACGCGCTTCTTCTCTCTTGATTATACCGAAACTGACTATCTTTCAACAGTCGATTGATACATTCCATGTCGTGATCTTTACTTTGCATTAAAACAATGAGGCTGGCAACGTAATTGAATAGCAAAAGCTCTTTATGTAACTAACCCCCCTCTACATGCAGGTCACCACAAAAGCCATTGTTCGATTTCCATCACCATGATACGATTCAGCCATGAACAATGAATAGAGGTGATGACCATACAGCTGAAAATTGAAGAATCCAATGAATTTCAGGAGATTGAAATCACGATCAGATGCCCTGAAGTAGATGAGCGCTTATCCCGCCTCATACAGCAGATCAATCAAATGATGTATAGCTTTACCGTTACAAAAGATGACGCTGTCTATTCGATACAATCTAGTGAGGTTCTCTATATCGAAACAGTGGACAATGCATCCTTTTTATACACACAGGATGACGTCTATGAAAGCGGATTACGGCTGTATGAATTTGAGAATCAATTGAAAGATACGCGATTTCTGCGGATCAGCAAACATATGATGGTCAATACATCCAAAATTGAAAGTGTTCGTGCGTTATTGAATGGGCGATTTCAAGCCGTCTTAGAAAACGGTGAACTGGTCATCGTGAATCGTCATTACGCAAAAATATTTCGAAAGCATTTCCTAGGATGAGGTGAAGCGGTTGAAACATCTTTTACTCTATATAAGCGGGGCTTGCTTCGCATTTACATTCAGCACGATCGTCTATTCACTATTCCGGTTTCTTGGAATCTACCCTCCACTGACAGAAAACATGACGCTTTCCATGCTAGTCATTTCTATCATCATTACGATTCTTATTTTTCTTTCACATCAATTACCAATAGAGAATCCGATTTTGATGTATGTGTTAGAAGTGAGCTGCGTCATGACTGTGATGATCGTAGCCGGTGCATTTTTCAACTTATATCCTTTCGGGTTGTATAACGTAGTGACGGCTGTATTGGTGGGGCTTATTGCGTATGGTTCTGTTATTGTACTAATTTACTTGAACAATAAAGCAGATGAGTTAAAAATAAATCATATGATCTTGCAGAGGAGGAGTCAGGATGCAAACAATCATTGATGTGGAGAATGTCAGTAAATCGTTCGGTCATGTGAACGCTGTTGATGATATGAGCTTCTACGTAACAAAAGGAAGTCTATTTTCATTTCTTGGAACGAACGGCGCTGGCAAATCGACAGTCATATCTATTATTTTAACCGCACTTCAACCTGATAGTGGCTCCGTAACGGTCAACGGATTTACGGTTGGCAAAGAGGATGAAGTAATTCGGAAAGAGATCGGAGTCGTATTCCAAGAAAGCTTATTAGACCCGCTGTTGTCTGTGCAAGAGAACTTAGATATACGTGCACAATTGTACGGAATGACAAAGCAGGAACGGCTAGCGGCCATACAGCGTTGCGCTGAAATTGTGGATATTCATTCAATATTGAAAAGACGATACGGCAAATTATCTGGCGGCCAGAAGCGAAGAGTCGATATCGCTCGTGCCCTCCTCCACCAACCCAAAATTTTGCTCCTCGATGAACCGACAACAGGACTCGATCCACAAAGTCGGCAGCAAATCTGGAAAATGATCGGACACTTACAAAAAGAGCATGGCATGACCGTTTTTCTGACGACACATTATATAGAAGAAGCCGCGAATTCAGATTTCGTTATCGTCATAAAAGAAGGACGAATCATTGCCAAAGGAACTCCGGTAGATTTAAAACAGCAATATTCTGCAGACCGCTTATTTATTACGACGACCGATCACATTGCATTGCGCACACATTTTCAACAAGATCATGTGCAGTATCAAGAAGAAACTGGCGGATACACAATCGACTTACCGAATACGCTAGCAGCCATTCCTATACTCACTACATACCAATCGCTTATTTCGTCTTTTGAAGTCCGAAAATCTAGTTTGGATGATGTCTTTATTCGTATTCATGATCGAAAGGATGTGTAAACAATGCTAGTATTCGCCAAAAGAAATTTACTGCTCTATTTTCGAGATAAGTCTGCAGTGTTTTTCTCATTGCTAGCTGTCTTGATCTTGATTGCACTCTATGTATTCTTTCTTGGCGATTTGATCGCGGATGGAGTGCCAGACTTTCCAGCGAAGCATTGGCTCTTGCTGTCTTGGATTATCGCTGGTGTCATCACGGTGACGAGTGTGACGACAACATTAGGTGCATTCAGTGTGATGGTAAATGACCAAGCAACGAATGCCTATAAAGATTTCCGTGTGACGCCCATCAAACCACCCCAATTACTCGGTGGCTATATAATCAGTTCACTCTCCATAGGATTTCTTATGTGCATCATGACGCTTCTCGTAGCAAACGTTATGCTTTACGCCACTGGTGAGCCTCTACTTTCATTCACACAACTCATTCAATCGGTTGGCGTACTATTTCTAGCGGTTTTGACTGCTGGTTCCATGACCTCTTTACTCGTCATTTTCTTTAAAACCTCCCATGCATTTGCTGCAGCTAGTACAGTAATTGGTACATTGATCGGCTTCCTTACCGGCATTTACATTCCAATCGGCACTTTACCTGCCTACTTACAAAGTATGATTCACATTTTCCCCATCTCCCATATCGCCGCTTTGCTTCGCCAAATTCTCATGGACGCTCCAATGACTGAAGCATTCGCTCAAGCACCCGTTGAAATGAAAGAAAGCTTTCAGTTGAATATGGGAGTGGTTTTCAAAGTAAATGGTTGGCATATCTCCCCTTTAGTCAGTGTGATGTATCTACTACTAATCACTATTATTTTCTTTATGCTTTCAACTAGTGTGATGAAATATACTAGAAGATAGGTGTTCCGATATCAAAAAGCGTCATGATCACAAACGATTCAGAATAATTATGCTAGTATATACATAAACAATATCACTCTAGTAAAAGAGGTGAATACATGGATTTCATTGCTTGGACGATTATTGCTTGTGAAATAGGTTTTTGGGTCGTCATTCTTGCAGGCCTCATTACACGATACGTATTCAACAAAAAACGGCTCGGCTTATTTTTTCTAGCATTAACACCAGTCATCGATTTACTATTGCTAGTCGTCACGGCTACCGATCTGTACAACGGCGCTGTTGCTACACAAGTTCATGCCATTGCGGCGATTTATCTAGGTGTATCGATTGCTTTCGGAAAAAGTATGATTGGCTGGGCGGACGAACGCTTTCTTTACTACATCAAGAAACAAGGCACAAAACCAGCGAAGAAAACAGGATATGCCCATGCACGCCATTCCGTGAAAGGTGCGTTACAACATGTACTAGCATTTATCATCGGTGGCGTTTTCTTGTTTATAATGATTTACCTCATTGGAGATGCCAATAAAACGGAAGCACTCTCTCAAATGCTGAAGTTATGGGCGCTCATTGTGGGCCTTGATATGGTGGTCTCACTCTCCTACTTCATTTGGCCACGGGCTGAAAAAGTGAAACGGCATAGGTAACCTGCTGTTTTCATGGAGATACCGGTTCAACCTGTAAATGCATAACACATTGGGACGCAATCCGCACAGGAGTCGGTGTCCCTATTTTTATTTTTGAATTGACGTTAAAGGCAACTAAACAGCAGCTCATAAATTTATTTCCCCCTGCTAATTACATTGTTAAATGATTGAGCCTTGATAAATGGAACGGTTTCCTAGAAAGGAATTTTGAAATACTAAAAAACTTTGATGTAAAAAAGGAATTATATGCTAAAGTGAATTATAAGAGGTTGGCTTATTAAGCAATCGGGCCAGGTTCTTAAAGTAGGGGAATTACGAGGGGGGAAATGTTATGAATTTAAAAAATTATAGTTTTAATACAAAGGAAGATTTTATAGAATATCTTCGACACTTAATCATTGTTTCAGTAAATAGTATAAAAAGCTATGAAATTCAACTTCATAGCTTGGATAAGTTTATTCAGAAAGAAGGTCTAATAGACAACCCAAAAGCCACTGTTGAAGCAGATATATATGAAGAGTATAAGGCGATGCTTTCTTATTCATCTTCATATTTATTAAATATTATTGGTGATCAGGCAGAGTTTGGAACATCTTACCAGAACTATCGAAAGAATGTTGAGAAAAAAAGTAAGGAGTTACAGATTGATTACTGCGAAATAAGCGAAGAAGAAAAAGCTGAATTAAATAGGGTTACCACAGCAAGAGATTGGTCTAGTCATATACCAGCTTCCTTAATTCATTCCACAAAAAGAAATGTTATTAAAGAAAAAGAAATTCGATATTTAATTGATATTCCAGATTTTCAATATTATGAAGCTGAATGGATTATAAGTTTATTTGACCAAAATAACAGGCGTTTGGATTGTTTTAAAAAGATATTAGAACTTATGAAGAACGATTACACCGCTGTAACAAAATCACCTTGTAACATTGTACAATTTAAAGTTCCAGTAAGAACAATAAGTGATTTAATTATTCCGAAAATCTCTTGGGATATTCAATCGAAAAAAATTAAAACCAGAGATGAAATCAAAAATGAGTATTTAAAAGGTAAGTGATTTTAAGCCACGCTATCATCAAATGAGAGGAATCATAGCAGCACCAGAAATAGAAAAACTCACGTGTGAAAAGGGGAATCTACCGCAATCGGGCGCTTGATTGTGGCACATTGTTTATTCGCACTCGCTCAGTTGATCGGAGTGGAAGCCGGCGACGGGAGGTTCACCGCCCGCCCACTAAACGCGTCCGGCTGCAACGTAGATCAACGGGTCGAAACCACCATCGTACCCTTTTATTATCAACACACTAAATTTAATGTTATAGCATAAACAGAGGTGAAGTAAATGAAATTTCTAAGAAAACTTACTGTCGCCATACTTTCCGCCATCGTATTTTCTTTATCCTTAGCTTTTTACGAATACACTCCCTCAGCGCAACAACAAGCTGACGTTGGGTACTTCCCTTATGACGCACTATTCGTTCTATATTTCCTTTATTCCATACCCATTTATATAATTGGAGGAATACCGTATTCGCATTATGTAGATATATATTTCGAAAAGATCAAGTTTCGTAATGAAGTTCAAAAATATATCATGTACTTCCTTATCTATATAGCCGGTGGATTATTAATTGTAGGGATCCTGTTATTCATTTCGTTACTAATTGATGGAGATGTTTCAGGTTTACTGATATCCAATGTTTTCGTACTTGGTGTTTGTGCCTCTCTAGTATTTTTCCATATTTCGTTACTTTTCAATAAAGTGTTAAAAATACTGGCGAGATGAAAGAGAGTGTTGTTTTGTGTAATCGATGGACGTTACCCAACCCTTAGCAAACAACGCAACAACTCCAAAAATCTCTCCACCTCTTCATCCGAAGGTTCATTCATTGTCGCCACTTGCAACCAATTATGCGCTTGCAAGTACCTACTTTCATAATGCGTGCGGTAGCCATTCAGAAGTAAATCATCACCGAGTCGCTTTGAACTTTTCCCTTTAGGTAGTACGAATGTCAAAATACCTGGATTTGCATACTCATTCGGCGCCACCACCTCCATACCCAACTCTTCAACGCCTTCACGCAAACGATCTGCACAATGGCGAATATGCTGAAAACGTTGTGGCGGATCCAACAATATATTTTCAAGCGACTGATGCAACGCGACTACTCCATTAGACGACTGTGTATACGGAATGCCGTCATATTTCTCATATTGACCGAGATCCAAATAGCGCGGAATCGTTTCATCCGGCTCGATCGCCTCTTGGTGGAACACTAGACCAAGCCCCGCGTACGACGCCAGTCCTTTACCACTAACTGAAGAAGCGAAATCGACGTCACGCAAATTCACAGGCACTGTTCCGACTGAACTCGCACAGTCCACTGCAATTCGAACCGCACGTGCGCGACAAAGTGCTGTAATCTGTTCCAACTCCTGCAAGACACCCGTCGACGTTTCACAATGAACGATCCACAACCAGCTATATTCTTGAGAATCCAATTGCTCCGCTAACTTTTCCAGCGATAACACTTCTCCCCATTCTTGCTCTAAGCAATCAAAAGCTAAACCAAAACGCTTTGAGTGATCGCATAACCGTTGACCAAATTCTCCATTGATTACAACGAGGCCACGCCCCCCTATTCTAGACAACTGGGCCGCCACCGCATCATTCGCAAGCGTCCCTGTTCCCTGTAATAACTGAACGTATTTCGCACCCGTTAAGTCGAGTAATTGACGTTTTACAGTCGTAAATAATCGTGCATATTCAGCCGAACGATGGGAAAATGCTTCACGTGCAAAAGCTGCTTTCACATTTTCAGCAATTTTCGGTGGACCAGGCAAAAAGTTCACGACAGGTGCAACCAAACGCTTCGCTGCACTTTTTTCATATGCCGCGAACGATGAAATCATTGGCACATATTTCGCTTCCTTCGTACCGACCGGATTGGCAAATGGCTCAAAGCCCATATGACGATAAAGCTTCAGCTCACGCACTGTACCCGAAATCACCGCTGCATCGTATCCTGCTTGCTTGCACCAATTCACTAGCCCCTGCATCAAACCAAAAAATGCTCGACCACTACGATGTGCTCGATCGACTACAAGCAATCTGATTTCTACAGGATATTGTGGCTTTTGTTCAAGCCATCCCTCAATCGGACCGATCTTTTTGTCCAATGAAAACGGACGAGTCGAACGCAATGCCAACATCCCAACTATTTCATTTTCCTTTAAACAAACGATATATGTATTTTCCTCATGAAACGGATCGACCAACAAACGCTGTTCATTGGATGCATGCTGCGGAATTTCTTCCACAAACGCTCGATAATTCAACTGATGAATTCGCTCCGCATCTTGCGGAAGTACGGCAAGCCGATAATAATAGGTCATACTGATTGCCTCCCTTGCTCGTTAATGAAATAACTACGATGTGTATAGATGACTAGCGCAAACAAACAGAATGCTACGATCCCCGCCCATTGGCCGTAGCCAATAAAAATAGCTGGAATAATGGCCGACAATCCAAGCAGCGCGGCTTTTGTTTTCTGACGAATCCACGAGTATAACAGACCCGAAAAAATAAGGATTAACAGCAAGATAAGTGGCTGAAAGACTATCATGCCACCGAGTAAAGAAGCCGCCCCTTTCCCACCACGAAATCGATGAAACAGTGGAAAACAATGCCCAAGCACGGCCGCAAAAAGCATCAACAAGACGATAGCTGGGCTGAATCCAAGGGCACGCGAGACGATGATCGGCACTGCCCCCTTGGTCGCATCAAGAAGCAACACAACAAAGAACATCGCCTTCCCAAGCACCCTCCCGGCGTTACGCGCTCCTAGATTGCCACTACCTTCTACACGCAAATCTAGTCCTTTCCTTTTCCCTATATAGAGCGCCGGCAATATGCCCCCGAATAGGTACCAGAAGATGAAGAAACTTATGAGTTGTATCAAATTCCAACCTCCATCCCCACTGTATATACTTTCACGACATAATTAGTTACATAACATTATAGTTTGATTATATAGTGAAATAAACCGCTTTCCTATAGTTTCTCTGGTTGATATAAAAAAGAGAGCCAAAACATACGGCTCTCCTCGTGTAATCTACATCAGTTATTCTTCTGATGGTACTGCCGTTGCAACTCTCGCACTTGCTCCGCATACTCTTCTACTGGCCCAACTACTTCGATAGCAGGCACCATTTCTTGAATCGGATAACTTTTCACAGGTGCAGGCAGCGTAACCCCCATTTCTTTCTTCCACTGGGCTAACTGTTTCGATGAACTAGCATAGACAATCCGTCCCAAACCGACTAACCCATGGGCTGACGCACACATCGGGCAATGTTCACCCGACGTAAATACCGTCGCCTTCGCTCTGTCTTCTGCGTCCATATGATCTGCAGCCCACCGCGCCAAAGCAAATTCAGGATGCTGCGTCGGGTCGCCACCACTTGTACGATTATGGTCTTCAGCTAGCACTTCACCACTCGCTGAAACCAATACCGAACCAAATGGCTGATCTCCTTTATGTAACGCAATTTCTGCTAATTCGACAGCTCGTTGTAAATGCTTCATTTCATTTTCTTGTAACATGAATGAACCCCTCCTTATTCTTCACTTCCCTTTATAGCACTTCTTTTAACATACATACATAGTTCTGTTTACCATTCTTCCATCTACTAGGTATCAATAATCATATCCTACATTTCTAGTTTACATAGAAAATAGACGGGTACAAAATAAGCATAACGCGAAAAGGAAGTGATGGTATGAAAGCAGTAACATTTCAAGGGAAGAAATCGATGGTCACGAAAGAAGTGAAAGCTCCGAGTATCCAAGAAAATAGTGATGTAATCGTACGCATTACGACAAGTGGTATTTGCGGATCGGATTTGCATCTGTATCATGGCGGGATTGTGCCAGAGAAAGATTATGTAGTCGGTCATGAACCGATGGGTATTGTCGAAGAAGTAGGTTCTGAAGTGAAAACATTAAAGAAAGGCGACCGTATCGTCGTTCCTTTCAATATAGGCTGTGGAGAATGTTTCTTCTGTCAACACGAAATGGAAAGTCAATGTGACGAATCCAATCCGCATGGTGAAGTAGGTGGACTATTTGGTTTTGCTGAGCCTAACGGTAACTACCCAGGAGGTCAAGCCGAGTATTTACGTGTTCCGTACGCAGACTTTACGTCATTTAAAGTACCGGAAAATAGCGAACTAGACGACGAGCATCTCGCCTTACTATCTGATGTCATTCCGACAGCGTATTGGAGTGTACTTCATAGCGGATTGAAAAAAGGTGATACCGCAATTATTCTAGGCTCCGGCCCTATTGGGTTAATGGCGCAGAAGTTTGCTTGGATGCAAGGCGCGAAACGAGTCATTTCAGTAGACCATGTAGATTATCGTTTAGAGCATGCCAAGAAGACAAATAAAGTAGAAACGTATAATTTTAAAGAACATGACGACATCGGCAAATTATTGCATGAAGAAACAAAAGGCGGCGCAGACGTCGTCATTGATTGTGTAGGAATGGACGGAACTGTACAACCAGGCGAAACATTCGGATCTAGTGGAGATAACCAATTTGGAACGATCAGCCCGATTATCACGGCTTCACAAGTCGTAAGGAAATTTGGGACAGTGCAATTGACAGGTGTCTATGCGACAGACGCCAACAACTTCCCACTGGGTGATTTCTTCACACGCAACGTTTCATTGAAAATGGGACAAGCACCCGTTATTCACTTAATGCCTGAGTTATTTAAAAAGATCGAAGCAAAAGAATTCGATCCGACAGATATTATTACACATAAAGTAAAGTTGGAAGACGCAGCAGATGCTTATTCCATTTTTGATAAGAAAGAAGACGGTTGTATCAAAGTATTGATTCAACCTTAATGTAAAAAACGCGATGAGTTGTTCATCGCGTTTTTTTGTACTCATAATATGCTGGTATATTCTACTCACCTACTTTGTTTCATAGCCCCATATTCTTCGCAATAATCACTTTCATAATTTCATTCGTCCCGGCATAAATCGAACTGACCGCCACATCGCGATACCTTCTAGCGATTTCGTATTCTTCCATATAGCCGTAGCCACCATGAAATTGCATACACTGAATCGCCACGTCTTGTGCCAAATCACTCGTCCACCATTTCGCCATCGATACTTCATCTACGACGTTTTTGCCTTGCATATGCTCGATAATTAAACGATCAACAAATGTTTGACCAATGGTGGCCTTCGTTTGCATCTCTGCCATTTTAAATTGCGTATTTTGGAAATCCCCGATCCGCTTGCCGAAAGCCTGTCGCTCTTTTACATACACTAATGTAATATCTAGCATTTTCTGCACAGAAGCCACACTTTGTATGGAGCACATCAAGCGTTCTTGCTGAAGTTTCTCCATCAAATAGTAGAACCCTTTCCCTTCCTCACCCAGAAGGTTTTCTGCCGGAACCGATACATCTTCAAATATCAATTCACTCGTGTCATTCGCATGCTGTCCTACTTTATTGAGCTTCTTTCCCCTTGTAAACCCAGGCATTCCTTCTTCCACTACGAGCAAGCTGATGCCTTTATGAGCAGGTGATGCGGTAGGATCCGTTTTACAGACGACAATGACGAAGTCGGCAGAAGAGCCATTTGTGATAAATGTCTTTTCTCCATTAATAATATAACGGTCTCCCTTCTTTATCGCAGTCGTCCGCACGGCAGCAAGATCGGAACCTGTGCCTGGTTCCGTCATCGCAATAGCACTAATCATATCTCCGGTTACAGCTTTCGTGAGCCAACGTTCTTTCTGTTCGTCCGAACCAAAGGATTGTATATATGGAATGACAATATCATTATGCAATCCAATTCCACCGATGCCGCTTGCCACTTTTTCAAACTCTTCACTAATGACGACAGCATAGCCAAAATCCGCGCCTATACCGCCATATTTTTCTTCAACTGAAGGTGCGATCAATCCTTGGGCGGCAGCTTTCTTCCAAAACGATCGAGGCACTTGCTGTTCTTTCTCCCACTCATCTATATAAGGTACGGCTTCCTTCTGCAAAAACTTCTGCACTGATTTCCGGAGCTGTTCATGCTCTTCCGTCATAAATGGTCGCTTCATGCATCCGCCACTCCTTTACTCTCCCGTAAGAAAGCTTCTATTTTTATACGTGAGGATTAACAGGTCGATTGGAAACCAGTGCTTCCCGAATACGATATTTCAACACTTTCCCTGATGCATTTCTAGGTATCTCTTGTTCTTCAATAAATTCAACCGGCACTTTATAATCCGCTAAATGGGCTTTACAAAACGCTTTCAACTCTGCATAATCGAGCTTCTCCTCTTTCTTCGCGACTACAATCGCGACTACTTTCTCTCCCCACACCGGGTCCGGTAAGCCGACTACCGTCGAGTCAAGCAATTGAGGATGTCTATACAACGCTTGTTCCACTTCTGTTGAATAAACATTCTCTCCTCCAGAAACGATCATATCTTTCTTTCTGTCTACTAAGGTTACGAAGCCGTCTTCGTCGATGGTCGCCAAATCACCGGTGTAAAGCCAACCGTTTCGGATCGCTTTCGCAGTTTCCTCCGGCTTATTATAATACCCCTTCATAACCATCTCACTTTGGATAATAAATTCTCCTACTTCACCAGGTAGTATATCCTCATCATGATCATCCACCACGCGTATTTCCGTATTCAGCGAAGCTTTTCCTCCCGTACCGATTTTATCTTTATGATCTGCTGGCAGAAGAAAAGCACCGCCACCTGGTCCGCCTTCTGTCTGACCACACATATTGTAAAACTGGTCGGTACTGAAAAGTTTCATTATCTGTTCCAACAAAGCGACAGGCATCGGCGCCGCACCATATCCACATCGTGTAACAGAAGAAAGATCGTATTTTTGCTTATCTGGAACTTGCAGCAAGAAATTATACATCGTCGGCACACCGAAGAAGAAGCTGATTTTATATTGATCGATTGCTTGTAATACTTTTTGAGGTTCGAAGTTTTGATGAACGACTTGCGTGCAGCCTAAATAAATTCCTGGTACGAGAAATAAATTCAATTGTGCGGAATGAAACAACGGTGCCGCATGAAGCAATATGTCATCCGGATTGATTTTGAGGATTAAAGAGGTGTTAAAAGCTACGTGAAGCACGCGGTGATGATCAAATAACGCGCCTTTCGGATAGCCAGTCGTACCGGATGTATATAATATTTCTGCATCATCGGCTTCATCGACAGAGATCTCGGGATCATCTGTGGTGTCTTGTAATACATCTTTGTAAAGGACTTGGTCGTTAATTGCTGTTGCGCCTGTTGTGATTTTCAAATTGATCTTGTGATTCTTCGCTGTTGCTTGATCGATCAACGAAGCATACTCTTCATCAAATAACACAACACTTGCATCACTATCATCCAAAATATACGAAACTTCAGTAGCGGTTAAGCGGAAATTCACGGGTACCGTAATAGCTCCAGCTTTCAATATGGCATAATAGACGATAATAAATGTATCTGAGTTTTTCATCATGAGCGCTACTTTGTCACCTTTTTTCACGCCATGGTGAATGAGTCCATGTGAAAGTTTATTCACCTCTTGATTCAGCTCGCGATACGTATAACGTCGATCCTCATAGATCATTGCGGTTTTCTCAGGTATTCTGCGTGCATTACGGGAAAGTGATAGGCCGATATCCATTAGTATTGTCCCCTTTCTCTCACTAAACTCATTGACATACAGTTTCTATTTTCCTGACGCGAAAAGTCTCCTCTTCATTACCAATGGCCACATCATATAAATCGAGTTCTTCTTTCTATTCTCCGAGTACCGCTACTGTATGCTCTCCTAGAGAAGGAGCTGGACTTTGAATTTTTCCGGGCGTTCTTGACAACTTTATAGGTGTTGCGATATGCGTCACTGGCCCAATTTCTGGATCTTCTACTTGCTGGATCATCCCCCGTGCCTTAACTTGTGGATCCTCTAGTACTTCATCGAATGACAGGACCGGTGTTACACAAGCCGCGACCTCATCGAATATTTCCATCCATTGCGCGCTCGTCTTCTGCAATAAAATCGCAGTAATTTCTTCTTTCATCTGCAACTGAACATCTACTGGATCATGCAATTTCTCCGCAAATTCTTCTTTACCAATAACATCGCAAAATGCACGCCAAAATTTTAATTCAAATGCGCCAACAGCTAACCATTTATGGTCTTTCGTTTCGTACACCGCATACGACGCACGCTTGCCACTTAAGTCTAGTTCACCTCTTTGTGGCTGTTGACCCGTCGCAAGAAACCCGGGAAAGAATGTTGGCATCCAAGAAAGCACGCCATCCATCATTGAAATATCAACCATCTGCCCAATACCTGTTTTCTGTCTTTCAAACAATGCCAGCATGATCCCCATCGCTGCCGGATACGCACCCCCTCCGATATCCGCGATTTGTGTAGCAGGGATTTGTGGCGCACCCTGTCGCTCGCCCATCGCATCTAGCAGGCCTGCATAACCAATGTAATTCAGATCATGACCCGGCAGAGTAGCGTATGGACCGTCTTGTCCGTAACCTGTAATCGCACAGTACACAAGCCCTGGATTAATTTCATTCAATATTTCATAATCCAATCCGAGCCGCTTCATGACGCCAGGTCGAAATGATTCAATCACAACATCCGCGTCTTTCACAAGCTGCTTAAAACGCTCTTTGTCTTCTGGATCTTTTAAGTTAAGACAAATACTCTTTTTACCACGGTTCAATGAATGAAAAAGCGCGCTCACTTCGCCCACCTTAGGCAATTCCGCCCGCGCATAGTCTCCAGTGTGATGCTCTTCTATCTTGATCACCTCTGCACCAAAATCTGCGAGAAGCATCGAACAGTATGGCCCCGGTAACAAGCGGGATAAATCCAGTACCCGAATAGATTCTAATGGCATTGAAATCTCTCCTCTTTACATGTCTTCATTCATCATTTAATTAATCCAATCGTTCCAAAATCGTCGCATTTGCCATGCCGTGCCCTTCACACATCGTCTGCAGTCCGTAACGCCCGCCCGTTCTTTCCAATTCACTCATCATCGTAATCATCAAGCGTCCGCCACTTGCGCCGAGTGGATGTCCTAGAGCGATTGCGCCTCCATTCGGATTCAGTTTCTTTGGATCGGCACCTGTTTCTTTCAACCAAGCGATTGTCACAACAGAAAAGGCTTCATTGACTTCAAAAACATCTATATCATCGAGTGTTAGTCCGGACTTTTCCAAAGCCTTTTGGGTAGCCGGTATAGGCCCCGTTAGCATGAGTGTCGGATCGGAACCTACCACTACGCGAGTAAGTACTTTAAACTTCGGCTTCAATCCGAGTTCTTCCGCCTTTTCGCGGGACATTAACAGAATTGCATTGGCCCCGTCGCTGATTTGGCTGGAGTTTCCTGCCGTCACATCGCCGTTTTCTCTAAAAGGAGTTTTCAACTTGCTGAGCTTTTCCATCGTCGTATCTTCCCTCGGTCCTTCATCATCCTTCACGGTCATGTTCGTACCGTCAGGAAGTGTGACCTCTATTGGCATGATTTCACTATCAAACCTACCTTCCTTTCGAGCAGTGATAGCTTTCTTATTGCTTTCCAGTGAGTAGCGGTCCATTACCTCTCTTGAAATCTCCCATTGGTCAGCAATTCTTTCCGCTGATTCACCTTGATGGACCATTTCATATTTCGATGTGATTTCTTCACTGAATGAAACGCCTAGTCGGGTGCTACCCATCGGTACTCGGGACATACTCTCGACGCCCCCTGCTACGACCACATCCATATCCCCACTAATAATCGCTTGCGCCGCGAAATGTACAGCTTGCTGGCTTGATCCACATTGTCTGTCCACTGTCGTTCCTGGCACTTCCACTGGATATCCTGCCTGCAAAGCTGCAACTCGAGCGATATCAAAAGATTGTTCCCCTACTTGCGATACACAACCGAAGATGACGTCCTCTACTAGTCCCGCATCGATTCCCGCTCGTTTGATTACTTCTGCTAGGGGCTTGGCTGCTAAATCTTCCGCCCGTACCGTACTCAATACACCATTTCTTTTTCCTACCGGCGTTCTGACCCATTCCACAATTACAGCTTCTCTCATACTACATCCCTCTTTCTTAAATACATTTGTAAGCCCTTACATTTAGTCGATTAATTTTTACATTCTCTATACACACTCTTACTTTGGCTGCATACGGACTGCACCATCTAAGCGAATTGTTTCCCCGTTAAGCATTGTATTTTCGCAAATACTTTTCACCAATTGTGCGTATTCTTCCGGGTAGCCTAGTCGCGAAGGAAAAGGTACCATTGCGCCAAGAGATTCTTTTGCCTTCTCTGGCAATGAAACGAACATCGGTGTTTCGAACAAACCCGGTGCAATCGTCATCACGCGAATTCCTTCAGATGCTAGATCTCTCGCAAGCGGCAATGTCATACTGACGATCCCGCCTTTAGATGCCGCATACGCCACTTGACCAATCTGTCCGTCAAACGCCGCAACCGATGCGGTATTTACAATGACTCCTTTTTCGCCATTACTATTCGGTTCATTTTTTGTCATATGTTCAACAGCGAGACGAATCGTATTAAACGTCCCGATTAAATTAATTTGAATGACCTTGCTGAAGTTTTCCAGATCATGCGCACCTTTTCTACCGCTATAGGTTTTCTCCGCCACACCAATGCCTGCGCAATTTACGACTGCATTGATTTTGCCAAAAGTACTCACCGCATGATTCAAAGCCGCTTGAACACTTTCCGTGCTAGTAACATCCGTCTTGATATATGAGGCACCATCTCCGAGTTCCTTGACCAATTTATTCCCACGTTCTTCTTGCAAATCGAAAATCGTTACGTTTCCTCCTGCCGCAATAATTTCTCTTGCTGTAGCTTCTCCAAGTCCCGAAGCGCCCCCTGTAATAACCGCTGACACGTGATCCATGTTCATATTTACTTCGCTCCCTTTCTTATCCTTTTGATATATAGTCCTACAATAGAATCTTTAATAAATAATCTGCAATAGAATTGGCCAATTCTTCTATACTTTTACTACCTTTCGGAGAATACCAGATTACCGCATTATTCATGGCTCCTAGAATTATATAATTCACAATCTTCATATCTACTTGTACAAAACTTCCGTCCTCCATCCCTTGTTGAATAAGTCTGTTCATACAATCACTGTATTGATTTCTAAGGTGTAGAATTTCTTGCAAATGCTCACCTTCAAACACTTGATCCGGTTTAACGCCAATAAAGAAATCCGTTCTTTCTGTAATGACATTTTCCATGTGGACGACCATCGCCTTGCGCAACTTCGCAACAGACGGTAGTTCTTCTGCAAACACATTTTGAAGTTGCTTCATACTTTGTTCCAAAAGTAGTTTATGACTCTCATACACAAGTGATTCTTTATCTTTAAAATAATAGTAAACAGAACCCTTAGTCATAAGTAACTTCGCTGCAATATCTTCCATCGTCGTCGCATGATATCCCTTTTCCGCAATAACACTCATAGCAGATTTCCGAATCTCTTCTTTTTTCTTTTCTACTTTCTTTTCTCGTAATGACATGACTTTCTCACTTCCTCCATACTTCCAGTTTCTAACTTATACATATTATGAATTTTCAGACTTTGAATGTCAAGTCAGATTTTAACGTTTGGGTATTTTTAAAAGCACCAGGTCCCGAAACAATTCCGAATATTCTCCAAGTTGTGTCAGGACCTGGTACCTGAAAGAGATGTTTTCTCTTTGGGATTCTATACGCCTCTACTTCGCAATACAATTGTAGTAAGACGCCCTTATTGTCAGAGTAGTCTATAAACACAGTATTTTACTATGATATTTGTGATAAGATGAATATAGAAAAACAGTAAATTAGAGGGGGTTCATGATGCAAGAATATATTGCGGTTACAACGATTACCCTATTAATCATATTCGTAATCATGCGGTCGATTCAATTAAAGAAATGTGGCATTAAGGTATTTAAATTTGGACACATGGACAAAAAAGATTACATCATACCGCCCTTTGCGTTGCTGTTGTTATATATAATCTTTTCAAACGCCTTTCATTTACCAAGGGTAGGAACAGAGCTATTTACTAATGGAGTTGTGGGCTGGATTGGTGTGGTCTTTTGCTTTGGTGGGCTTTCGCTATTCCTTTACAGCTTAATTTCATTTGGGAAAAGCTTTAGAGTTGGCATTGATGAAGAGAACCCAGGCACATTGAGTACTACTGGCGCTTTTTCCATCAGTCGAAATCCGATATATACTGCTTTTTGGATGGTCTTATGTGGTGAATTCCTCATTTATCCCAATTGGATTCTATTAGTATATTTGATTTCAGCTTTTTGGTTATTTAATCGACAAGTACGACTCGAAGAACAATCGTTAGTAAAAATTTATGGGGAAGAGTACGTACAGTACTGCCAAAATGTTCGTCGATACATATAACAACTACCAGATCACGAAAAGGAGCGTGCCAAATGAATACCTATCAGAAACGTAGTGTATATATTTCAATTGTCGCACTTGCTTTCTTCTTCGTATTATCCGTACTAACACAGCACTGGGGTTTCTTTTTATGGAGTTTACTACCTGTTTTTATAGTGTGGATGACTACGTTTTCCACAAAGTTCGACAAAAGCAATAAAGATCAATAGGTTTATTTTATCGTTGGGTGCGCTTTATAATAAAATGCCGTTACAGGCCTGAATTGGAGCTAATTCAAATGAAAAACATCAAACTTATTTTCAAAGCAGTTGCATTAGCGATGGGTGTCAGTACACTTGTTTTAAGTATTTTAGGTGATGTATCTGTAGAAACCGCCATCACACTACTGTCCATTGGTGTCGCTTGCTTAGCAATCGTGCAACTACAAGACAAAGAAAAGTAATAATCAAGTAGATGCTTTAGCTAATCAAAAGCCGTGAGAGAATCTGGCCAATACGTAGTAAGCAGCTTTTACTTAATCAAATACCCTTGAATTTCTCACGATTTGTTTTGAGATCCCTTTTCGACTAAAAGGATCCTGCCCTTCATTTAACGGCAGTGTACATTCCCATAGTCTAAATAGGAGTTGAGTTCATGAATAGATATAAATTTGGTCAGTTAAAAAGTTACAATCAAGTTCTTCTAATTTCCGCGGTCCTACTCGTTGCAGGTAATTTACGTGCGGCCATCACTTCTGTTGGGCCTATTATCGGTCTACTACGCGAAAGTCTGTTTTTATCTAATGGAAGCATAGGTATTTTAACGAGCTTACCGTTAATTGCCTTTGCGGTCATGTCCCCCATTGTTCCCAAGATCAGTACTAAATTCACCAATGAAACGACACTCATTGCGGGGATGTGTATTCTCTCTTTTGGAATCATCGTAAGGTCCATTCCATTCATCCCATTACTTTTTATTGGCACGATTTTAATCGGTGTAGGAATTGCTATTTCAAATGTGTTACTCCCCGGTATTATTAAAGAACGGTTTCCGAATCAAGTACCATTGATGACTAGTATGTACACGACGACGATGAGTTTATTTGCGGCTTTAGCTTCAGGCGTTAGTATTCCGTTAGCTATCGGTGCTGGATTAGGGTGGGAATTTGCCTTAGGTATCTGGATAGTACCTGCGCTTGCGGGCATTGCGATTTGGGTTTATTTCGTTAAACAGCGAAGGTCTGCTGACGAAGTAAAAATGTATTATGTGAAGGCCGATGATAGTAAAATGTGGCGCTCGCCGCTTGCTTGGCAAGTAGCCATTTTTCTTGGGTTACAAGCTTTTTCATATAATGCGCTTATGACGTGGCTGCCGGAAATTTTAATTGATTACGGAGTCACGAGTGAGTCTGCTGGTTGGATGCTGTCATTCAATCAATTGATCGGACTACCTGCCAGTCTAATCATTCCAATCATTGCCGGCAAATTTACATCACAACGAGGAATTATTTTATTTTTATGTTCGTTGGCATTCATTGGGTATATCGGTCTTTTAAGTGGTGAGAGTTACGATGTTATGATTTGGAGTGTTGGATTAATAGGTGTTGCCTATGGTGGATTATTCCCACTTTCTTTAGCCTTTCTAGCTATGCGTACATCGACCGCAATGCAAGCAGCAAAGTTATCAGGAATGGCACAAGCAATCGGATATGCCCTTGCTGCGATAGGGCCCATTTTAGTAGGATCACTTGTTGACAGGACAGGTACTTGGACATTTTCCTTATCCATATTATTATTTGTCACAGTATTAAATCTGATTGTCGGTTTGGGTGCTGGTAGAAATCGAGTTATATAATATAAGTACCAAAACCCCACACAATTCTGAATTGTTCTCGAATTGTGTGGGGACCTGGTACCTAATCAAACCGTGCCACCCTAAAACTCCCGACCCCACAAAGGCAAAAACCACTTTACCCCTCGCCGATTAACAGGAAGAACCTTCATATCCGCAAGCAAATGACTAATATACCCAGCAAGCCCCGCAGCAACCAAACCGTCAATTGGCCACTGGGCATACAAATGCTTCAAAATATATGCATAGAACACAATACCGATAATCGAATGTGTATAGGACCTATGCGGCAAGAATGACGCTATAATTATATAACTGCCAGCGAGTAAAATACCTGGCGACTGGTCAAGGACAAAGCCGAGAAGCATGACAAGAATACCTGTAATAGTGAGCATTCGTCGTTGTGTGATGATACGCGACACAATAAGCAGTAGAAGTCCGATACCGCCATATACATAAATATCTTGACTCAGTCCTTCTATAAATACTTGATAGATGAGAGTCAGTAATATCACGATGCCGGCGGTCTCCATCAGCCATTTGCTTACTTTCTTACTAAGTGTAATGCTATTGCTCGCAAGCCCGTTCGTGTCGAGATCCGGAACAACGCCGGATATTCCGCCGACTGCCGCACCAATCAATGCAGTCTGAATATCCGGTTGCACAGCGTACCCCGCAACAGCACCGACTACTGTACCGATAAATAGATGTGAAGTGCCTTTCATATGTAAACCTCTCTAGCTGTATAGTGTACGGTCGAATCAAGAACGTATATTCGTCCCGTCTTTTCTAGTATACCGATTGCCTAATGAAATAGGAAACATTCCGTTACGACAAAAAACGACCGAGAATGATCTCAGTCGTTTCACATTCATTTAGAAGAAATATAAACCGATACTGATAATAATCCCACTCACTATAAGTACGAAAATACAGAAGCCCATAATATCCTTGGCACGAAGTCCTGCGATCGCAAGTGCCGGCAATGCCCAGAACGGCTGGATCATATTCGTCCATGCGTCGCCCCATGCAATCGCCATAGCCGTCTTTGAATAGCTGACGCCAAGTGTTTGCGCGGCATCCAACATGATAGGGGCTTGCACTGCCCATTGCCCGCCACCAGACGGTACGAAAAAGTTTACAAGGCCAGCCGCAAAGAAAGTGAACAAGGGAAACGTACTTTCCGTCGAAATAGAAACAAACCATTCGGACATGACGCCAGCTAATCCTGAAGCAACCATCATGCCCATAATCCCTGCATAGAACGGAAATTGAATGATGATACCCCCAGCTGTTTTAACCGCAGTCGTAACCGCAGCAAGAAAACGTTTCGGCGTACCATGGAAAATCACACCAAGAATGAGGAAAATAAAATTCACAATGTTTAAGTTTAAATCGAATCCTTTGGTAATGAAATGCTGAATGAGATAAATGAGACCAAGTGCGCCAATCAGCATGGAAATAATCACACTGTTTTCAAGCTTGCTCGCTGGTGTGTGATCTGTATCTTTCTCCACTTCGATATGTTCTTCTAAAAGCTTCGGATCCACCGTAACGGTATCTTCTGGCTTAGGCATCATAAAACGATTCAAAATGGGAATGATCAGGAGTAACGCCACAACAATAATCATGTTGTACGTTGAGAAGATCGTTTCCGATGTATGAACGACACCCATAATGTCAGCGAACGGATGATCTTCAGTTGCGATCGATAATGGAATGGAACCACCAAGACCTCCATGCCAAATAATCATACCGGAATAAGCACTCGCAATTAACAGACGGTAGTCAACATTCGGTACTTTCTTTGCAATTTCCTTCGCAAAAAGAGCACCTATGACCAGACCGAATCCCCAGTTAATCCAACAAGCGATCAGTGCGACAACAGAAACGAGTATAATTGCGGAACCAGGCGACTTTGCGATACCAGCAAGCGTGCTAAGTAACTTTTTGAACACTGGGCTAATCGCCAAAACATAACCTGCGACTAGCACGATGACCATTTGCATCGTAAAGGATAAAAGCCCCCAGAAGCCATCTCCCCAATGCACGACCATGTCGAGTGGACCCGAATCGGTGAATCCAAGGCCGAGCGCGAATACAACCAATGTTAATAGAGCAACGAAAATATACGGGTCTGGCAAATACCTCTCCATTAACGTGTTGGACCATTTAGTTAAAAGTTTCATAGTATCCCCCCGTTTCAAGATGTAGACCATTCCGTTCAGTCATCAGATAAAATCTGATGACTGAACGTATTCAGCCCCCCTTTGACACCTTAAAGTGTAACTCCGGACTTCGCTTTCTCTTTGCAATGAAGGGCTGCGATATGACCGAATGTCATACCGGGTCCAATTGTTGCGCCTGGCCCCGGATAAGATTCGCCCATGACGGCAGCCGAGCAATTACCGCACGCGTACAGTCCTTCAATTGGCGTGCCATCCTCTTTCAGTACACGGGCATGTGTGTCGATGACGACTCCGCCTTTCGTTCCAATATCCCCTGGATAGATCTTCAATGCATAGAAAGGTCCTTTGTCGATCGCATCGAGGTTCGGGTTTTTCAATGTGGGATCGCCGTAGTACTGATCATGCTTCGTTTCGCCACGATGGAAATCCAAATCCTCTCCCGTCTCCGCAAATCCATTGAACCGCTCCACCGTCTTCACCAGATTCCCTTGTGGTATCGCCAATTGCTCTTCCAATCCTGCAATCGTTTCACTTTTTAGAACCACATGATGTTCATAGTATTCTTTAGGGAAATCTTGTCCTGGGAACAAGCCCGCGAAGAGATGACGTTTCTTCGCTTTATGGTCTAGAATGATCCATGAATGAATGGCCTTTCCACCTGACTTTTCATTGTGCGCATACATAGTGTCCACAAATTCATGGTAGGGCGTTGGCTCATTAATATAGCGATTGCCATCTTGGTCTGTAATAATCATAGACGGAATGGCGCGGTCCGCCACTAAGAAGAATGGCTTACCTGTATGATCAATGATCGATGGCGCGCCCCATACCTTATCCATGAAGCCGAGTTTCGCACCAAGCTCCTGAGCAGGCTCCAGTAAATCCCCCGTTTGCCCTTGCGGAGAAGATGTCCACGTTTTATCCGTCGGTGCCGGAAGATACTTCTCACGGAACGACTGTTTTTGGGAGAATCCGCCCGACGCAAAAATGACTCCCTTCGATGCTTTCACACATGTTTCTTTACCATCTTTCATAATCTTGATACCGCTAATTTCATCGTCTTCGATAATAAAGTCGATAAATGGGCTATCTAGCCAAAGCTCGCCGCCAAGCTCTTTGTATGTCATCGCCAGTCTACCGATCAACGCTTGACCCAAAGCAGAATAATTGGCTCTCAAAACCAAGTGCTTGACCAAACGCCAGCCGAGCGTCAAGCTTCTCTTCTTTCCTGTCCACGTTCGAGTAATCATATTAATATGTCGGAAATCCTGCCCTGTCATGACAAATCCTTTCGTATCCATCGCAGGTGCCTTCATCTGCCCTCTCCAACCGCCGAGCTTGTTAAGATTAAAAACCGTAGGCTCGATGGAACGCCCTTCACCTTTACCGCCTGCTAAGTGAGGATAATAATCTGAGTAGTCTTTGGCGTACGTAAACCGCATATGCTCGGACGTTTCATGGAGATAATCCATCATGTCGATGCCTTTCTTCAAATAGGTCTCTTTCATCTCATCCGACGTTTTGTCACCGACCGTAGAATCCAAATACGTCTTTGCCTCCTGGAAACTGTCCTGTACTCCACCTTTAACCAAATACCGGTTATTCGGAATCCATACCCCGCCTCCCGAAAGTGCGGACGCCCCGCCAAATACTTTTTCCTTTTCAATCAAGACCGTCTTCAAGCCTTCTTTCTTTCCCGTGATCGCGGCCGAAAACCCCGATGCTCCTGAACCAACGACAATTACATCATATTCATAATCCCACTCCATAAATAAATCCCCCTTTTTTAAAAATTATCAATGTATACATATGGGCAACTTAGTCTTCTACTAGTCTAGTCGAAGCTGATTGCCCCTCAGCCTGCATTTAAATTATATGCATGTACATGACATAATATTTTGTATACTTTGTAAGAAATATACTATTCCCTCAATACTGGGCATGAAACGCTACTATATTTTATTTCAAGATATACAGATACACTTTTCAAAAAACTATCACTAGTACTTACCTACTCTTGATATTTCTGAATTGTTTCTGAATTGTGTGGGGACCTGGTACCGTTCAAAACTGCATAGTTGATTTCCCAATCAATTGGGCGTATGTTGTTCAATAGAAAACGCAGAACGCAACCTCGTTCATTGAACAAATAGTCGTAAATGTGTATGGAACCCAATAAGAACATTAACAAAAAGGAGTGTTTTTCATGGCAGGAGTTATGGAAGGTAAAGCAGGACTAGTAACAGGATCGGGTTCAGGTATCGGTAGAGCTACCGCCATTGCTTTAGCAAAAGCGGGCGCGAAAGTGATGATCTCTGACGTTAGTGAAGAGGCTGGACAGGAAACCGTACAACTGATTCAAGATCTTGGAGGAGAAGCGGCCTTTTTCAAATGCGACGTAAGTGATGAGGAACAAGTAATCGGACTGGTCAATCAAACAGTTGAAACTTTCGGCAAGCTAGACTTTGCGCATAATAACGCAGGCATTAACAAAGGGTTAAAGCCTATTGGGGAAATGGATTCGAAGGACTGGGATATTACGCTAAAAGTCAATCTCTATGGCACGTTTTACTGCATCAAGCACGAAGTAAACGCTATGCTTAAAACGGGTGGCGGCGCGATTGTCAACACAGCATCCGGTGCGGGCATTGAAGGCTCACCGAACATGGCGCCTTATACTGCATCTAAACACGCTATTGCAGGTCTTACGAAATCAGTGGCTTTAGAATATGGCCAACAAGGCATTACGATCAATTCTATTGCTCCTGGCGCAACGATTACACCGGCAATTGAAAGTTGGTCTAAAACTTCGCCCGAACAATACCAAGGTGTACTCGCTTCACTTCCAGCTGGCAGAATGTCTACCGCAGAAGAACAAGCAAACGCTGTAGTATTCCTATGCTCAGACCTCGCGAAATCAATTAGCGGCGTCACACTTGCGGTGGATGGCGGGTATACAGCGGGTAAAATGCAACAATGATGTAGGTGGATTTTAAAAAAGAGTGGATCAGGTGTATAGCCTGGTCCACTCTTTTTATTGCCTTTGAATTGTTTCTACATTGTGTGGGGACCTGGTACCGATCCTACTCTGAATCAGTAAGATAAGCCCAGACAACAAACACACTCACCGCCAACAAGATGATATACATATACAACTCCCAATACGTAAATGCCTGAGCAACATCCCATATAGAATGATCAGGCACAAACACGTCGTATGTATTAGCATTCCGATATGAGATTGGTAATTTGTCTCCGATGCCATATTGCTGATAGGTGTGTCTCGTTACATCCTTCAATACTTCGAAAGTGTGTCCCGCCTGATCCTTAAAAGAGATTGTCAGTTCATACTGCGAGTCTTCATATCTACGGTACGTAGTATGCGAAAACTGATCCAAAATGGTGGCCTCAGTCTCCGTCTTTCCAACAAACTGCAATTTACGAATCAAGTTCCATACAAAACGGCCCGAAATGAAAAGAAAGAACAGAACAATGATTCCTGCATTTCGCCAGGCTCTTTTCCTTACACTCCATTTTTTCTTACTTTTAACACGCCGTTTGGAAAGCATCTTCCTTTCGAAACGATCCACTGCGGGAATAGAAAATATTAGGGCAACTAGACAAAAGAAAGTCAAAATGCCAAAAATGATAATAGCCAACAAGTAGTACAAGCTATCAATCGCAATATCACGAGCTGTCGAAAAAGTTGCGGTACCCGTCATGTAACCGCTAAGGGAGTCGCCTATTTTACTATTCTCCATCTGATTCTTTGAAAGGCGGTTAAGACGACCCGGCTCTTCTCCATTTGGTAATCTAATACGAACATAATAAACGGGAGGCGTAAATAAACCTTTAGCTCCTACCTTCTCTATGATCGTTACTTCTTCTGACTGAATAGAGCGTAAATCATATTCATCCATATAGGAATCTTTCATGACCCAAGTAAGAAGACTAAATAATAACGTGATTACCGTAAATCCGGCTGCTTCTTTTATTCGTTCCATCTTACACGCTCCCTAACTATCCTACTAACACTCTATCAAATGCGAACAGTAAAACCCACCAGTAGTTATACCGATGGGTGATCACTATATATTCTTTCTCTTGAAATCCAATAAAAACAATGTCTACCACAGAAGATCAAGTAAACGCAGTGGTAATTCTACGCCTAGACCTTGCAGAGGATGACGGATAACATGCAATAATAAGGTATACAAAAAGAGTGAATCAAGTAAAGTCCGATCCACTCTTTTTTATGGTCTTAAAGGAAGTACATATTGATTTTAAAGCAGTAAACTACAACTATCGCCTACCGACTCCCCATACATTCTTAAATTGTTTCTACATTGTACGAGGACCTGGTACCGATCTCACGAATGTAGCTTGCTTTGAACTAAACTCCAAGACTCAGGATCGTTCAACTCATTAATATCCACTTCGAGATTGCTACCTAAATAAACCGTCTCTCCTTGGATAGCGACAACCATCGCCTGAAGAATCGGATCTTTTGTGTTGCATTGGTACACGTCGCCTATTTTAATTTTATGCGCTTTAGGCACATTGATCTTCGTCTTTTCATTTACTTGCTCCGTAATATAATCCGCATCTGGAATTTCCATATCAATAATATTCGCACCGTCTTCAAGCCCAGGCATCATCACCCAATACTCGTTATGTTTAATACCATTGGATTTATTACTGATGACACCATGACGTTCAATCGAAGATACCATTTCAATCGCATGTAGATGGTGATGATCTAAAGAATCTGGTTGAGGATTAATGATTAAAATATAATCGCCTACTTTAGCCTTCTCATCTTTGTGCAATGTATATCGTTTATGATTCACGACAAAACTGTCCAAATGTTTAGGTTTATACAAATTAATTTCTTTAGCCGTAGCCAGCTGTTGTTCAAAGTCTTCTAGTCGGATCAAGTGAACGGACTGCTTGAAAAAAGCTTTTACAGAATAGACTTTATGCAGCTTATTTTGATAATAAACGAATTGGCCTTTTCTAACATTTAAGAGATTCAATATAATTCACACCTTGTTAAGTATTTTCCGCAGTCTACTGCCTTTTCATGCAGAATATACCTTAATCATATCAACAATTAGTGGTTAACGATATAAAATTGAATTATTCATAAAAAGATTTTATTAAAGAGTAGAAGGATGAAATACAAAAAAACTCCCCATAATAAATGCTGAGAGTTTTCCATGGATAAATAGGCAAGTCAAGTACCAGATGCCAGTACAATGCAGAACCGTTTCTGCGTTGTACTGGCATCTGATCTAACTTATTCATCCGCCTGTTTTTTCTTCTTTTCCAAATACGCTGTACGTATTTTATCAATTTGTTGCTTTTTATCAAATTGAGCTGGCTTGTTTTTTTCGTGATACTTTGCCACAGACGCCTTGCCTTTACTATCTAGTTGATACTTCCCCATTGTTTTCACCTACTCTTCTCATCTTCTTAGTAGACCATCTATTCAACACAAGGATGATACCTTAATTTACTGAAGTAGACCTTCTTACTTTATAAGTATACCCTAAAACTCGCGTATATTAGCAAAATATAATGAATTTCATGCGGACCTGTCACCTACTTTACAACCGGCTCCGTCACCGTTAACGTTCGATTCACCGTATCCATACGAACACTGGTCCCTATAGGTACAGTGGCTTTGTAGAAGCTATGTGCGCTCGCTAGGTTGGTCAATAAAGGTTTGCCTAGTGGAACTATAAATTCATTGATCAAATCCACATAACTTTTCCCATAGGCAGAATCACAGTTCGTACATTGTCCCATAATGATGCCTACACAATCATCAAATTTCCCTGCCATCGCTAAGTGGTTTACGTAACGATACACCGTATTAATCGGTTCATGAGTTTCTTCCAATAGAAGAATCCTACCTTCTGTATTGATTTCATAGGACGTACCTAATGTGCCTACGAATGACGTGAGGTTCCCACCTACAATCGGTCCCGTGACATTTCCCGGAACTAATCCAACCAGTGGAACTTCAGGCGGGTTCATAATTTGCCAAGGTGCCGTGACATTTGATGTCGCCGCAAAGAATTGATTGAAATTATATGCAGGGGTCCCCGCCTTAAAGTCTAGCAACAGCAAACTTTGAAAACCGATGAGGTCGGCATATTCAAACAACACATTCAATAAAATCGTAATATCGCTATATCCCGAAACAATTTTCGGGTTTTGTTTAATCACATTAAAATCAAGGAAAGGTAAAATACCTGCCACTCCGACGCCTCCGCGAGTAGGTAAAATCCATTTCACTTCCGGATTCTTAAACATCTTCATTAAATCCGAAGCCCTTTGTTGAGGCGTAGCCGCAAGAAATCCATTTGCCGAATACACATGTTCACCTACCACGACTTTATACCCCATCGTTTGCAACATCCGAATCCCTTCCGTAATGCGATTAGCTGCGAGCGGACTTCCAAGCGTCACGATCCCCACCGTGTCGCCTCTTTTTAATTGCTGCGGTTTTGTTGCCATGCACTAGTCACTCCTCTCCCTTTGTAAGTCGTACGAATATGTTCTTTTGTTGTAGCTTATGTTGGGTAGGCTTTTTTGGGCACTGGCAAATGGCTCACTGGTGAACGGGAACGAATGGAACACAGCACAGCGAACGGTCAGCAAACAAACGGCAGCAAACGGTACCAGGTCCCCACACAATTCCGGTTCAATTCAGAATAGTTTCCAATTTGTGTGGGGACCTGGTACCGAAAAAAATAAAAAAACTCCGCCAGTTCACACAAACCAGCGGAGTTTTTCCTTTAGAACATATGGATATGTAGTTTGGCACACAAGTATCTGAAAATCAGTTACCTACGATATCTAGGCACCATGTGAAATTTTCCCATGCAGAATTCCAGCCGTTGAATAGCTCGTGCGAATCATCCCAACGAACCTCAAATTTCTTCTGACCATCTACCTCTACTAAATACAGTGCCAACGTAGAGTCTTTCTTAGCTATCGCTAACATCATACCATTTTGAAGTTCTTCTTCAGTAAACGGTACATCTGAAACCGATCGCAACTGTGCTTGCTCGAATACTTGCTTGTTACCGATTCTATAATTCATACAGACCCTCCACTAAAACTTTTATTCTTTATATTCATTCATACCTCTTCCGTAATTTATAGAAGTACAGAAGTACATTTTATACTTATTTACTAGTGAAATCAAAGATGAAGTGTATTGGATGAATTCAATATACTTCATAAACGGTGCCAGGTCCGCACACAACTCTAATTCAATTCAGAATTGTTTCTGATTTGTGTTGGGACCTGGCACCGTTTATGATATGATTTACGCAAAAAAAGAAATCCAAAGCAAAGGGATGCAACTATGTTTATATTCTTATTTATCGCTACTCTCATTCTGGCATTCACCGGTAAACATCTCGGACATAAGCCAGTGATTTCCACAGTTGCCGGCGCCCCCCTTATGTCGATGGGCATTGCATTAAAAAGCGTCGTTTTCATATATTTTCCATCTGCAACCACCATCGTATTTTACGTAGTCATTGCAGGCGCATTTTGGATCTTAATTCATTACCTATTCGATTTGTTTCATAGAGACTTTTATTTGCTTCATGTGAAAGATCCCATATCGAGTTTTTCGATTGGCACTTGGATTGCATCTGTTTCAATTATTCTTATTTTGCTGTCGGACAACGACATGGCCGGTTCAATGAACATTCTATTCTACATAAATCTCACGTTTTGGTTTATTTATATTGGACTCGTTATTAGAAATTATATGTTCATTTTCACAAATCTGAAAAAGTATATACATCAAATACATGGCGGATTGTTACTGACATGCGTATCCACTCAATCTATTGTTATTTCGGGCTATCATGTGTTGGATGGCGCTGAATGGACAGGCCGCGCTAATACTCTACTTGTTATTGGTTCATTGTTTTATATACTGAACTTTTTGCTGATTGTGTTCCGTTATGTAACGGCTTCAGATAAAGATTTGACGGTCAATTGGGTCAATACGAATTGTATTTTACATGGTGCTTTGTCCATTACAGGCGTGGCACTTACATTCGCACACCCTACAGCTTTCTCCCTCATGTATATCGTTTGGACTCTTTCATTCGTATTTTTCCTTGTCATCGAAACGATTGAGATCATATGGGCTTTTCAACGAATTCGGAAACTCGGCTGGCGTCATGGCCTCTTTGACTATTCCCCGACGCAATGGGCTCGCGTGTTTACATTCGGCATGTTCCTTTTCTTCACGGAACGAATTCCTACCGGCCATCATCCATGGATCGACGCGTTGGCACAGCCACTGCAACTCTTCTTGCCGGTTGTGATTGTACTATTAATTGCCGTAGAAGTTACGTTGATGAGCTTGCAGACTTATCGTACACTACGGGCGGAGAGAACGGGAACAATTGCTTAACGGTGCCAGGTCCCCGCACAATTTCGACACGATTCAGAATTGTTCCCGAATCGTGTCGGGACCTGGTACCTTATTCAAAAAAAAGAAGCCAAAGATCGACATTCGACCACTTTGACTTCTTAAAACAGCATTCTTTATTCATTTACCTTTTTGGGTTTAAGAAGAAACATACAGACAGCAATTGTTACAAAGGCCATTAATGCCAAAAATGGAATCGTAACAAACCCAAACCAATTGATGTACGCGGCATTACAAGGTACTCCGCTTACGCACGGCTTGATACCTCCAAACCCCGGTATCTTCTGTTCTAAGTAGTGCATGAAGGAGATGCTTCCTCCAATAAGAGCTAGCGGAAGCACAAACTTTTTAACAGTATTGTCATTCTGAAAAGTAGCAATCCCCAATAGTAATGTAAGTGGGTACATAAGTATGCGCTGATACCAACATAACTCACATGGAATATAGCCTTTAATCTCACTGAAATACAGGCTCCCAAACATGGCAACTAGCGAAACAACCCAAGCCACATATAATAGGAATTCCTGTGATTTAGATTGGTTTTCTTTATACTTCATCAGTCTTTATCCTTCTTCGCTTGCTCAATTGCGGACTTAATCGCTTCGTAATCAAATGGGTCTTCCATCATTTTTCCGTTTATCACAATAGTTGGAGTCATGGCAACGCCGACTTCCCTTACTAAATCTTCGTCGAGTTTTACTTTCTCCATAGTCGCTTGTTGGTCCATGTCTTCTTTTAAAAGTGTCTGATCAATCTCAGGGAAATCACTCGCAATTTCAAGAATTCTTTCAGGAGTTATCCACTCGGCATCATGATTTTCAGCTGGCTGTGCATCATACAATGCGTGATGGAAATCCCAGTATATACTAGGACTACGCTCCAAAACGGACTCAGCGGCGATCGAACCTAAAATCGATTCATCACCGTGGAACAATACATTCACGAATGAAAATTGCACTGTACCTGTTTCGATATAATCCGTAACTAGCTTTGGATAAATCATTTCCCCCCATGCTTTACATGCAGGACATTTGAAATCACCAAATTCAACTATCGTTACAGGAGCATCTTGATCCCCAAGTGAAGGTTGCCCAGTGATATCGATTTTCTTTGTATCCGTTGGTAAGGTTTCTTCTTTATTGCTAAATACAACAACTGCCGCCAATATTGCGACTGCCAATAGTGTTAAAATAACCACAAATTTCATATTGGAATTCTTATTCTGTTTCATCAAATACCTCTTCTCTCATCGTTATTATTGCATGCTAGACATGAATCCAAAATAGAGCGATAGAACACTGAATATCCCCATGAAAAACGGAGCAATTGCAGGCGTTTTTTTCTTGAAGCTATATACGATTAGCCCCATGAAGATCATGGCTACAATAAAAAATAGAATGTTTAATGTGTTAAAACCAAATTGCAAACTCATGGAAGGTTCTATAACCCCTAAATAAAAGTAATCGAAGTACGCCGAAGGACCGCTGCCTGCGAGAGTAATCTCGATACTATGCGGTGGTTCCTGTTGTCCTAAGACCCCTGTCGAAACGAACGTAAATAATAGAAGCACGCTTTCGAACTTCAACCACGGTATAGGATTAATTGGCTCTTGCCTTTTCAATTTACGTTTAATCCAAAACCCATTTATAAAAGCGAAAAACAGAACCGGGATGATAGTCAAATGCTTTACCAATAAGGCTTGTCCATAAGGTAGCATCCATGCATCGCTATACTCATTTACATCAATTACCAATGTCATGAGAAATAATCCTGTTCCTACAATCGTAAGAAAACATGCGATGGCCAAAGGAGTAAACCACCGTAAATAGGAAAGCCAATTCTCTTGGTTTTTTGAACACCAACCGACGATCAGGAGCATACCAATCCATACTGTCACTGCTAGAAAGTGTAAAGAGTGAATAACGAAGCCACTCCATTCGGTAAGCGATGCGCCATGACTTGCCCATCCCAATGCCAGGAGTAGGACGAAGGTGAAAGCTAATGAAATACCAGAAAGCACTTTGCTATTCAAGACTGAAAACAAGGATACAAACAAATAAAAGAATAGTGCAAGTATGAGGGTGACTGTCCATGCCTTGCCTACTTCAAACCCCGTAAGCACATTTTGCATCGTCAACAGTAGACCGATGTCTTCATAAAGAAATAAGATGACTCTAATCAGCGGTGCAGCCGAAAAGAACACAATGCCTAGCACTGCCAATTGAAGTAGCCTCTTCGAAATACGGATTTCAGGTTTCAGTCGTTCTGGAATGAATTGAATGATAAATGCGCCCATCAATAGTGAGAAACATAAATACAATAAACTTTCTGAAATATAAATCCAAATCATTTATGTTTGCCTTCTTCCTATGATCCAGCCGAAAACTCCGCCAGCAATCGTAAATAAAACGACAAGGATGATAACTAAGACATCATGTGATGCTATTTTTGATTGAACTTCAACTGGCTGCTCCACATTTTCTTCTACTCGTTCTTCAATAGGCTTGGCAGGTGTTTCTTGAGCTTCTTCTGACACTATAGGATCCTCTGAATCATCTTGATTGACTACGAATGAATAAGTTCCCTGTATCGGATGACCATCCGCACCTATAATCTTCCAGTCCACAGTATAGGTACCATGATCTAATGGAGACAAAAAACCAGCTGTCATGACATGATCATTCACGTTAATAGTACTGACGATTATTTCCTCATTCGCCTCGTTAAAGACTTTCACCGTACTTGTGGCTTCAATTTTCGTATTAAAATCCAATACAATTTCATGAACTTCTTCCAAAATCACTTCACCATCAGCTGGAGTACTGCTAGTTAGGCTGGTATGTGCGGATACGGTACTTGCCGAGACGATGAAAAACAAAATTGTGATTATGATAATATTCTTCGTCATAATTCCCCCTTCATTTCCTCTCCATAGTGCCACTACCCATTTTTAACTAGAAGTCCTACCTCTTTTAGAATACCTGTAAAAGCGGGGGGACGTACTATTCTGATTTTGTGTTTGACACTAGCAGTAGCCCTTATACAGGATTCACTATATATTTGACACTCATATTAGTGATTGCTAATGTGATAATAACAAAACGTATTAGTCATGTCTAATATAAGGAGTGATATATATGATACAAGAAAATTTAGAACTTAAAGTGAAGTTTTTACGTGCATTCGGAGACAAAACAAGGGTTCAAATATTAGAGTGCATCAAATATGAGGAAAAGACTGTCTCACAAATTGTTGAAAGTATAGAAGGTAATCAGTCAAATATTTCGCAGCACTTAGCTTGTCTAAGAGGTTGTGGAATTATTGTAGGAAGACAAGAAGGTAAATATGTCTACTATGGACTACGTAATCAACAAATTAAAGAGTTATTAGACACATTTGATCATGTGTTGAGTCAAATTGAAAACAATGTTGCTTGCTGTGAAAATCATATAAGTTCATAACGGTGCCAGGTCCCTACACAACTTCGACACGATTCAGAATTGTTCCCGAATTGTGTCGGGACCTGGTACCTGTTTGAGTGGTGTCGGTACCTGTTTGCCTTCCTTTGACAAACCAAACACCTTCCGATAGTATCTGTAATGAATTGCATAGATACCCTCGTTAGGTAAGGCTCCTGTATGGAGAAACGCTGCTGCCCAGAAACGTCCAAAGACGCCAATGGGTCAACAGGAATTATCGAGTTAAGGTAATTTTTAATGTAGCTGGATTCAATCCTATGCCATACAGTGCTAAAGCTCCACGACTGGAGGATATTTGTTTGGCCTTTTACAGTTCTTTTTAGAGAACTTTTTTCGTATTGCTTATGACAAAACACCTTCTCTTCTTGAAGGTGTTTTTTTATAGTTCATTTAAAACAAACGTATGTTATCAAAATTCCTTTTGCTGTTGTAGCCTTACCCTACGAGAGAATTAATTGAAGGAGCGTTGTATATGACTAAGTTAAGCAGAAAGACACGCGAACAATACATGAGTTTGGCGTTAGACGAGTTGAGAGAGGAAAAAATGGTAGAGTTTCGAGAAACGTTTTTAGAGCTGCATCCATCCGACCAATCGGACATTTTTATGACATTGCAGGAAGAGGAACGTCAGCGAGTCTATTCGTATGTATCCCCTCGTGAAATGGCGGATATCTTCGGGCTTTTAAAATTCCATCATCAAAAAGATGTTTTTCAAGAGCTGAATGACAAATATGCTTCCGAAATGTTTAACAACATGTTTACGGATGACATCGTCACATTCTTAACGAAGCTCAATAATGAGTTGCCGAATTCCATAATCGATAATATGGAACCCGACAAAGCCGAAAAGATCAAAAGCCTTTTATCGTATCTACCAGAAACTGCTGGATCGGTAATGACGAAGGAACTTGTGAGCATTGCGTCTACTGACAACGTGACAGATGTTCTGAATACGTTACGGATCATTGCCTCGGATGCCGAAATTATCTACTATTTATATGTGGTCGACGAACAGGGCAAGCTAATCGGTGTTGTATCGTTACGAAACTTGCTCGTCGCAAATCCTGACGAAATGATTGTAGATATTATGAATACGCGCGTCGTATCGGTCCCAGATCATATGGACCAAGAGGATGTCGGAAAGCTCATTAAAAAGTATGACTTTCTAGCGGTTCCTGTCGTCACTACAGAAAATCACTTGTTAGGCATTATTACTGTCGATGATATTATGGACATTTTAGAAGCAGAAACGACAGAAGACTTTGGTGAACTATCGGCTACTAAAGGTGCGACAGATATAAACTTAACTTCATTTGCAGCTGCTAAAAAGCGTTCTCCATGGATCATTAGCCTGATGTTTTTTGGGTTGATCACAGGTGGCGTAATTGGACGATTTGAAGAGACATTGGAGTCCGTCGTGCTACTAGCTGTATTCATTCCAATGATTATGGACTCTGCGGGTAATGTCGGAACACAATCGCTAGCGATATCCGTTCGAGGTTTGGCGTTAGGTACAATTGAAAAGAATAGTGCGTTTAAAATGGTGAAACGGGAATTGAAGACCGGTTTCTTAATTGGACTAATTTGTATGGTCGTCATTACGGGACTTGTGTATATTTTCTATAGTAATCTGGCGCTTGGTTTGATTGTCGGCTTTTCCATTTTACTAACGCTAGGAATTTCTGCTGTCATTGGCGCAATCGTTCCCTTGATCATCAATAAATTGAAATTTGATCCAGCGATCGCTTCCGGCCCATTCATTACTACGTTAAATGATATTATCGGGTTACTAATTTATTTCTCGATTGCTACAACGTTAATCGAATTTTTGTGATTAAAAATAGAGTCTGTCTACATCAGTAGACAGACTCTTTTTGCTGATATGTTGTGAAGCAAACTAAATGCACGAATTACTCTTTGAATAGCAATACTTTGCTGTTTGGATACGTTGGGAACTGATTCATTGGAATCGTCCAATCTTGCTGCGGTACGGTAAATTCGTATTTATTCACTAACTGGTCAGAAAAGACACGCAAGCTGTGAAGAGTAATCCATTCCCCCGCACAACGGTGCATTTCTCTAAACTTCCCCCCACCTTGTGCAATCATTTCATATTCTTCTTTATAGGAAATATCTTTCGCTCTTCCTACATATCGTTTAACATCGAATTGCCCCGGAGAAGTGATTGTACGCTCATCATGATTACTGCCGTAGAGATCCAATACTACAAAGCTTTCTTTCGCAATCAAATACCCGTCAATTTCTACATCATTCACAGCAATCGCCGGTAGCATTGGGAAAAATGGATAGTAACGGCGCATTTCTTGAATGAATGAATCTTGCAGTTCACCGAAATTACCCTTTACCTCTTCATACACATTTCTTTCAGCAAAGAGTGCATGCCCCATTAATGCTACCCAAACCGTCAATGCGACAGTCGGACGGATGATATTTAATAATTCAACCGCTGCTACTTCCACAGGTAATAATTCTCCATACAGATCCGTCGCGTGTGCAAATGCATATAGCGCAAGATGTTCTTTTCCTGGTACCGGGTGCTTTCGTGCTTCCTCTATGAGATCCTGCGCCCACTTTTCAGACTCATTACGATCTTTGATTCCTTTTATGTGGTCTATAGGAGATGTCACTGCGCCACTAATCATGGAAATTTGATTTCTCGCAAGTTTCTCCAACGTCTTCGAATCATATCGCTCCAAATTGATCCCCGACCATTCCGAGATGGTGTTAAACAACACTTTATTGGCCAGGTCAAATAACTCAAATTCACCGTGCTGTTTGCCTAACTCCTCAGAAACATTTTTAGCTAATAGTTCGTGGTACGCTTCCATTCTATCCGGAGACATCAAATCCATGAAATAGTTCTTGCGATGATGATGTTCTTCACCGTCTAGCGTTTGCACCCCACCTTCACCGAATAACGTTTTCAAGACTGGTTTCGGCATAGCTCCTTCTCGTTTAAAGTTTTTGGGATCATAAAATTTACGGGCTGCCTCCTCCCCGTAAACAGCAGTTACTTCTTTAGTTAAGAATTCAGCTTTCACGACTGGCGCATCCACCTCTTCGCGCAGCTCTTGCAACAAATTATATCCTTTATTCATCAGCTCTTTCACATCGGTTAATTTAACTTTTGTTTCTGGTACTTGTTTCATGACTTTCCACTCCTGTTTTATGTTCATATTTATCGTTTAGTACTTTGATGACTTAACGTTCTATTACCTGATAGGTGGTTTGGTAAACATAGTAGTAGTACCAGGTCCACACACAATTTCGGACGGATTCAGAATTGTCTCTTAATCACGCAGGGACCTGGTACCCAATCGCTTGTTGTACAAGCTTTACTAATATGTTAAGATATTTACAAAGACGACTTTCTTAATTTATTAAGGAGCCACGTCTATTTTTTAAATCCTGATTTCAAAAACGTTAAGAAATCAGGATTTACTCTTAATTACATACAGGAGGTACTTATGCTGAAGTTTGAAAATGTATCAAAAGTGTACGATGGTGGATTTCAAGCTGTGAAATCTGTCAACTTCGAGATTGCTGAAGGTGAATTACTAGTTCTCATAGGACCTAGTGGTTCAGGTAAGTCTACTACTATGAAAATGATTAACCGGATTATCCCACACACAAGTGGCAAAATTTCTATCGACGGCAAAGATATCAAATCTTACAACGCCGCTGATCTTCGCAGAAATATCGGTTACGTCATTCAACAAGTCGGGCTCTTCCCTCATTACACGATCGAAAAGAATATTTCTATTGTACCCCAATTGAAAAAATGGAGCGAAAACAAAACGAGAACACGTGTACTCGATCTACTTGAAATGGTCGGACTCGATCCGAAAATTTATGCTTCGCGGTATCCGAAAGAATTATCAGGTGGACAGCAACAACGTGTCGGCATTGCGAGAGCGCTTGCAGCGAATCCAGATGTCATATTAATGGATGAACCGTTCAGTGCGCTTGACCCCATTACACGGGAACAGTTGCAAGAAGAATTGCTGAAGCTACACAAAAAGTTAAAGAAGACCATTGTCTTTGTCACACACGACATGGACGAAGCGCTAAAGATGGGCGACCGTATTGCCATTATGAAAGACGGCAATTTACTTCAGTTAGACACTCCAGAGAAATTACTACACGAACCCGCTCACGGCTTTGTGGAAGAGTTTATGGGTAAGCATCGAATTATCCAAAACCCTGAACTGATGCCGGTTACAGAAATTATGGCAGAGAAAGTGGTCACTACTCAATCTACTACTTCTCCAGAACGAGCCATCTCTCTTATACGTCAACGAAAAATAACAGATCTTCTCGTCGTAGATGATCAAAGGAAGCTACTTGGTATTGTTTCCGCTTACGATTTAATTAAAAATTTAGATGGCATCAAAACCATTGATGACGTGATGAAACCCGCTGTACCTTTTTTAGTGAATACAGCAACAGCGAAAGATGCCATTATCATGATGGACACTTCACCGTTCGGTATGATTCCGATTGTCGATGAACACCATATACTGGTAGGGCTCGTCAACCGCGGTTCCTTACTCTCTGCGATGTCTAGTCAATGGACAGATAAGGGGGCCGATCTAGATGAATGATTTAAACATATGGCAACAACTCGTAGAACAAACGAAATTGCGATGGCCGGAAGTGCTCGAAGCAACCTCCATCCATATTCAACTCGTATTCTTCTCAATGATCCTCGCAGTAGTCATTGCAGTAACGCTTGGGATTGTCATCACACGCGTACCCAAACTGAAAACGGGAGTCCTTGGTGCAGCAGGCATTATGCAAACGATCCCAAGTTTAGCAGTACTCGGCTTCATGATCCCCATTTTCGGAATCGGCGTCAAAACAGCTATTGCTGCGCTATTCCTTTACTCTTTACTGCCTATTATGCGTAATACTTACACAGGAATTAAAGACGTCGACCCCGCCACAATAGAAGCGGCAAAAGGTATGGGCATGACGAGCATGCAAATTTTATTTAAAGTAGAATTGCCTCTTGCCATCCCTATTATTATGGCCGGCATTCGAACAGCTGCGGTCATTAACGTCGGGAACGCGACACTCGCAGCATTCATCGGAGCTGGTGGACTTGGTGACTTCATTTTCCTCGGCATTACACGTGGAATTGACGGATTGATCTTACTTGGAGCCATTCCAGCAGCGATCCTCGCGATTGCCCTTGAAACGTTCTTTGGTGGCGTTGAACGTTGGACGACGCCGAAAGGATTGAGATGATTTGAAAAACAAACTTACACTGTTGCTCGTCACGACCTTATTGGCTAGCTTATTGTCAGGCTGTATATTCAATGAAAAAGATTCACTCAGACTCGGTTCTCGAAACAATACGGAAAGTATAATTTTGTCTAATATCATGGGACAATTAATTGAAGATCGCTTAGGTGTAGATATTATTTACAAAGAAAACCTAGGCGGCTCATCCGTCGTCTGGAACGCGATGACTAACGACCATATCGACGTCATCCCAGACTACACAGGAACTATTGTCGTAACGTATTACCAAGAAGAGCCTGGCACAGCTGAAGAAACATTAGCTGCAACCAAACGACTCGTCGCCGGAGACAACATCACCGCACTCGGTACATTCGGATTCAATAATACGTATACACTGGCACTTGATGAAGAGAAAGCGGAAGAGCTTGGCCTCGTGACGTTTAGCGATTTTGCTAAAGTGTCGAACGACTTCATTCTCGGCGCCGTATTCGAATTTATTGACCGACCCGACGGATTACCTGGTTTTGAGAAAGAATACGACATCGAGTTTAAAGACGTCAAAGGAATGGATCACGGTATGATGTATCGTGCCATTGGTGCAAACGAAGTAGATGTCATCAACTCCTACACAACAGACGGGCAGCTCGCAATTGCGAATCTACGCGTGCTAGAAGATGACAAATCGTACTTCCCGCCCTACCACGCACTGCCGTTAGTACGAGATGAAACACTCAAAGAATACCCAGAACTCGAAGAAATACTCGGCCTGCTTGAAGGTCAAATCGATGAAGAAACGATGCAAGTCATGAATGGTAAAGTCGATAATGATGGAATTATGGTAGAACTCGTCGCCAAGGAATACTTGGTGGATAGTGGGTTAATTGAAGAAAAGTGAATGGAAACAGCGCACCCTCTTTTGTAGATGAGGATGCGCTGTTTTTTTCGTAGATGGTGCCAGGTACACACACAACTTCCGTTCAATTCAGAATAGTTTCTGAATTGTGTGGGGACCTGGTACTCGTTTCATGTCACTTCATATTCACACCAAATACAGACACAGTCAATCGATTCGAAATAAATTCGACGTCTTGCCACGTCAATAGATTTTCAACATATCCTAATGTATCTGAATTAGTGGGCCCAATAATACGTTGCATGGCTAATAAATCAAAATAATTGTTTGTGTTTGTTGTATTAATCGGAAATAAGCCTCCTATTCCAAGAACTCCGCCTTGAACCGGATTTTTTAATTTCCCATCACTGTTATAAAACTGAGATAAATAATCAATGCCTCTGTAACTAATGTCTATGATGAATAAAACGTTAAGTTGAGAACTTTCCACACGCACTTTATAATAATCCACATAATGTGCTTCGAATTCATACTTTTCGTCGTAGTGATCACTGTTGAACAATTCCTGTAACCTGTCATTCTTAAAGGAATAGATATAAAAAATACGATATCCCCCACTGCCGCCCGTATCCATACTTACCATAATATCAGGGACACCATCTTTGTTAAAATCGCCAAGAAATAAGCGCGGATTATAGCCCGCATTATTTTTCAGATGAACGGTTGTACTTTTAGTTGATCGTCCATCATGTATTACGAGTGTAATATTATGAGCATAGATACCTGGTGGCCCATCGAATTGACCATACAAATACACGGTGTCCAACATACCATCTCCGTTGACATCTCCCATTTTCATATCCAACAATGTATGTTTCCCGTTAACCTCAATCTCTCCTATTCAAATGTACTCGTTGTTTATTGTATGATATGCCGATAGGGTCTAGTTGATTTTCTTCTAATGAACAAGGATCCAGTTCCACTTACATAGTTGTATCTGGACCTGATACCTACTGCAAATTCAAAAGTCCCGAAACAACCAAGGATTGTTCCGGGACCTCGTATATTTACTTAGTTTTTTTCACACGTTTCACTAATCCATACAGCTCTTTCCCCGAACTGTCTACTCGTTGAATCAATCCAATATCTTTTGCGTAGTAATCGAAAATTGTCTTATTGTCCCACGGCGTATAGTTCTCAATTACCAACACGTCACGGTACTCTATAGTACGAACAGTCTTCACAGCATTCGTTTCTGTAATCCATATATTACCGAAGCTGACTGGACCGATATCGTTTTCACTGTGGGTTTGAGTTACAACAAAAGGATATGGTATATATTGATCATAATGGAACCAGTCATCGTAAGCTTCTGCGTAGGACCAAGAGTTTTGAACATAGCCTAGACGAGGAATCTTTTCATGTTTCGTTTCATTGTGTATACGCCAATAAGCTAAGCCGTTTTCTTCTTTTCTGTCATACTCATAACGATAGTTACTAGAGCCGTCTGTATAGTAATACGTATAATTCGGATCCGGCATAATATTCATTGCTCTCGTTGTAAGTGCGCGAGCTAGAAATGCTGAAAAATGCGCACGTGTAATGAGCTGATTCGGTTTGAATGTACCGTCTGGATATCCAGTAGCAATATTGTTGGACGACACCCTCAAAATATCAATGTGAAACTCCGAATGCGCTGGAACGTCACTGTACCGCGGACTTTCTTCTCCTTTTTTATGCACCTTCAAATTAAATGCTTTACTCATCAGCCTCGCCATAAATGCGCGAGAAATACTGGATTCCGGTTTGAAATTGACCGCATTTGAAAACAGACCCGCAGTATATGCCGCCGCTATTTCATTATAATAAGGATGAGATTTGGGTACGTCCTTATAGTTAGGATCTTTCAAATTCGTCGTCGGCAGATCCAGGGCCTGAACAAGCATTGCGGCAATATGCTTCTTTGCGATCGGCTCATTCGGCCTAAATTTCCCGTCCGGATAACCGCTTATAATTCCACGATCCGCCAAGTAATTTACTTCCACGTACAGTGACGAAGTTTTCTTATGCATGTCTTTAAAACTTGCAGCTTGTACATCCTGCATCGTTCCCGTTACAGCCATGAGAAAAATCACACACACCACAATCCATTTTTTCAACAATAGATGTCCTCCGTAAATTCATTTTTTGCGCACCTTATATATGTATGAATATCGCGAGGTTCATATGAAAAATAATTAGGATATCAGATCCACACACAACTCCAGATCAATTCAGAATTGTTTCCAATTTGTGTTGGGACCTGGTACCGTGTCTTAAGAAAAGTGAATGGAAACAGCGCACCCTCTTTTGTAGATGAGG
>NZ_PDYX01000069.1:0-497 GCF_002743265.1 Sporosarcina sp. P29 | reverse complement strand
AGTGCTCAATCCCCTTGCCTAACCACTCAAAGACTCACGCCAAGCGTTCCTAAAACTACCCTCTACATTATTCTCCTTAATACTCTAAAAATCTTATTAGTAAACAAGATACTAGGTATTCGTTCAATAGTCAGGTAAAATATACTAAAAGAAAAGAGGCGATACTGCATGACAACAGTTTACGACTTTACTGTGAAAACTACAGACGGAGAAAAGAAGTCTCTAAAAGAATTTGAAGGAAATCCAATGGTCATTGTCAATACCGCCAGTAAATGCGGCTTCACAAAACAATTTAAAGAACTGCAACAACTGTATGAAGAATATAAAGATCAAGGGCTGGTTATATTAGGCTTCCCATCGGATAACTTCAATAACCAAGAATTTGATGATATTGATGAGACGATGAATTTCTGCCAAATGAATTATGGTGTGACATTCCCTATGTTTGCCAAGGTAGATGTGAAAGGGGATGAAGCAGAACCTTTATTTACGTATCT
>NZ_PDYX01000068.1:0-504 GCF_002743265.1 Sporosarcina sp. P29 | reverse complement strand
ACAGGGCACTGTCCTCATATGAGTCATCCAGAAGAAACCGTTCAGCTGATTAGCCATTATTTGACTTCTGTATACAAGAGTCTTGTCACAAATGGATAGACAGCTAGATTGTGCGCCGTTCGGTTATTTCACACTTGATGATGCAGGGATGATTTTTGAAGTCAATCAAACGCTGCTTAGTTTACTTGGCTACCAGCTTCATGAGGTACAGGGGAAACACATCAATCTAATATTGCCGAACGCAAGCCGATCTTTTTACCAGCTGTACTTTTTTCCGATGATTCGATTACAAAATAAAATAGAAGAGATGTTTTTTTCATTTAAGTCTAAAGATGGTCAGGAAATATCTGTGCTATTGAATGCATTGCGTCATGAACGCGATGGAAAGGTGTTCAATGACTGTGCATGTCTGCGCATGAAAAATAGAATCGAGTATGAAGAAGTAATTCTGGCGGCAAAAAAAGAAACAGAGGAACGCAATTTACTGAAAGTGAAGCAAATAGC
>NZ_PDYX01000067.1:0-520 GCF_002743265.1 Sporosarcina sp. P29 | reverse complement strand
TTAGGGAAATACCATTTGACAATAACCTACTCGGAGGTAACACAATGAATGCAGTAGAGCAGATTCAACATGAAATTAAAGAAGCATTGCACCAAGCCATTGAGAAAGCGCAACTAGTCGAAAGTGCAGATATTCCGGACATTAAATTGGAATCACCAAGAAGTAAAGAGAACGGAGATTATGCAGCGAATATCGCTATGCAGTTGACAAAACTAGCGAAAAAGCCGCCACGTGCAATTGCGGAAAGTATTTTAGAGCACCTCGATACGAAGAACACCGCAATCGACTCCATTGAAATCGCTGGACCTGGCTTCCTCAATATCCGCTTGAAAACAGACAGCCTCGGGGATATCGTGAAATCTGTCCTGGATCAAGGAGCAGACTACGGACGTTCCGATAGCGGACAGCAACAGAAGATCCAAGTTGAATTCGTATCAGCGAACCCAACAGGCGATTTGCACTTAGGACACGCACGTGGGGCATCCCTTGGAGATTCATTATGTAATATTCTCGACAAAGC
>NZ_PDYX01000066.1:0-531 GCF_002743265.1 Sporosarcina sp. P29 | reverse complement strand
TTCTTGGTCATTCTTAAAAATCCTCCTCAACATGTAAAATGTACCCTTTGTAAAGGACAATTATAAAAAAGCCTAAGCTGCTTGTTGAAGCTGTCGTCTGTATTCTGCAGGCGGCAGCTTTTTCAAGTTCCACTGCCCGCGATAATGGTTATAGTACGTCATATAACTCTTGATTTCCCGCCTAACTTCTTCCATTGTCTCACAATCTTTTATATTGGTTTCATCCTTGAAGTGACCGAAAAATGATTCCTGTGGAGCATTATCCCAACAGTTCCCTCTGCGTGACATCGATTGTCCTAACCCCATTTTCTTCACTGCTGCCTGATACTTTGGGTTTGTATAATGAAATCCTTGATCTGAATGTATAAAGGCATCTGTCATTAAATGACGATGTTTCTTTAGTTTGCGAAGCGTATTCATTGCGATCTCCAAACCTAACGAAGAAGAAACTTCATAGGCTAAAATTTCATTCGTTTGGGCGTCTTTAATCGTTGACAAGTAAGCACGTTTGCCATTTCCATATGTCAAATA
>NZ_PDYX01000065.1:0-547 GCF_002743265.1 Sporosarcina sp. P29 | reverse complement strand
TGGGGTAACCCTTAGGGGAGCTAGCCGCCGAAGGTGGGACAGATGATTGGGGTGAAGTCGTAACAAGGTAGCCGTATCGGAAGGTGCGGCTGGATCACCTCCTTTCTAAGGATTATGTTTTCTTGCCTGAAATATGGAAGGAACATTCGGAAGATAGATCTTCGATCTATCACGTTAACGTTTTGCGTTCAGTTTTGAAGGTTTATGTAATCTTCATACATAGAAAGAGGGGCCTATAGCTCAGCTGGTTAGAGCGCACGCCTGATAAGCGTGAGGTCGGTGGTTCGAGTCCACTTAGGCCCACCATAACATCTCTCTTTTTATATATCCCGGGGCCTTAGCTCAGCTGGGAGAGCGCCTGCCTTGCACGCAGGAGGTCAACGGTTCGATCCCGTTAGGCTCCACCAATAATTTGTTCATTGAAAACTGGATAAAACGACATTGAAAGTAATCAAGTAATCAACCGAGTCGCATGTATGCGATTCAAGCAATCTTTTTAACCTTCTGATTCCTATCGCTAGGATGAAGTTGGACCTTTTATAGGTTA
>NZ_PDYX01000064.1:0-548 GCF_002743265.1 Sporosarcina sp. P29 | reverse complement strand
CACTTCCTCTTATGTCTTGTGCTTTTTAGACAACCCTGAAAGCTTTTAGCTTTGGTGATGCAATTTGCTGGGATTTTGGCGGAGAACCACAGGTAAAGAAAAAGGCCACATTAGCGGCCTTTTTCGGAGAAGATGCTCAGTGCGGAATTTCGGAGACTTCTTTAACGTCGGTTTTATTGATCTGCTGTTTGACACCATTCGCGTCTGTATAGCCAAGCAGGCCTGAGTCTGATTCTTTAGGTTTGCCGTCGCTGACAATAGTGCGACCGTCATTGGTGTGTATGGCATAGCTTGTGCGCGTGCAGCCGGTGAGGGCTGAAAGCGCAACTGCCGCTGCGAACACTGAAACAAAAATCTTTTTCAAAGCCAGCTCCTTTTATCCATATCAGTTTTGGTCACTAACCATCTAACTATAGGTCATTTTTTATGTGAAAAGAGGCTTGATGGTGGGCTGTATATCGAGTTAGGCGCGAGGTGCTATGGTCAAAGTGTGGTGTCAGGCGGGGAGGAGGCTTATATGAGATGTAATCCGGCCGATACATATACCA
>NZ_PDYX01000063.1:0-550 GCF_002743265.1 Sporosarcina sp. P29 | reverse complement strand
TTACTGATCCGCATCGTTTAACTTCCCCATCCCGATATTTCCGACGGGGAAAGTATATAACTTGCGGTCAGAAGTCGCATGACTTATCTTTACTCATAATTCTTTAAATTAGAGTAAAGCGCACTTATATGTTTCTCCCTGCGGGCAGAAACAGTGCGCCCTGCCGGGGGCTGACACAACATGGCAACGTATCATCTCAGCGTGAAATTTGGCGGCAAGGGTAAAGCCCTTGCTCATGCCAGTTACATTACGCGGGAAGATAAGTTCAGCCAGCGCCAGGATCTCGAGCACACCGAACACGGCAATATGCCGGAATGGGCGAGAGATGAACCCGCCCATTTCTGGCAGGCTGCGGATGCGTTCGAACGTGCCAACGGTTCAACGTACAGGGAAATTGAGATCGCTCTACCCCGCGAGCTGAATGAAGCGCAGCGGCTGGCGCTTGTCCGGGATTTTGTGAAGCAGGAAACGGGCGACAAACATTCATGGACGTTTGCGATCCACAATCCGAAAGCCAGCATTGACGGCGGCGAACAGCCGCACGCCCATA
>NZ_PDYX01000062.1:0-555 GCF_002743265.1 Sporosarcina sp. P29 | reverse complement strand
GCGGCAACACGCACCAGCGCGACACCACCACCAGCTACCACGCCTTCTTCTACTGCTGCACGGGTCGCGTGCAGAGCATCGTCAACGCGTGCTTTCTTCTCTTTCATTTCAACTTCAGTTGCCGCGCCCACTTTGATTACTGCCACGCCGCCTGCCAGTTTCGCTACGCGCTCCTGCAGTTTTTCACGGTCGTAATCAGAGGTTGCTTCTTCAATCTGCTTACGGATCTGAGCAACACGGCCCTGAATAGCCGCTTCTTCACCCACGCCATCGATGATGGTGGTGGTGTCTTTGTTGATCACAACGCGTTTAGCCTGGCCCAGGTCTTCCAGGGTCGCTTTTTCCAGCTCCATACCGATCTCTTCAGAGATTACGGTACCGCCAGTCAGGGTAGCGATATCCTGCAGCATCGCTTTACGGCGGTCGCCGAAGCCAGGTGCTTTAACCGCAGCCACTTTCACGATGCCACGCATGGTGTTAACCACCAGGGTCGCCAGTGCTTCACCTTCAACGTCTTCAGCAATGATAACCAGCGGCTTGCCTGCTTTCGCAACG
>NZ_PDYX01000061.1:0-592 GCF_002743265.1 Sporosarcina sp. P29 | reverse complement strand
GAGATGAGTTCTCCCTGAGACTTTAAGTCTCCTGAAGGAACGTTGAAGACTACGACGTTGATAGGTCGGGTGTGTAAGCGCAGCGATGCGTTGAGCTAACCGATACTAATGAACCGTGAGGCTTAACCTTACAACGCCGAAGATGTTTTGGCGGTGAGAGACGATTTTCAGCTGATACAGATTACAGAATTTGCCTGGCGGCTTTAGCGCGGTGGTCCCACCTGACCCCATGCCGAACTCAGAAGTGAAACGCCGTAGCGCCGATGGTAGTGTGGGGTCTCCCCATGCGAGAGTAGGGAACTGCCAGGCATCAATTAAAAGAACCCCGTACCGTATGGTGCGGGGTTTTTTGCTTTGGGTTTTTCCCGCTGCCGGAGACGGCATCAGACTGTACACCGCCACACCAGCCAACGACCCTTAGTCTGAATCGCCACGGATAATCTAGACACTTCCGAGCCGTTGATAATACTGGTTTTCATATTCTGTCGGTGACATCTGATTGCTCGAACCATGCCGACGCTTACTGTTATAAAACATTTCGATGTAATCAAAAATATCGCTGCGGGCTTCTTCCCGCGTTCCGTAGATCTTT
>NZ_PDYX01000060.1:0-599 GCF_002743265.1 Sporosarcina sp. P29 | reverse complement strand
GGTTGTACAGGTACCACCCGGTGCGGTTTGCGCGGCCCGGCGGCACATAGATAAAGGTCAGGTTCGGTTCTGACAGGTCCGGTGAAATCTGCGGGTTAACCAGCGTGACTTTACCCGGCAATGCTTCAAACGCCGCGTACAGTTTACGCGTCAATACCCCGATGTCCTGCGGGCTGGCGGAAACGCTGAGATTGTTACGACGCGCAAAGCGGATAAGGTTGCGGTAGCTTTGCATCATGGCATCGAGCAGTTCGTTGTGCGCTTCACGCACCTGATCGATTTTCCAGTTGGCGCGGTTATCAAGCATAGACAGACGTTCTTCGTCCCATCCCCACTCTTTCACCAACTGACTGACCACTTCACGACGCCAGCCCACGCATGCGCGTTCGCGGCTGAGTTTTTCACAGACTTTGAGATAGAAACATCGACGCACCAGATCGAGACGCGTGGTGTCATCAATGGCTTTCAGGTATTCGGTGACGCGTTCAAGCATCATGCAGTAAGCATCCAGCCCGTAGGAGACAATTTCTCCGTCGTGCAGACGCTGTTTGATATCTTTCGCCAGCAAACGCGGCGTGGGGTATTCCCAGGAATAGGCT
>NZ_PDYX01000007.1:0-167945 GCF_002743265.1 Sporosarcina sp. P29 | reverse complement strand
CAATACAAATGCACCTGTAAATAAAGCCATGCCTATACTTCCTCTTCTCAATAATAACGCCCCCCATGTAGATTAATCTGGCCCGATTGTTTAATTGTTTCATCTTTCAATGTCCCATAAATGCTTATCGTTGTAAATCCGCATTTTCCTGACGCTCCCCTTTACTTTAAAAGAGAGGAGGTTGTCGGATAGATAGAGCAATAGACTTTCATTTCCAGAATGAAATATAATAACCTGTACGCTACAGGTGTCTATTGAAAGTTTCCGACCGCAAATCAAAGGAGTGATTATTCCAAGAGTGAACCAATGGAAAGCGTGTATTGTAATGAATACAAAGAAGCTTTTAGTTATTGAGGTGGATAAAGGAACGGATATTCAGCAAAGGAGAACTGTTACACGAGCTTCTAAAACTGCAACCCTTTCCAACAGGAGAAAAAAAGATTCCTTATAGAATATCATGGAGACGAGGAGTGGTACTTATCACACTTCGCTTTTTGCTTTATACTCGCTATTAGAGTTAAAAAACTGTAGACATCTCCAAAACTTCTGGAGCTCGTCTACAGTCATAGAGCACCCTTGTATGTGATAAACAGCTAAGATATTCTGTCATGAACTAAATTATTTATTACCTTGGAAGCGTTGCCCAAACCTTTGCATATTCATATTTAGTTTTCGCACTGAAGCTGACACTTACTGTAGTTCCTGATGATATGGAAAATCCACTAAGAGCTACGTTTTCAACTCCATGAGCGTATTGAGCTGTTGCTGAACCATCATCACCAAACTTACTAGGAGTATACCATCCAGTATAGGCATAAACATTTGCTTGACGTAAAACGTGTCTCTTTCCACCAATCGATGGCAGGGCGTTCAATTTATATGCAGCAGAGGTTGTACCTTCATCAGTGTGAGTTGCTGGCTTGACTGTCTTCTTTGCTGTACTGTATAAATCTTCGTAAGTTAAACTAGCATTTCGATATCCTGAAGTACCTGTTGGACCACGATTCCATGCAAGGAGTAATATCTCATTTTCTTTAAAATCACTAGCAGTATTTACTACATCACCAGCAGTTCCTTTGTTAGGCCAAACGTATTTGCCATGGAGATAATTCCTCTTAGTTGTCCCAGACTTTTCTTCATAGACATAAAGATATGCGGTCACCTGTTTGTAGACTTTATAGCCCGTTTGTACATGTACTTTTTTAGCTGAATACTCAGCGGAGTTTCTTTTTATTTCCTTAATTTCTTCTTCCAATTCCCACTCTTTAATCTCTTCAAAAGTAGGATTTTCACCGATCCCTAAATTTCCCGCATCTAAAAATGTCACTTTGCCTTTTTCAGCAATCATTCTTTCAATATCACTTTCGGTTAACAATTTACCATTGCTATCTACGTACTTGGTATTTGCAACCACTGATACCAAGTCGAGATCACTGCCACTATCAATCGCAATCTTTTTAGCTTCTAGAATTTCAGCATCCATCGTAAGGTCAATATCTACTGAATCAAGAAACTCTAATTTTTCGTTTGCAATTTCATTCTTTGTTGGTAGCAGAATATCTGTCGTACCCAACTTATAATCGCCCATTTTATTAGAAAACAAGCTAGTTTGTTTGTTGGTCAAGTCTTCCTTCCCAATGACTATACTTTTTTCAAAATAAGGGTCCACGTCTTTTGATGGTTCGGCCTTTGCCACTCCTGAAAATGTCGATGAAAATAGTAGTGCTGCACCTAAAAATACTCCAGTAAATTTATACATTTTCTCTCCTCCTAGTATTGAAAATTAACACTATAGTGTTAAAATTAATTTTATTATGATTAGGGAGATGATTCAATGAGGAGAAAGAATATACTTTTATTGATATTTTTTACAATCATTCTGGCGTTGGTTCTTATTTACCAATATAAAGTTACGAAAAAAGAGAGTTTTGAAGGAGTAGCTATTGGGGAAGAATACCAAATTAATTACTCTTTGAATAAAGAAAAAAATGCTAATTGGACAATTGATGTTGATTTTTCTTCATTGAACAATGAAGAATTTGTTATAGAAGATACAGTAATCATATTCGCGAAACCTGTTTCCGATGAGATTCATTCAGTAGGGGATGAGCTAGTTAATCATCGTTTAGAAGGAAACGTCCTGAATAACACTAAGTTATTTAGTGAAAGTAAGATGAAAAAAGTTTTAGAAGAATCATACGTTAAGATTCAAGGTGTTTCTACAAACGGAGAAAAGAACTCAGATAAAATTAAGTTTGGAATATAGATAGAGCACCTCAAATAGGAAACACACTTGTGATTTGAGGGATCAGTTGGGTCACAACACAATTGACACCACTGTTCTGTACACAAAGGCTTTGTTGTCTTATATTTCTCAAAGGGGAGTACTATAAATTTACAAAACCGTTTGGATGAATTAAACACACGAGTAATCACCATTGAAAAAATGTTAAAAGAAGTAGATTGACTTAATAAGACCTCAAAGAATTTTGGGGTCTTCTTTTATTTGGCCCGATTATGTAATACAGGGCACAGATCCTTATTCCAGAATTGCGCCCGATTGTAAAGTTACTTTCTAGATTAATAAGGTCTTATAAAAAAATGAGTTCTTTTTTCTTTTTCAATAAATAATGTGCTCTTTATTAAAATAAATAATTAATAAGGTTAAAATAAAAATTAATATCCACCCATAATCTATAATTATCTTCCCTGTTTTCTTATCATACTTTTTATAATCCAAAAATTTCTCTATGATTGCGAATGAGCCTCCAACTAAGAAAAATGTCCCTACAGTAAAAAGATTAGAAAATAACAATACTAAAAGTACAGTACACAGAAATGTATATCTAATAATCGGTAGCTTAAACATCACCCCACCTTCTCCTTTCTTTTTTCTAGTATGTTTACACTAATTTTATGTCCTCTTATTAATCAATCTGGCCCTATTACTGAAATGGGTGCAGATCTCTTATACAAGAATTGCGCCCTTTTGATGAACTATTTAGTTGAAAGTCCTTCTATAGTTGACGTTGATATAGTTTGCTCTCTACTTTTTCCGTTTACACTATAATGGATTTTCAACTGCCTGTTAGTATTTTTATTTACGTTACTTAATTTCACTTTCAGAATAAGACGTCCTTCTTCTTTGATCTCATATCCTTGAATATTTTGTTTTCCACCTATAGTATTCTCGGGATAAACTCCAATGGCTTTATTTGGACGTCCCGCGTAAAACTCGTAAGAGATACCCTCTGTATCTGGTATCTCTGCATCGCCAATCACTATCTTAATAGAGTCAATAACAGCAGGTTGGCTTCCGGTCCATTCAATAGGCATAACCAAGAAGTAAGACTTATCTGGAGGGAAATCATCAGTGGACATACTGCCAACTGTAAACCTACCTTTATTTAGATCTCCTGCCTCAGTATTCGAACAGGCAGCGAACAATATTCCAGTAAGTAGAAACATAAAGCTAATGAATGACACCGTGAATACTTTTGCATTTCTATTTGACATGAAATTTCCCTCGCTATGTTTAATTACGCAATTCATTTCCGTGAATATTCAATTATCATTACAGATCATCTTCACTAACCCATCAATTAGGCTCTATTATAATAAAACTCTAATTCATTCTAAAGCGTGCCCGATTGCAGTACGGACGCAGTCGCTTGTATAACAATCGCGCCCGTTAACGGAAAACTAACTTATCCTTTTAACTTTGGGATTAGCTTAATAATTGGTGTTATTAAAAACATAAAACCAATAAATGAAACTGCCGCTAGTGTCTTAGCAATAATTGAATCTTTACTTATAAAAACATATATATCTGTCACTAGAAACATGATAATTATTATGTAGGCTATCGCAAATCCAATTATTTCGTCGCCTTTATTCAACTCTTTTTTCTTCACAAACTAACCCCTTTCCCACAGCAAACTATTTCACAATTTGGCCCGATTGCGGTATGGGCACGATTATTTTATGCAGCAATCGCGCCCGATTGCGATACTCGAAAACGTTTAAGTAATAATTTCTGCAATTAACTTTTCATTTCGGAAATGTAAATTTTCATTGTCGTTTAAAGAATATAACTTAATACCTGTTTGATTGGCTGACCAATTATCAAACGCTTCACGTCGCTCTTTGTCATTGTAATGAGGACACAAACTACCTTTCAGTAATCCTAAACCCTCAAACTCTTCGTACTCTTGATCGTTTTTTTCACTGAAACAAGTTTCGAACCAACACATTGCACCGGCACTTATTCCAGCTAAGATGACGCCATTTTGATATGCATTTTTTAATACAACATCGAAACCTGTTCTCTTCCAAATTTCTAGCATATTTTGAGTATTGCCTCCACCTACATATACAATATCTAAAGAATTTACGTTTTCTTGGATGTTTTGTGATTCAAAGTCTTTGATAGTGAGGTGGCTTGTATGTTCCGTTTTGAAAGCTTCATAAAATTTATCTATGTATCCTTGCGCGTCATTACTAGCGGTTGGAATAAACGCAATCTTTAATGGTCCCTGTCTTTTTGCGATTTTTAGTAGGTACTCATCAATATAGGCTTTATCTTCTTTAGAAAAACCTCCGCCGGAAATTGCAAGGATATTTCTTTCCAATTAATCATCCCCCCTTAACACCTTTGTTTCGTTAACTGGCCCGTTTGTTGAACACTGACTTCACTTCAATTAGCCACATTTATACCAATAGTATATCATTACCATTTTAAAAATCATATCTATTGTAAGAAATTTGCCAATATAAAAAGCGATAAAAAATTTATCGCTTTACAGAAAAAATATCTTGAGTCCTATATTTCATTAGCTGTTACCATCCGCAGCAAGACGGAATTTGTTTTCGAATAGACTCGCCATTAAAGCACCTATCGTTAAGTTCATTACCATATTGGCAACAGCTGGAACGGCCGCGAGTGATCCGAAGTGTTCCATCGCAAGTGTTGCGGCAAGCGCGGTGTTGCAAATACCTGTATGGAATAAAATTGCGCGAGCGTTGCGCTCAGGTACGCCTAGCCATCTGGAGATGAAGTAGCCAGCGCCCATTGGGATGCTGACTTGTAATGTGACCGCTACGAATACAAGCGGCAGCACAGACAAGTTCTCAGACAAGGCTTGCTGGGCATTGGATATGACCGATAGGATGACTAGAAATAGTGCAAGTTGAGACAAGACTCCGGTATATGGTTTGAACTTCTCCACTTGACGCTGAAACTTCCACTGAATTAGTAAACCGCCAATCAAAGGGAAGAACACGATATAAATAATGTTAAGAAATAAAGGCCAGAATTCAATAGGTATAAACCGTCCCGCAAATGTCTGCAATAAAACCGGCGTCAGCACAGGTGAGATGAATGTATCAAGTGTCGCCATCGTAATACTGAGCGCGACTTCTCCTCCTGCAATGAATGTATAAATGTTCGCGGATGTTCCGCTTGGTACTGTACCTGCCAAAATAATACCGGTCGCGATCTCTGCTTGATTGCCGAAAAATATATAGGCAATTCCTATTGATACTCCGACCATGATCGTCCATTTCAGCATGACACCAAGTAAAGCGTATTTCGGGTTTTTAATGACCTCAAGCAACTTTTCCGATGAAAGTGACAAGCCCATCAGAAAGAAGATCGTCCCTAATCCAAAGCCCGTCAATTGCCGAATTGAAATGAACGCATCCGGAATGATGTAGGCGATGATGGATAAGAGTACGATCCAAAGTGGTAAATACTTCGAAATGATTTTTGATAGAGTTTGTATGGTTTTCATTTATTTCTCCTCCTTGCGAGGAAATCCGTCTGCGTGTTTTTGCTATGAGCGGTTAGACCGTCGCTATGAGCGCTTATCGAAGCACTATGATCAGTCAAAGGTCGTGTATGAGCGGTTAAAGCATTCGATAGAGCACTCGATCCTCAACTATGAGCGCTTATCATGAATCTTTGAGCGCTCACCATAAAAACCTCGCTTCCCACTCAGCATTTCCGATAGATATACGCCCTATCCTCTACATAATCCAATTCCGCCACATCGCCAATCTGAACATTTCCATCCGTTCTGACCGTAACCTTCGCTTTGGATTCATCCAACTGAATAAGTGCCACTGTGTAAGGAGCTAGATGAGCAAATTCAGCAGGTGCAATATGGATATCCGTGTAACTATAGACCGTACCTTTCGAAGACACGTCTCGCTCTTGCAGCTTGCCTGTTCCACAACTCGGACAACGGTATTTATTCGAGACACTGGCATATTCACACTGATCGCATTGATAGACTTTCATCTCTTCACAACCTTTCCAGAATATGAACAGTGGAGTATGAACCTGTTCCACCCAAGTTTTGTGCCAAAGCGAGGCGGGCGTTTTCTACTTGATTTGGTGCAGTACCGCGAAGTTGTTGGACGAGCTGATACATTTGTGCGACACCGGTTGCGCCGATTGGGTGACCACGTGATAATAATCCCCCACTCGTGTTCACTGGTTTATCGCCAGTCGCCTTCGTTCGACCTTGCTCCACCGCTAGCCAGCCTTCTCGTTTATTGAAAAAACCTAACTCCTCAATTGCAAGCATTTCCGTCATCGAGAAACAGTCATGAATTTCCACGACGTCGATATCTTCCGGACCTACGCCTGCTTTCTCATATGCTAAGCGACCTGATTCTCGTACTGCGGGCAATGAAAGTAAATCATCCGCGTCTTGCATTTGTGTAGGCCCTGAACTTTGTGCAGACGAACGGATATGGATTGCACCTTTTTCACGCGTAATGACCAATGCCGCCGCCCCATCCGTTGTTGGAGAACAATCAAATAAGCCTAGTGGAGAAGTAATAATACGTGCTTCCATAATCTCTTCCATCGTCGTCGGCTTCTGGAATTGCGCCAATGGATTATGTAAAGCATTTTCACGATTCTTCAATGCAATCATCGCCAAATGCTCTTTCGTAGCATCCGTTTCATAGAAGTAACGGTTCGCGAGGACGCCAAAAAATCCAGGGAATGTGAGACCTGCTTGCTTTTCATTGGATTCGTTATCCATTGCGGCATTGATCGCCTGTGTAACGTCAGCAGTCGAAGCATGTTTCATTTTCTCCACACCTGCTATTAAGACAGTATCGTATTCGCCACTTAGAATCCCCATGATCCCTTGACGAAGCGCAATCCCTCCTGATGCACAAGCGCCTTCTACTTTGGCCGTCGGGATATGGCCAAGTCCTAGTTCATTGGCAACTAAGGCACCGAGAATTTCTTGATTACCGATCGAGCCACCCATAAAGTTTCCAACAAACACCGCATCAACTTTCGGATTTCCTGCATCTTCAAGTGCTTCTATCGACGCTTCAACTAACAGCTGCTTCATAGACTTGTCGACAAACTTCCCGAACTTCGTCATGCCAATTCCTTCGATATAGACATTCGTCAAGATTGCACCTCCACATGCTGATTGCGTAATTCCCGTTTCAAGATTTTACCGTACGAGCTTTTCGGTAGTTCATCCACAATATACATCTCTTTCGGTTTTTTGAAGCTCGCCATATGGTCTAGACATAATTGAAGTAATTCTTCTTTCATCACAGGCTTAGTACCATTCGGCACCACATACGCAATGACACTTTCGCCCCACTTGTCGTCAGGTACCCCGATGACGCATGTCTCTTTTACCCCGTCATGCTTATTGAGGACTTCTTCCACTTCCCTCGGATAAATATTGACACCTCCAGAAATGATGACGTCTTTTTTGCGGTCCACGATATGCACATAGCCCGTCCCACTTTTCCAACCGAGATCGCCAGTATGCAACCAACCGTCACGTAACGTTTCATTTGTCGCCTGCTCGTTATTCCAATAACCTTTCATGACAAGAGAGCCTTTACAAACGATCTCTCCGACTTCACCTGCCGGCAGTTCAGCTCCTTGCGCATCGACAATCTTCACATCGACAAAAGGTCCGACACGCCCACAGGACTCCAGATGATCACCTAGTTCGCGTTTTGGCATCATCGTAATGCACATCGGTGCCTCCACTTGACCGAATGTCTGTGCAAACATCGGGCCTGTCAGAGCGAGTGCTTGTGCGAGTTTACTTGCGGCAATTGAGGAACCGGCCATATTAATCGTCTTGATCGTAGATAAATTCTTCGGATCAAATTTCGGATGCTGGATCATTAAATTAACCATCGTCGGTACAAGAAAAATAACAGTGACCTTTTCTTTCGTTAAATTATGCACGAATTCTTCAGGCTCAAACTTATTGAACACAACTTGCGTTAATCCATACAGCCACGCTACATGCGACAGAAAGTTACTGCCGTGAGTCAATGGTGCGACATGTCCTATCACATCGTCATAATTGGTCTCACAAGCAAGCGCTAGTGACAAAGCTCCTGAAATGATATTGCGATGACTTAGCATCACACCTTTTGGATTTCCTGTCGTACCGGATGTATACATAATTGCAAATATATCCTCTTCCATAATCTCCGTTGTACATGTAGCACCTCTGTTTTGTTCAATCGCTTGTTCATACTGCTCACCGATTGTCAGTGCTTGGATGACTGTATCGATTGGATTAATTAACTCGGATTCACCAATGATCAACAGAACATCTGCATCGTTCAGCATATATTCATGCTCTTTCGGATGAAGCCGATAGTTTAACGGCACTTTGATGACACCTGATATCGCTGCCGCCACGTCAAGCTCAATATGTTCCAAGCGATTAGATGATAGAACAGCGAAGCGGTCCCCTTTTCGAAGTCCGACTTTCGCAAAGTATGCCGTCAGCGCAAGTGCTCGTTGCATCAGTTCTTGAAACGTAAGGGAGCGTCTTTCATCTTTCACTGCAATTTTATCCGGATAAGCTGCAGCTGATTTCATTGCCAGTTGACCAATTGTCTCCAATGTCACTCACTCCTTTTCGTAAAATGAAATAAGGGAATACCTGAATACTCATCTGGTTTTCTATGAACATGTGTAGTAGAGACCGGGAATATAATGAATTCCACTGTAATCGCCACAGGATTTTCCCCTCTAAGGAAGTGACCGCCATTCATCTGTTTATTGCAGTCTACATATAGACCGTGGAAGTGGATGTCCAACTGTCCTTGTTCATCGTAGCCAACAAACCCTGAACCTGAAAGCAGTTCGACGGGAGTATCTGTGACAAGCCGTTCGGAATACTGTAAACTTTTATCTGGATTTTGCTGGGGTTGTACAATGGTCGCAAACGCAAGAGAGCCTATACATTGAAAGTGAGCTGCTTCAACTTGATGTTGCTTACACACTGCAAGAATCCCTTCAAATAGATCGGTATCTTTCGTCAAACGACCGATGATTCGATTCGTTGTCTCGTCATACACCGCTTCAATTGGGTGATTCAATACAAAACCCTCCATCCACTTTCAGTATTTGTCCTGTCGTATAACTAGATTCAGATGAAGCAAAGTACAGCACGGCTTCTGCGATACTAACCTCTGTACCTGTTTGATGAATTTTAGTCTCGTCAAAATTTGTCATAGCTATCGGCGTGATCGAATTACAAGTGATTCCATACTCGCAAAGTTCTTTAGCGGTCTGCTTCGTCAATTTACTAATTGAACGCCTAGAAGCTGTAAACGTTCGTTCTTTGTCGCAACTTGATATCGAACTAATATTAATGATACGACCATACTTCTGCTCCACCATATACGGTGATACTCCTTGAATGAATAGAGAAGTTGCTTGTGCCTTCAAATCTGCTTCGAGTTGCCATTGATCAATAGATGACTGATTTTCATTATGAATACCACATATACACATATTGTTTACTAATATATGTAGTTCCCCGAAGGTATCCGATGCTCTAGCGATTGCCGCGTTCACAAATTCTTTATCACGAACTTCGCCCAAGCATTCTAAATAAATCGCTTTGTCCCTGAATGATTGAATGGCTTGCAACGTCCCCGCACAGCTCGCTGAATCCACCAGTACGACATTGGCTCCTTGTTGTGAAAGAAGGAGGGCCGTCTGGGCACCAATACCATTGGCAGCCCCCGTGACGATTGCCGTCTGTCCTTTCAGTTTCATAAGCCACCCTCCTCAATCTACTTGATATTTAGTAAATCCGGTAAAAATGTAGAGATCTGTGGAATATACGTAATGAGTAACAAAATAATGACGGAGGAGACAACGAAAGGCAAAACTCCTTTCGATATTTGCCCTATTGAAGTATTCGATATGCCCGCGGCTACGAATAAATTGAGGCCAACCGGCGGAGTGAAAAGTCCAATGGCTAAGTTGACTGTCATGAAAACACCGAATACAGTTGGATCAACATCGAACAGTAGCACAATTGGCAATAAGATCGGAATGAAAATATAGTAGGCAGAAATTGCATCGATAAACATGCCCGCAATTAATAGAATAATATTGATCAACAATAAGATAATGATTTTATTTCCTGAAATACTTAACATCACATCTGAAATCTGCGTAGCAATTTGCTCGGTCGTGATGATGTATGCATAGACACTCGCCGCACTGACGATAAACATGACGACTGCCGTCTGAATACCTGCAGCTACTAAAATGTCGTATAGCTTTTTCAATGTCAGTTCGCGATAGATGAAAAAGCCGATGAACAGACTATAGAATACCGCCACTACTGCAGCTTCTGTAGGTGTAAAGAATCCACCGTAAATACCACCTAAAATAATAACAGGAATCAATAAGCCCCAAATTGCATTGCCGAGAGCTTTAAAACGTTCCGCACTTGTTGCAGGTTCCACTATGTACTGTTGTGATATCGGGCCCTCACGTTTTTCTTGTCGATACCTAACGAACATGGCGGCTACAATAAATCCAACACCCAATAGCAATCCAGGAATGACTCCTGCCATGAACATCCTTCCGATTGAAACCGGAATCTGATCACCCGCCACTACAGCAAAGACAATAAACGCAATACTAGGTGGAATGATGATACCGATTGCTCCAGAACTTGCCACCAAACCTGCCGCAGTTTCCGTCTTGTAACCGTTCTTCACCATACCCGGAATTAAAATACCGCCAATCGCAGCAACTGTTGCAGGGCCTGACCCTGAAATGGCTGCAAAGAAAATTGCCGTCATAACGGTTACAAAAATAATCCCGCTTTTGCGATGCCCAACTAACGCCTGGGCAAAATCAATTAGTCTTTTTGAAATTCCCGCATGCTCCATTATGACTCCTGCTAATATGAAGAACGGAATCGCAAGCAACGTAAATTTCGCTACGCTCGTATACATGATATCTGCAACCAATTCCAAACCAAACAATCCACTGCCTGTAAATAGCACCACAATGGAAGAGACGGCTAAAGCCACAGCAATTGGCATTCGAAGCATGACTAAAATAAAAAATACGCCGAATAAAATGATTGCTGTCATATTGGCTGCTCTCCCTTCCCATTTTGCTGTCGAAATTCAACAATTGTTACTTGGATGGAACGAATTAAACAAAACAGTGCACCAATTGGCATCGACATCGAGAACCACCATTGTGGCCAACCAAGCGAAGGTGTTTTCTGTCCCATATCCATCTGATACTGCACCATCTTCAAACCAAAATATAAAAGAATAAAAAATAATAGCATCATCATCAATCCAACCAAAATCGTAATTATATTCTTCAGCAACAGATTGCCTTTATCATAAATCAGAGTAAAGCCAAGGTGTGCGTACTTACGCACACCAATGGCTGTTCCGACAAATGTTAACATCACAAATAAATTAACGGTAATTTCTTCTGTGAAAGAAAATGAATAATTGGCAAATCCTCTGGATAGCACGTTAACGAATGCAATGGTGGACATGATGGACAGTACAATTACGACAATCCATTCTTCTACCCTATTGAATATCTTTCCCATACATCCACCCTCCAGTTCTTATTGGTCTTGGAACTTGTCTAATAGATCCTTGCCCCAGATATCTTCATACTTTTCATAAACCGGTTGTACCGCTTCTGTGAACTCTGCTAATTCTTCGTCTGTTGGTGCGTAGAACTGCATACCCGCATCTTTCAACTCAGCGATTTGTTTCTCTTCCTTTTCACGTGCCATTTCTACTTGATACTCAGCCGCTTCTTTACCTAGCTTCTTCACAAGCTCTTGGTCTTCTTCACTCATCGAATCAAACAACTTCTTATTGATGCCCAATACGAGTGGATCATAGGAATAGTTCCACGTCGTTAAGTAGTCTTGGACTTCATTCAACTTAGATGAATGAATCACATCGATCGGATTTTCTTGACCGTCAATCGTACCTTGCTGTAGAGATGTAAAGACTTCAGAGAACGCCATTGTCGTTGGATCTGCACCTAGTGCACGGTACAAGTCTGTATACATCGTAATTCCAGGAATACGTATTTTCAGGCCTTTCATATCTGCAGGTGACTTGATTTCCTTTTTACTGTTTGTGATCTGACGGAAACCATTCTCGCCGAATCCAAGTAATTCTACGTTCTTTTCATTAAGGATTTCTGCGAGTGCTTCTCCACCTGCTCCATCAAATACTTTGTCTACTCCGTCTTTATCTTTAAATAGGAATGGCGCACTCGCTACACCAAAGCGATCATCTAAAATCGAGTAAATAATAGTAGAGTGAAGGCTCAAGTCGGTCTGCCCTTTTGTCAGAAGCTCTACACCTTTTCCTTGATCGCCATTTGATAATTGTTCATTCGGAAACACTTCAATATTAATACGACCATCCGTTTGTTCTTTCAAGTCCTGCGCTAACTTGTCTGCAGCCTGAAACCAAGTAGACGAATCATTAACCGTGACAGACATTTTCAGATCATAGGATTTCCCTTCTGACTCTCCCGCCCCGTCCGTTGTTTCTTCTTTGTCTGACGAGCAAGCTGCCAACATCAGCATGGCAGATAAACCAATTGCGCTTAACACACTCTTTTTCTTCATTTTCATTTGATGTTCCCCCCAGTTTTTTCAAAAGTCATCTAGATACTTACTGTTAAAAAAGAGTATCTATTCAAAACATTTTGTTAGTGTATATAATTCTAATAGTCTGACAGTTTAATTCATATAGACTTTAGCACAATGATATATAGGAAAACACTTCTATTTTTTGTGTCAATGTCTAGTTTCTATAGTAAAGCTTCTTTTTGTCACCTTCTATTATACTAAAATCATTAGAACGCGAAAAAGAGGAGCAATTTATTGCTCCTCTTTTTGTATTTTATTGAACTTTTCCCTAGCTCTCACTAAGTAATACGCATTGATCCAAGATGCAATTGGTATCACTAGCGCTATGCCAAGTCCCGCGCAAAGTATTAAGATCATTTCCGAACTGAATATCTTTGAATTGACGATATCCCCAATGGAATAGTGCAAATCCTTGAACCAAATGAGCAATGCCAAATATCCCCCAAAGAAAGCGAAGAATAAGGTATTCGTATCGGTTCCTAAAATATCTCGGCCAATGCTGACACCTGACTTGAACAATTCTTTCTTGCTTAAGCTAGGTGTATGCTTAAATACTTCATGCATGGTCGTAGCGATTGATATAGCGACGTCCATGATCGCGCCAATGGTACTCATTATAATGACAGAAGCACCTATTTTTATGAAGTCTACACCGATATAGAGAGACATACCCGCGATTGCCTCTTCTTCTTCTTCGCCAAATCCTTGTATCATAAGCTTTTGGGATACTACTACAATGAAAAACAATAATATACTAATGGTAATCATCGTTGCGATAAATGCTATTACCGTTTTACTGTTCACTTCATTAATATAAAACAAGCTGACGCAACCAATCACGATACAAGCAATAAATGTTATTAAGATAGGATTAGCGTTTGGATCCAACATAAAAAACATCGTGAAGAAGACCACACCAAAATTGAAAAACAGCGAAATGAATGATCTTGCTCCACTTTTCCCACCAACCCAGATCATCAATACGAGTAAAATAACCGCAAGCCATACGAGTACATTCATATTCTCGCCCTCTTTCGTTCAATGAAGAAGATGGCTGTATAGAGTCCTATGGGGATAGTCAAGACGATTCCAATCCCACCAGCTAAAGCGCGCGCTAATTCCAATGATAGATTCATCGAAAGTGCAAATCCTACAGGAGAAGCGTTTTTCAAATAGAGGATCAGCATGGGAATAGATCCACTTATATATGCGAAAAACAGAATGCTTGTAATGGTACCCATAATGTCTTTACCAATGTCTATGCCAGATGCTCTTAGCGCTTTAACGGATATAGTGTGATCTCTTTCATATAATGCAAACATCGAAGACGACATCGTAATAGCCACATCCATAATGGCCCCGAGCGATCCAATAAACAACCCTGCCATGAAGATGGTGTGATAAGGACGCGTCAAAAACTGCATTTCCTCATAACGCAAACCATTCCCTGAAGTAATCCAGATGACAAGAGATGTGATGGAAAGAGATACGACTGTTGCGACTAGCGTAGCCACAATGGCGGCATAGGTTTTTTCAGTGCGGCCGCTAACTAGCAGAAGCGAAATCGTTGTGAATAGCAGGATGCAGATTCCGCAAACTACAAGTAAACTGACCTCATAATATTTCACATAAATATCTAAAGCGAATGATAGTACCATGACGTTAATCACAAAGCCTACTATAGCTAATAGCCCTTGCTTATGACCGACAATTAATAGTGTAAAGACGAAGATCCACGCAACGATCAATACGTACTTATCACGTTTTACGTCAGTGACACTTCCCATCAATTGTTCACCAGCATTAGAATCAATGGAGACAAATACCTCATTTCCTATACGGTACTGCTGATCGTATGCTCCGGAAGAGGAATACTCATTGACCAACTGGACTTCTCGACCTTTTTCTTCTCCGTTCATGATCTTAGCTACGATTTTCTGGACAAATAGCTTATCTTCATTACCATGCATATCTGTTACGTCGGTTTCTTCCTCTATTGTTGTATCGATCACCTGAGCGATCGGCCGATCATAAAATGAATGATTTTGATTTACAAATGCAATGGAACCAATACAGCAAATTGCTAAGGTCAAAAACAGGATCCATTGCCATGTTGTGATTTTTCGGATTCTATTCAAAACAATCCTCCTGACACTCTTAGGATAAGACACAGCTTAATCCTACCATGAATTAGACCTGGAATTGAAAAAAACCTGTCTCCACATCCAATGAGAAAAGCTCCGTTTCCACACTAGGAAACGAAGCAATTGATCACTTATTCCTGGCTAAACGACGGCTCTTCCATTAAACGCAATGACAAGTATAGCAAAAAAACGTCATGCGTATTGGAAACAGATAATCCGGTTAACTGCTCGACCTTTTGCAGGCGGTAAGACAATGTATTTTTATGGATATGCAGACGTTGCGCGGTATTTTGCATCGACTGATTCTCTTCGAACCATACCGTCAAATTATTCAGCAAGTCTTTATGATCTTCTAGTGGCGCAACTGTGCGCTTAAGGAATTCCTGCTTAACCGTGTCCGGAATACTTTGCAAAATAATTTCAAGACGCAGTTCATGCTCAAAGACAATATCCCCAGATTCCTTCGCAGCATTGACCGCACGTTCTGCCTGCGCGAATGATTTAGCTAAGTCGAAATAGCGCGCTGATGCACCTATACCTGCGACGACTTGTACTTTCTTGCGCCGTTTTATATGAAGCAATAGAAACTCTAACTCGTTTTTCACTGTTTCCTGATTCATTTCAGGTAATAATAGCAAGATTTTATTTTGCGCCCAGCGGATCATCTTCATGGAAGGATGGATGTTTTGAATCGATGCGAACGTCTCTATTTCCTCAACGGAGAACTGTTCCAATAAATCTAACACTTCCAAAACCACCACTTGACTGTAAAGTGTCACGTCGATTCCGAGCAGCGTCCCTCGTTCCATAAACCGTTCATCTTTCTTTGATCCTGTCAGCCAGTCAAAGACGAAGAACTCTACATCACGTACTTTTTCATCCTTCTGCTTTCGTTTCAGTGAATCTTGAATGAACAGTTCCGCTACGCGTAAGATCAGTTGAGCCTGCGGATGAATCACGTCTGGATCACCCGTCACGCCAAGTACGGCAATCGGTTCTTCTTCAATAATGATTGGCAAGACAATTCCCCTACGGACACCTTGCAGACGCTCTACTTCTTCGTCTCCCATACGGAGCATCGTTTTCTGGCGCGTACTTAACAGTGCACCTTCATGGAATTGATTGATTCGATCCGGTTCTGTACTCGCTTGAATGAAGCCCCTTCGATCCGTTAAAATCACTTGTTGCTGTATCAGCTTCGATAATTCCGTTACTATTTCATGTCCTAATGTATCAAATTGAAACACCTGTCTCACCTCGGATGGAAACTGCTAGTAATACTTAGTTTACGCCACTTCAGTTTCCACTACAATAGAGGAGATTCAGCTAAGTCGGACTTCCGGAATTCCACTGCTCCATGCCTTTATGAGCAGCTGCAATAGTTCTGCTGTTTCAATGGTTGTAGACTTCTCTAGCGTGACAGATCCGCCTTGATCGGTATGGCGCTGTTCTGCAGTTATTCGGTCAATCATCGCGTTTTGTTGTTGTTTTGTCGCCTGATTTATCGAACGATGCATAACCGAAGCCGCTTTGCGCAAAGGTATTTGCATTCCACTTTGACTAGATGCGTTCTCCAAGTACCGATTAATTTCTGCAGCTACTTCTTCAATAAACAGAATGGCCTTCTCTGAATGTAAACCAATTTGCTGGTCGGCTATAGCGGCTTCCCAGCCTGCCACTTCAATTTTTATAGTATGTCCCCATATACTTTCAATGCCGTTTAGTAAACGTACAAGTATGGTACAAGTACGTGCCAACTCTGTTTCCTGCATTACGTACGGTAATTGAATATACGAGTATAACACTGCTTTTTCCTGTCGCTCTTTATCGGGAAAATGTACTACAATTCCTTCACTTCCAAGCAGCCGTTTCATCAAACCAATGGCTGAGACTTTTTTATGAGTAATAGAGGAGCTGCCGATGGTTTGAGAATACCTTTCACTGTTAAAGTCTCCAAGGGAACATCCCAGACTGCGTTCTACTTGTTCAGCATCAAATAAACGCCAAGAGCCGCACGCTTTTACTTGTTCCATAAAATAGTCAGGTATACGTATATGCTTTTCTTTTACCTTACTTAATAAAAATGATTCAATTCTATTGTCAGCAATATCCATAGTATATTGCTGTACTCTCGTCTTTCGCTGATAAAACGTCTTACCAAAGAACGACATAATTTCTGCTGGTAAAGTCACATAGCCATGGCTCAGTATCCAATATGCTTCCTGTACTTTCTGCAAGCGACGGACGGTTTCATTTTGCATCGCAGCCATTGCAATGAGCATCAGCCGTTCCTGCGGCAGTCCTATCCGCTGGTTATAATGATCGGATGTTACAAATTCATTCATATATTGCTGCAATTGTGCAGAAGGTATCAATCGGTCGCGTTCAGCTACGATCTGTAAGCCGAGCCATTTAATTTCACTTGCCGAATAGTTATTGATCCATTGACCGTATAATCCGTCTTGTAACAGCTTCCGTACCACTTGATGAAATCCTGAATACACGGGTCTACCACGCCGTTGTTCTGCCTGTTTATACAATACCTGCAGTAGCGCATGTTCATGTATTCGTTCCTTTGTCTGTTCAAATACTCTCATGTCGTAGTCTCCTTTCGTAAACAACAAAAAACAATCATTCCGCCTCTTCGGCAAGATGATTGCAATAGTTGTGAATGAGGAAACAAATTCAGGCAACTTGAATAGACTCCATACAAAAATGCATAGATGCAGATACCTTTTTTGCTTCCACTCCTCAACCCCCGAAGAAAGTGTCGCTTTGACGATACGTGGCAGGTCTCCTGGCTTCACTTCATCCTTCCGCCAGTGCCTTCCCATGTCTCCATAGTGGCTAATTCTAGCGGTCGTCCGTGTGTACAGTTGCGGGGACAGCTCCGGTTTACGGATTCCCTTTTATACCTTGATAGGTACCAGCGCATCGTGCAAACTCATTTATTTGATTGACTTCATTTTATCATGGATAACATAGAGAGTGGTAGCGTTTGTTTTCAATGAGAACGAAGACATAACTAAACAGGGTGCCTATGCAGAAAACTACTGTGCGTACATCCACAATCGTTTTTTTGCTAGGCACCCTGTATCGAGCTTTCGTCATTATTTACATTAGTTGTTGTTCGCATAAACAGCCACACTCCGCCAATCCTTGAACATATGCTTCTTCCCATGTGATCCCGTGGATGAAACCATTCTCCGAGTAGCCTGTGATCAAATAGAACGTCTCGTTTTGCTCTGGTAATGATGAATTGCTTTGATAGGTGTTGTTATTCATAATAATTACCTCCTGGATTTTGTATTTTTCATAGTATATGCCATGTCGGGGAATTAAAGAACATTTTCTAAGCTTCTATTAATAAAAGGCTAATTGACAGCGCTTACATTTAGAGAGCGAAAGAAAAAAATTCTATATATATTTCCGAGCTAGTATAATAAGGCACACTCTATTATTCAGTTAATTCTGTTTATTGTATCACGTAAATAAATAATTGTAAATAAATAAGCGATGATTTCCTATTAACTTTTGTTAGTTTTTAAAATCAACCTATGACTTCCCTATCATTCATCGACTGAAATGCGCCTAAAAAACTTCTTTATATACAAAAATATCTCCCTAAGTCCACTTTACGACTTAGAGAGATCAGTAGTTATTACGACATTTGTTTTTCACAAATTTCGATGACTGCTTTGACAGAGTCAGCTGAATGATCAAGCGCTTTTTGTTCGTCTTCTGTTAATGGGAGTTCGATCACACTCTCAATACCATTGCCGCCAAGAACAGTAGGTACACCTAAGTAGATATCTTGATATCCATATTCGCCTTCTAAATAAGCGATAGATGGCATAATCCGCTTTTTATCTTTGATAATTGCTTCAGCCATCTCCACCAAAGCGGCAGCAGGTGCATAATACGCACTACCATTACCTAGCAAAGAGACGATCTCCCCGCCACCCTTTCGAGTACGCTCCACAATTGCTTCTAGTCGTTCATTCGAAATGATTTTATCCAACGGAATGCCACCAGCATACGAATAACGCACAAGTGGAACCATATCATCACCGTGCCCACCAAGAACAAAGCCGGAAATATCTTCCACAGAAATATTCAATTCTTCTGAGATGAACGTATTAAATCGTGCAGTATCGAGCACACCTGATTGTCCGATTACACGATTTTTAGGAAAGCCAGTTGTCTTATAGCAAACATACGTCATCGCATCTACTGGGTTACTTAAAATTAGCACGATACTGTCTGGAGCATAGCGTTTCACTTGTTCAGAAACAGAACGCATAATCTTTGCATTGGTCGCAACTAAATCATCACGACTCATGCCTGGTTTACGCGCGATGCCTGCAGTAATGATAACCATTGCAGCACCTTCAATATCCTCATAATTTGAAGTACCTGTAATACGGGAGTTGAACTGCTGCACAGGACTTGTCTGAAGAAGATCCAGTGCTTTACCTTTTGTCGGATTGGAGAGGTCAGGGATATCAACTAAGACGATGTCGCCTAATTCCTTCTGAGCCGCCATCAATGCGGCAGTCGCCCCTGTGTGACCAGCTCCGATGACTGCGATTTTATGTCGTTTGAAAGCCATGGAAACCACTCCTTTCTATAGATTTCATTATGAAAAGTATGCTAATAAGCATCCGTCAGTCTTTCTTCGGTGCCTTCTTAGCTTCTGTAGATTTCTTTATTTGTGGAATTTCTGGAATAGTCGGCGCTAGGGGTTTCACCATGCCGTATACTGAATCATCAGGACGCGGTATCACATGCGCACCTAGCAATTCACCTACACGCGCTGCTGCGTCGCGACCTGCATCAACAGCTGCCTGAACCGCACCGACGTCGCCTTGGACGATGACCGTGACGATTCCGCCATCCACCATCTCTTGTGATACTAACTCCACATTAGATGCCTTCACCATTGCATCCGCCGCTTCAATCGACCCGATTAATCCTTTTGTCTCAATCATTCCGATCGCTTGACTCATGTATATCACCTCTCTTTACTTCTGTTGAATCGATAATACCAATAATGACCGCGTCGATTGGGATCGGGTTTTCTTTCGGTAAAATAAAGCGTGAAGAACCGCCACTCGTAATGAGTACCTCGTCACCAACCCCTGCTCCAATACGATCCGCCGCGACCATATGCGACTGTATACTATTGCCGTGCGCGTCAATCGGCTGGATGATTAACAACTTAAGTCCTGATAATCCATCCTCTTTACGGGTTGCCCATACATTACCAATCACTCTACCCATTCGCATGCGTAATCACCTTTTTCTACTTTCTACTCGTTATCGTTTTACCGAGCTCTCGTGCTGTATCTCTTGCTAATGCCGTAACAATTGTACCTTTATTGATGACGATCTCTTTTTCTGAAATCACTGCTACGTCTTCTGCCGACAAAAGCTTTTTAGTAAATTCTAATGCATTCGGAACACTTACTGTCTGAGATGTCTTCACTTTTTCTATTTTCGTTTCCGTCTCTGCTTGCATAGGTTTCGTTTCTTTCGCATCATTCGACTTCACGAGACGACCGATCGATCCCTGTGTAATGAAACCTGCATTCGCTTCATCAGTATCGATATGCATTTCAAGACGATATCGCTCATTCACCCGAATACGTACATTGCGGAATGAAATGGATCGCACTCCGTCCGCTTCCACCGTGACATATTCCCCGTCCTCCACGCCAAAACGCGTAGCATCTGTAGGTGCCATATGGATATGCGCTTGTGCAATAATCAGACCTTGGTTTATATGCACACTACCTTTTGGTCCAATTAAGGTGATGGGTGCAGATCCTTCAATATTACCGGATTCCCGAAGTGGGGGCTTGACGCCGAGCTTCATGGCATCCGTAAAGCTGACCTCGACTTGAGTCGCTTTTCGGACAGGTCCTAAAATACGTACACGTTCAATACTGCTTTTAGGTCCTGCAATCATCACCGTTTCATTGGCGGCGAATTGGCCCGGCTGTGAAAGCTCGGACCGCTGTGTCAATTCATACCCTGCACCAAACAATACTTCCACATGTTCAGGCTGTAAATGTACGTGACGGGCGGAAACCGCAATGGGAACCGCTCGTTCCGGCAATTGAACGGGACTTTTCCCCAGCTGCCCAAGAATTTCTCCGACAATCTGCTCAATCAATTGCTGATTCATTTAGTTCACGCCTTTCTACTGTGTCAGCAGTGATTATTCGCTTTTTGGTAACATCATTTCTAATTCATTATGTGGTCTTGGGATTACGTGAACTGAAAGCAATTCGCCCACACGTTGTGCAGAAGCCGCTCCTGCGTCTGTTGCTGCTTTTACTGCGCCTACATCGCCACGTACCATAACTGTTACAATTCCGCCGCCAACATGTACTTTACCTACTAAGTTTACGCTTGCCGCTTTCACCATTGCGTCTGCTGCCTCGATTGCACCGATTAACCCTTTAGTTTCTACCATTCCTAATGCTGTACCTTCTCTGTTCATAATTGTTTCCTCCTAATAATGTTTTATTTTGAAAGTTGCTTAACAATTTCACTGACTAAGTTCTGTACTAATACCGGATCGATGTTGCTGTTTGTTGAGGCTGATACATTGTTCATGACACTGGATACAAGTTGATCATTAGAGCTCTCTACCGGCTCAGAGTGCTTCGGTAACTGTACTTCCTTCGTACCGTATGCCATCCGCTTAATGTTCAGCAAATGTTTAGCCGTGACATTGTCGGATGTAATATTGCCACCGAAAGTTCCGCATCCTAATGTGAACGATGGCATTAAGCCTGTAGTTCCACCCACTGCACCAATGGAAGCCATTGTATTGACCAAAATACGTGATACAGGCATTTCCATCGCGAATTCTCGTGCAACTGCATCGATTTCGGTGTGTAGTGCCAAACTGTGTCCACGTCCACCTAGGTTCAGCAAGTCGAGACACACTTCTTTCGAATGCTTCACACCATCAACGATATACATAGCGAAAATTGGTGATAATTTCTCCAATGAAAATGGTACATCTTTGCCGACTTTTGTTTCCATCCCAACTATCAGGCGCGTGCCTTCCGGTAATGAAATACCTGCCATTTTGGCAATGAACTGTGGGCTCTTGCCAACCACTTTCGGATTCACCTTACCGGGTACCGGTGAGATAACTCCTTCCATGATCTTTTTCTCTTCATCAGACAAAATATACGCACCATTTTTTTTCAATTCGCTCGTAACGAGATCCGCGATATGCTTATCGACAACAATCGCTTGCTCCGTCGCGCAAATCGTACCATAGTCAAATGATTTACTGTCGACAATATCTTTTACTGCTTTTTGGACCTTCGCAGAACGCTCAATATAGACCGGAACATTACCAGGACCTACACCATACGCTGGTTTCCCAGAGCTATATGCCGCTTTGACTAGTGCACTACCACCTGTTGCGATGATGAGATTAACGTCTTTATGTGACATCAATTGCTGTGTTGCCTCCATCGAAGCCAACGTTAGGCACTGGATTAATCCTTCTGGTGCACCTGCTGCAACAGCCGCTGCATCACACACTTTCAATGCTTCATGTGTACATTCCACTGCATACGGATGAGGACTCACAACAATGGAATTTCGTGTCTTCAGTGAAATCAATGTTTTGAAGAACGCTGTTGACGTCGGGTTAGTTGTTGGAATAATTGCCGCAACTACACCGAATGGGGCAGCGATTTCCACGACTTTATTCAAATGATCTTCTTTGATGACACCAACTGTTTTCAAATCTTTGATGCTTTCATACACATCACGTGAACCGACTTCATTCTTTACTTTCTTATGAGCTGCTACTCCCATACCTGTTTCATCTACCGCTAATTGCGCTAGACGACCGGATTGTTCAAAAGCAGCATCCGCTACAGCTTTAACAATCTTATCGACTTGTTGCTGGGTATAGCCCATGAACTTCTCTTGTGCTTCTTTTGCAGTTTGAACAGCCAAGCGCATTTGCTGCAAGGCCAATAAATCATTATCCACTAATTGAACCAAATCAAAACACTCCTTCCTACATGCTTCTCTATCAATAACTTAACGGATGATCCGCCATGTTCTGTACGGCTTCGCGAAACGCGTCAGCTGCTGCTTCACAAGAAGATTGACTGCCTGTGAGCAGACCGCCACCGAAGTTTGTTTCAGAAGGAGGCGCATAGAGTTCGCATAACGTGACATCCGCAGCTTTTAAGGCCGCATCCAAACCGATAATCGCTTCAAGAGGTGGTGCAATCAAGTATGCAATCGATTGGCCGACCGGTATGTTAGCCATGTCAGCCAAGTAACTACCACAGCTAGAAATGGTATGCGCAAATAACGCATGATCCGGGTTTCCATTAATTGCTTCGAAATACGCTTCGTGCTCTATAGTGATACGAATCGAATCAAGACCACTTTTCACTTCTTCCGGTGACGGTCCAGCAATGATTCCGATAAACTCACCAGACAGCGGTCCGGAAGAATGTGCAGCACCTGCGTAAAAACTTTTCGCGTAGACTACTTCCACGTCGCTATGCTTCGTAGCTGCATCAATTGCTGTATAACCAATGTCATCAATTGTCGTTGTCATCAATCCAAGACTGCGTTGATAGGGCTTCAGTTCAAACTTCTCAGCCAGCTCTGGACTAACGTTTGGAATGACTTGCATTGACAAGATGTCCGCGTGGATTTTCATTCGTCCTCCCCCTTCCTCAACCTTCTTTTTGAACAAGCGATACACCGCTCGCTTCGTATTTTAAGATTTTCTGAATGATTGTTCCGAGGAATGCCCCGGCTTCAACAGGTGGGATTCCTCCTTTATGGATATTGGAAATCACCATACGATCCGCTTCAATCGTGCCGTGCCTTGGCTTGTAGCACATATAAGCACTCAGTGACTCTGCAGATACTAGACCAGGACGTTCACCGATCAACATGACCACTACATCGGGCTGCAATAACTCACCGATATCATCCATCACAGCCACTCGCCCTTTATCAACGTAAAATGTCGTTCCCATTTCGATATTCAAGTTGTTTAACGATTGTTCCAGAGACAAGTAGACGTCTTCCAGATTTTCTTCAATCGCTTTCGCACTTAGACCATTTGACGCGACGATCTGTACGACAGGCGATTTTTTACAGCGTTCTTGAATAATAGACTTCGCTTCATCTGAAAGTTTTCTACCAAGATCCGGACGTCGAATATATTCTTCTTTATCCACCACTTTGGATTGCACTTGGAATAATCCTAGCTGCTCAAGCAAGTCATCCGGCACTTCACCGTAGACCGCATCAACAGCCGCCGCGTGGTCCAGTCGAAACTGTAGCCACGTCTTCGTTTTAGGACGTGAACCTGCGCGTCCAACCCCTACTCTAGCTGGGGTCTTTTTGCGATACTCTGCCCATTTATCTTCTACAGGCTCTGCTTCAGGTGCTAGCTTCGGTTTCGGATTACTGTATGCCGTCGTTGGTTTTGGTTTTACCGTAGCGATATTCCGCTTTGGCTCTTCCGTCGTACTATGGAATGTCACCAATCCACTAGGTGACTTTTTCACAGTTTCTGCGTTCAAATGTCCAATAGGCTGTTGTGAAAACAACTCTATTTTCTGCTCGTTCGAGTTCTGTTGTACCGTTTGACTGCCGCTTGCAGCTTCTAGCTTCTCTACCACCATTTTTGTGATCTGCTGAATTAGTTCCTCATTCAAGTTCATCCACCTCCTATCGATTGAAGAGTGTGAGATCTCCGGCATGTTTACTCAGCATGCCGTTTTCATAAATCCCCATCTTTTCAAGCCATTTCAAATATTCAGGTGCTGGCGTTTTGCCCATCGTCTGAAGAACCGTCGCCACGTCATGGTAGCTCATGGACTGGTAATTCAGCATAACGTCATCGCCCATCGGTGCTGCGATGATGAAGTTCACACCTGCCGCTGATAATAGGATACTTAAATCTTCAATATCATTTTGATCCGCTTTAATATGGTTCGTATAACAAATATCTACACCCATCGGCAGTCCGTGTAGCTTGCCCATGAAGTGATCTTCAAGGCCTGCACGAATCACTTGCTTGCTGTTGTATAAATATTCCGGCCCAATAAATCCGACAACTGTATTGACGATGTACGGATCATAATGCCGTGCAAATCCGTAGTTACGCGCTTCCATAGTTACCTGATCCACGCCGTAATGCGCTTCAGCCGATAATTCCGATCCTTGCCCTGTTTCAAAATACAAGGTTTGAGGACCGGTACCCGTACCCATTTTCAGTGATAGATCTTTCGCTTCTGCAATTAATTCCGCTGAAATTCCAAATGAACGGTGAGCTTTTTCCGTTCCCGCGATACTTTGGAAAATCATATCGGCAGGTGCCCCTTGTTCGATTGCTTTCATCTGTGTCGTAACGTGTGCGAGTACACAGTTTTGCGTCGGGATTTCCCATTCATCGATGAAATCTTTCGTTGCGTTCAACACACGTTTTACACTTTCTACGGAATCGTCTACGGGATTGATCCCAATTACTGCATCACCGATACCGTAAGACAAGCCTTCTTTTAACGAAGTGATGATGCCATCAATATTGTCTGTCGGATGATTCGGCTGCAAACGGGAAGACAAAGTGCCTTTTTGGCCGATTGTAATATTACATGTTGATAAGATTTCAATTTTATTAGCCGCATGTACCAAGTCAAGATTGGACATCAGCTTTGTGACGGCTGCGATGACTTCCGAAGTCAATCCACGGCTGAGACGCTTTAATTCACGGTCGCCTACTTCATTACTCAAAATGTATTCGCGCAGTTCTGCGATACTCCAGTTTTGGATCTCGCCATAGACCTTCTCGTTAATATCGTTTTCAATAATGAGTGATACTTCGTCGCTTTCAATTGGAATCAGCGGATTGTTGCGGATATCGCTTACAAGCAATTCACTGACGACTGTTTTGGCTGCAATTCGTTCTTGCACGGTTTCCGCTGCAATTCCCGCGAGGCGATCTCCCGACTTTTCTTCATTCGCTTTTGCTAGTACTTCTTTCAGATCATGGAACACATATCGTTCGCCGCCTAATGTAGTGGATAAATTCACGTACGAGACCTCCTTTACGTAGTGTGGAAAGTTAAGGTTTTCACGACGACCGGTACTACACCCGAAGTGAGCGCATTGCCGATATCGATGTAATCTCCTGTTTCCACATTGATTTGATCTATGCAAATAATACTTTGTTTCACTTGTAATGCTGCCAGTGTTTGGCCAATCACTTTGGCATGATCGGATTGAATGACCAAAATAATAGGTTGTTCTGGACGTGGTCGCTTGTTCATGACTTGAACAACTGCTTTGGCAAGCTTCTGCACATCGCGAAATCCGAGATAAGGAAGATTGCATAAGTAGAGCGCAAAATTTTGTCCCTCTTTGGCTGAGTCATATAAAGTTACCGCCTGCTCGACCGCGTCTTCAAAATGGGATAAACCTGTTTCGAGATTTGCTTCAAAGTCATATTCGTAAATAGGGATATTTTTTAATGGCAACTCATGTGGTGCAACTTGAATGGTGGCTCCGCTAATTTCAGTCGTCTGCGTTCCTGCACCTAATACGGTTGCACGTACAGTTTCTATAGGCTCCTGCCAAGTGAAATGCTGAAGTGAAGTGTTACGCAACAAGGCTTCCGCAAGCTGAACACCTATATCATCGTATTGTGCCTCCTGAACTTCACCGGATTCATGATGATACATGCACTCCGAAATCCCACCTGAAAAAACGATTGTATCAACCGTTGGCAACCAATTCGGTTCATGACCAAGCAGTAGTACTTGATCTTGCGCATGGACTTCTTTTTTTAAAACTCGTCCCATTGCTTCCGCCATATACGTCGTTACGAACGTTACGGCTGAAGAACTTTGCGGATCACCTACCCGTAATTTGTACCCTTGATCTTGCAATAGTCGCTCGACTGGCGGGGAGATGGTACGAACCTTACCGCCTTCAAACTCGATTAATCGGCCACCAATATGCATCGTACATGTACCAAGAAGCTGCTTATCCTTGAACACAGCGATATTTGCTGTTCCTCCGCCGATGTCAATATTGGCGATGACCTGACCACTTTTCCCGGATAATTCATAGCTCCCAGAACCTTTAGCTGCAATAATACCTTCTAAGTCAGGTCCTGCGGTTGCTACGAGAAAATCACCTGCTTCGTTAGATAACTGATGTAACATTTCACTGGCATTCCGCTTGGTAGCGGTTTCACCAGTGATAATGACAGCGCCTGTTTCAATTTGTGAAGGCTGAACTCCAGCTTTGTCGTATTCGGATTGGATGATTTGTTGGACACCCGCTACATCAATCGTCACTTCGTCTTGCAATGGCGTTCGGAATACTGGACTTTTATAAAGTATTTCTTTGTCTGTAATTTCTATTCGTGGCACATGTGATGCGCCCGCCACATTACGTAGGGAAAACCGACTGATAATCAGTTTCGTCGTGCTTGTGCCAATATCAATTCCTGCACTCATAATTGTTTCGTGCTTATTGAAATTGCTCACGCCCACACCCCTTTCTGATTACTTACTGCAACGCCTGTCGGAGCTAAGCGGCGTTCTGCACTGTTGATTGTATCTAGTTCCGGACGCCAGCTCCTCGGGTCGTTTCAGTATTGCCGAGAAAGTGCAAAGTACACACTTTTTCAGCAATACCTCCAACGCCTGTCGGGGCTAAGCGGCGTTCTGCACTTTTGATATAAAAAAGACGCCTTTACAAACCCATGGATTTTCCCACGGGATGTAAAGGCGCCTTTGCCGTTTTTATTCACTTGTATGCAATTTACTATATCAAATTCCTTACTAACTGTAAAGAAGATTAGCCGAGAAAGATCAAGTGTTGATCGGCCTTTGATTCTACGTATTGTTGCATGGCGGCAAGGTCGTTCAGCTTGGTTAATTCTCTCAGGTGCTCGATTCCCATTCCAGTTACAGATGAAATCATGACGATTGGTCCTTGGTTCATGACGGTCTTAAGCATTCCGAGTGAACGTTCTAGGTCGGCTTCCGGAAGATCACATTTGGTAATGACACCAATTGGCAGTTTCGGAATCCCCATGCTGAAACCCGGTGGAAAAATAAGCTTTTCACTCGTTGCGTCTTGTAAATACAGTACGTGCGTCACTTCAAGTGCAGTGGCCATGATATTTTTATAGAACATCGGATTTTCCGAATACTCACCCGGCGTGTCAACAATCCAATCATAATAACTGAGCGTTTGCGTTTTGAAAGCTTCTACTTTTCGGCCTAGTAAAGCATTTGTCAATGTTGACTTCCCAGCCCGTACCGCACCGATTAGCATTGCTTTATTTCGCATCGTCTTCACTCCTTATGATTTTGTAATTTCAGCTGGCGTATAGTTTAACTTCTCCGATAAAAATCGGTTGATTTCAAGCATAGCCATCTCGACTTCTGAGACACTGCCCACAATGACCAGACTTCCCGTAAATCGATCGAGGAATCCAATTCGAACATTTGCCGCTTTTGTCGCCAAGTCTCCCGCGATAATGACTGTTTCACTCGGTGTACACGTAAGGATACCTAAGGCACCCGCTTCTTGTATACCTAACTTCTGAAACATATCTGGATCGGGGTTAGCGATCAAATGACTGAGTGTAAGCTGTTTTCCCGGAACAAATTCCTGTATAAATCGTTTCTTTTCTTCGCTCATTACACACACTCCCTATATATAGTTTTACGCTTTAGCAACAGGAGCTTCTGGTTCAACGTCTTCATTTTCGTACTCACCTTTTTTAATAATTCCCGCTTCACGATCTTGCTTCTCTAGCTTTAATGCCGTTGGTACAGAAAGCTTGTACGCAATAATAATTGCAATGATACCTGCGCTTAATTTACCTAGTATAACCGGTAAAATAATATTTGGCTGGAAATTCGCTGTGAATGATAAATGATCACCCAATAAGAATGCAGCACAGACCGCGAATGCGATATTGACAACTTTATCTTTTGGTCTCATGTAACGAACTAATGAGAACATCGCCAATATATTTGCAACCGTTGCAAGTAGTCCTGCGCTCCCTTCAGGTGAAAGTCCAATTTTCTTCCCTGCAGATTCCAAAGGTTTCCCCATATACTTCCGAATTAAATAAATCATTGGGAATGCACCTGCTAGCATGATACCAATGTATCCCGCTGTTTCAAGTGCACGGAATTGGTCTGCTTTATCTGCCATAATCGGATCGAAGCCCCAAACACCAAAGATTTTAGTGAAAATACCTGTAAATACTTCAACGATAGAGAACACTAAAACAAGTTTAATGGCAGCATCCATCACGCGACCAAAAATCATAAACCCGTTAATCATAATACGCGGGACGAACTTTAATCCGACCGCAATCAAAACAACAAATATTAATAATGGCAATAAATTTATAAAGATCTGTAAATAACTAATTGCAAACTCATAATTGGATGTAGCAGTCGTGCTGATTACATCACGCACATCCGTATTGAACAACACTACTAAAACAGATGCAATAAAAGCACCGATTGGAATCGTTAGTACACCCGACATAATACCAAGCGCCATATACTTATGGTCCCTTTTATCAAGCATTGCAAGTCCCATTGGAATAGAGAATACAATGGTTGCTCCGGACATGAAACCGACGATCAGCGCCATGATCCATCCTTCATTTGTTACCTTTAACGCTTCTGCTAACTGGTAACCGCCCATATCTGAAGCCAGAATAGTAGTTGCGGCAAGTGCCGGATCTGCTCCGATTGAATTAAAGATTGGCCCAATAAACTTACTTATAAACCAAGTCAAATATGGTATGGACGCCATGATTCCTGCCGCTGGAACGAAGATATGTCCAACTGCGTGTAATCCAGACATGAATTCCTTACCTAATCCCTCTTCTGGATTTTTTATTGAAGCAAACGCCCCTGCAACCGCACAGGCCATGATGATATATACAATCACCGTTCCAATCATTTCCATATAAGTTTCCCCCTCTTATTGTCATCTTATGTTCTCTTTTGTCGTGCAATAATTTACTAGCCACCACCCTCTAGCTTGTTTATAACTCGCGAAAAAAGACAAAAAGACGCTTAAAGAATGTAGCTCTTTAAGCGTCTTTGCTTAGATCTATTTACTTGTGCGAATCTATTATTTCCAAGGCAAGCGACTCCATTGTCATTTGCCGCGACATACTTGTATCACGCATTTTTTTAAATGCTTGTTGCTCGGTTAAGAGCTCTGTATTCATTAGAATACCTTTTGCTCGTTCTATGACTTTCCGCTTTTCCACTTCCTGCTTCGCTTGCTGAATAGTGTCCTTCAACCGTTTCGCTTTACTAGATTGGTGAAGCGCGACTTCAATTGCAGGAATTAAATTAGCTTCAGAAATAGGTTTAACTAAATAGCCGACCACACTGTCTTGCTGTGCCTTTTCCACAAATTCCTTTTGACTGTACGCGGTGATGATTAAAATTGGTATATCCAGTTGCTCTCCAATGATTCGACTCGCTTTTAGCCCATTCATCTTCGGCATTTTAATATCCATTAGAATTAAATCAGGCTTATGCAAAAAAGCCAGCTCAATCGCCCTGTCCCCATCACCTGCTTCTCCAACGACTTCATAGCCATGGTCTTGCAAGGTCATTTTCAGGTCCATGCGAATAATTGATTCATCTTCTGCAATTAAGATTCGTTTACTCATCAAAAGTTTCCACCTCCGCACCCACTGGAAAACTGATTACTGCATGAGTCCCGATTTCCCTAGGCACATATAGAAACTCACCATTCAAATCATTGGCCACCAAATTGTGGATGATTTCCGTGCCAAGCGAAGTTTGCGGATTCTTCATTCCAACGCCGTTGTCGGATACGTGAAGCTCTACAAAATCATGATCTACGGTAAATTCCACATCAATAATCCCCTCTTCTTTGCCTGTAAATGCATGTTTTAAAGAGTTTTGAATAAGCTCATTAATGATTAGCGCAATTGAAACCGCTTTCTTAGAGGTTGTTACTATTTTATTGCCATTCGGCTCAATAATCAAGTCTACTTTTAAATTATATTCGTTGAGCACCATAGTAGAACATATTTTCCTTGTCAAATTTATAATATTTACATCATCATCATCCGCATGTTCCTTCGTGAGAATAATTTCATACACAGACGAAATACTATATATCCGATTCAGTGTTTCTTCAAAAGAAGAGCGGCTTTCAGCAGGCATTCCATTGCGCATTTGTAGCCTAATCAAGCTTGCCACCGTTTGTAAATTATTTTTTACACGATGATGAATTTCTTTAATCACGACTGACTTCATCATTAATTCTTTTTCCTTTGTCCGAAGTTCCGTAATGTCTTGGACAATTAATAAAGTTTCTTGAGATTTGTTTTTCTCACGCAATCTTATCTTTTTAACTATTAAATTTTTGCGCTCAATTGTTAGTTCAAAGACAAACACATCATCTTCCTGCTCATAAACCGTCTTCAAAAAAGGTAAAAGTTCTAACAAATCACGATTTAGGACATCATCTTGCTCGCTCATTTCAGTAATCAGTTTTAAGCCTGAAGGATTTGCGTATACTAGCCGATTACTTTCATCTGTCAAAATAAGCATTTCCATTAATAAATCTGAAACGACACCTAAACCCGAATTTGTCAGCTGATCTTCCGCTGTTTCTGTTATTACGGAAAACCTCTTTATACTGTCTGTTGAAGTCGTTGAAGTAACCTGCTTTTCTGAAATCAGTACACCAATCACTTGATGGCTTGTATTCTTAATGGGCACTACGGTCTGATCCACCAAGATGCCTTCTTGTGTCATAGCCTGTCGTATGATTGATTTCTTTCCATTGCGATAGGAATAAAATACACCTGGCTCAAAAGATTCAAAAACAATCTTTCCAATAACTGAGTTATTATAAAGTGGTGTACTACCAACTGGAAAAGCTTCTGCAACGACAATTGCTTGATTACTTGGTTTTAATTTACAATCAATGAACATATACGAATCTGACAAGTCCGCATAGGTCTGTAAGCTAAACGCCATCTCCTGAAGAATCTGCACATCTTGACTAGACAGTTCGGTATGCTGTTTACAAAGTTGTTCAACTGTTTCTTTTACCAATACGTCACGACCTTATAATGAGGAATGTTGCTTCACTTACTTTGTAAAATAGTATAGGACGGTTAACGAGTGGGGTCAATTGACAGGTTCGATGTCGGTAAATGAGTCTTAAGAAAATCATCTACCTTACTCTTATATGCTGCCTGATCCATCACGAATGCTTCGCCGTGATTGGCGTCATCCACTAAAAACAAGTCCGCCTCACTCTTAGTCTTCTCATAAAGCTCTTTCGTCATTTCTGTCGGCACAAACGTATCTGCATTACCATGGATATACAGAATCGGTACAGTCGCACGTTGTACTGCGCTCAACGCATCCGCTTCCTTCAATGAATATCCTGCTTTTGTGTTTGTTAGTAAACTCATATTGTCTAGTAAAGGGAAGGCTGGTAAATGAAACATTCGATTCAATTGATAGGCAAAAAGCTGATAGACGGATTGATACGGACTATCTGCAACAATTGCTTTCACCTGCTTCGGAAGATTTTCACCGCTTGCCATCAAAACCGTTGCAGCACCCATAGACAAACCGTGATAGATTACTTGTGTGTTAGTACCCGTTTTTCCGGTTAGCAACTTCGTCCAATCAATCAGATCTAAGCGATCAGGCCAACCGAATCCATAATAATCACCGCCACTTTTTCCATGTCCTCTAGCATTTGGCATGAAAATATTATAGCCGAGTTCCTCATAATAATATTGGCCGTATAAACCCATTTGTTTGGCATGTCCTAAGTAGCCATGTGTCAGAATCACCAATTTTTCGCTAGGTTGTTTGGCAGGAAGGTAATAACCCATTAAATCTAAACCATCTCTTGATGTCAGATGCATTTCTTCAAACTTCTGTTTGTCAACCCAATCCAGCCAGTCTCCATTTAAAAACACATCCATGGTTTCGGCCGATACTTTCAAGTCTGCATTGCTTGCCAGGAAGTCTTTGGGCCCGCGTTTAATCGCCAAGTTGTAAAAGAAAAAACTTCCCGCTATTTGAAAAACGATGAAGAAAGCAACTAGTATGACGATAACCTTTTTCCATCCAATTCTCTTCATTTCTATATCCTCGTTCTCTTAGTTTAAGCATTTATTATTAGTATACAGCGAATACGATGAATACGGCAGGTCTATTTCATGAGAAAAACCCCAGTAGTTGGATAGCAACTACTAGGGAACGTCTCATTCACTATTTTCGCATCTTACTTCTTCTTGTTGTCGCCTTGCTCTGTAGCCTTATCTGCCCGTTTGAATTCTTTGGCATACAACACTTCCTGTGTGGATGAAAGACCGTTATTCTTATCAGTCAGTGTTTTGTGTGGCGGTTTGTTTTCACTCAAGTCTCAACACTCCTTTCCATCTGATTTTTTAGTCTCCCACAAATTCTTGATATTAAACACAGAAAGACAGTTATCGTTCTTTGGGTTTCTTTCTAAAACAACGTATACTAACTGTAAAAGGAGCTGATCCACATGAATTTTCATATGACAGAACACGGATTTGAAACCAAAACAGAATTTGGTACATTACACATTTCATCAAATGAAGAAAAAGGGTTTCGTCCCTATCAGCTAATGGTTGCGTCGATCGCAGTTTGTGGTGGTGGCGTCATGCGAAAAGTCCTTGATAAAATGCGTATGCCAGCAGAAGATATTGCAATTGATGTAAAAGAGGTTGTGCGTTCTCAAGATGATGCAAGCCGTCTACTAAAGATTCATCTTCATTTCACTGTTATTGGATCGGACGTTACAGACGAAAAAATGCCGAGAGTCATGAAGCTGACGGAAAAAAATTGTTCTATGTTGCAATCCGTGATGGGTTGTATAGATGTTGTGAAAACATACGAGCTTGGTACAAAGTAAGTTTCATAAACCTGACAAGAGAGTTCTTCCTTTTGTCGGTTTTTATGTTTAAAGGACCTTATTTTTCCAATGGAAATCCTGTATAATTAATAGAATACCTAAAGGAGGTCTACTTATATGAAGAATAAACTAGTCGGGTTGTTAGCAGTTTTATTGGTCTTTGCAGCAACACCATTTCAAGCGCAGGCGGCCACACAATTTTCTGACGTAGACACGCATTGGGCAAAGAAGGAAATCATGTATTTAGCTGATCGGAATATCATTGGAGGTTTTCCGGACGGTACTTTTAAACCAAATGATCCCATTACACGGGCACAGGCATCTTCCATGCTTATAAAAGCATTGAAAATTCCATTGGTTAAAAATCCTACAGTACAATTCAAGGACGTCTCGAAAAAGTCTCCATATTATCAAATTCTCGCAACAGTGAATGAAAAAGGCATCATGCGTGGAGATAACGGCTTCATGCGTCCTGGTGAAGATACTTCACGTGCACATATGGCTGCGATTATTCGTCGTTCATTTAACATACCTGTCGATAATCAAGCGACATTTGTAGACGTTTCACCGGCCCAATGGTCATTCCCTGATATTAATGGGATTGCAAAAAAAGGGATTACTGGCGGTTCAGAAGGGAAATACATGCCGACTAACTCCGTTACACGTTCTCAGTTCTCAGCATTTTTAGTACGTGCATTAGACGACTCTATGAAGCTAAATGATTATCATTCCTATGTAAGTGTTAAAGGTAAAACAGTTGAACAGAATGGCTTTACTTATACCATTGCAAAAGATAAAACATCAACTAAGTTATTTAAAGAGAATAAAAAGGCAGGAACACGTTCAGCAATCTTAGATAGCGCGACTATGCCAGATAACGGAATAAACCGAGTACTACTCATGTCCGGCTATCAAATGGTCCTATACAATGATGAGATATTCATTCCGTATTGGAACTCGATCAACCCAGGAAATAAAATGCCTGCAAATTATAATCTAGTGAAATTGAATGTCAATGACTGGAGTTACACGATCGGTAGTATTCCAATCGATCAAAAGTTCCGTAATATGTTCATTTGGAACGATCGCATCTACTATACACTCGAAAAGAACAAAGACCGTGTTTTCGATTCCAAATTCGATCCTACTGCTCCACTGGATGATCCATTGACGTTATACTCGGTTGCCATGGATGGAAAAAACAAAAAGACATTATTGAACTTTGATGCGCGTGTTATTTTCGATGGAGTGGAAGCTACTACGAAAACCAATCAAGTAAGTCAAAACAATAAGTCTGTAGCGTTCGACCTTTCTACGATGTATTATTTTAACAAAACAGGTGTGTATAAGTATAATCTATTAGATAAAAAGACAAACAAGGTCTCCAATGTTCTTGCGAAAGATATGGAAGTTACCGCTACCCAATTAATCGTAACGGATCAAGCAGGTAAGAAACATACACTTAAGAAATAAGAAATGGCATGCCTCTATTCTAGCGGCATGCCATTTTTTCTATCGATCTATAATAAGCTTTGCCATCATCCGAATGAATAATTGCCCAATGAAAAATGGGATAGCCGTTAACAAAATGACAAAGTCTCGGCCAAACGGCTTGAACCATCCACCATCATCTGAGATAAAATTCATAGCCAGTACGAGAGAAACTATGGCTGTAATCACATGAATAAGCAACATATAACGGACCCTGATAGGGCAAGATAAAATGCCTGTTATTACAATATATAAAACAGATACTACTACTAAATACTTTGCATCTTCTCGCTTCATAAACTGACCATATTCATAGAAGTGAAATAGGAACGGTGCTGGTATCAAACTCATTACGAGCCACACTAAGTGCCAATTTCGTTTCACCATTACTTCATCACTCCAATTAGCTAACAGTAAAAACGCCCTTTTTGTTCAATACCATTATAGAACCATCACATTCCCGACATACCTGCAACGACTACAAAAGTAGTCCACAAAAAGCCTAGCCCAATAGCTAAAACTGCGAGTGCTCTCAATGATATGAGTAAAATGGTTAGCCAGTTTTTTTCTACAGGCGCATCAACTTTTAACGACTGAAGAATGAATGCAGTTCCTACCATTCCGGTTATGAAAGTTAGTACAACACCTATCCAATACCATGTCAATCCGTTACCCCAATAGGCCATACTTTGAAATAAACCACTTAGAAAAAATACACCTGCCGCACATATGAAAGCAAGCATGATAAATACCAGTTGTTTCTTTTCTCCTTGCATAATGTACATCCTCTTTTCATTCTACTTGGCTGCCCTTTTCACGGTTTCTTCACCGGCACGTAGCCGACCTTCTCTACTAACTCCTGTCCTTGTGGTGAAACTATCCATTCAATGAATTTTTCCACATTCGGATTATCTGTCCCTGCTGTAATGACATAAAACTCAGATGCAATTGGATATTCATCACTTCGTATGGTTTCTTTTGTCGGCTCTACTCCATCGATTGCAAGCAATTTAATCTCATCATTCCCTACCATTTCCGTTGAGTAATAGCGAAATGTATAGCCGATGGCATTTTTATAATTTCGATAATTTGAGACCTCTGATAGTATACCCCCCATTCCTTCGGCCACATTTTCTTTTGGAGCATCCATAATCGGAATATCCCCCATCAGTCGTTCCAAGCCTGTTTGACTACCACTGTCTGCCGGTCGTTGGAATGCACGGATTGGCTCGCTTTTCCCTCCGACTTCTTCCCAATTCGTGATTTTGCCCGCATAGATATCTTGAATTTGTTTTAATTCTAAATGATCAACAGGATTCTTTTGATTGACGAAAAAGACAAATGCTTCTCGACCAATTGGTGTTAATTTCAACTCAAGACCTAGTTTCTTCGCCACTTTCATTTGGGCGTCTGAAGGTCCTGCCGCCAAAATCATATCTACCCTACCAGCGAATAGATTTTCATAGGCTACAGGGGTTGTATTAACCATTACCTCACTATCATACGGGTTATATTCTTTTCTAGGATAAACTGCTTGAACAAACGCTGCATACAATGGATATAACGCGGTAGCTCCGTCTATTCTCGGTAAATCATCCTTCAGCTCGAGTGTAGCCGCTTCATCGAGGACGGCAAGCTTTGATTCCTGTCCAATGGTAAACGGTTCATAATAACGCACCTCTACTTCGGCATTCACTGTTGAAATACTCTCCTTATAAATGTGCATCATCGGCCAAACAGCTGATCCCAGTAGAATTACTCCAGCTACAATACCGAACAATCGCTTTCGTTGCTTCGTGTTAAAGAAATGAAAGATCATCATGACAACCCACACATATAAAATGATCACCGCGCTTAGCGCTAACGGAATATAGTGGATCAATCCCATTAACAATAAATACAGCAACCCTATTCCTGTGAAAAATAATAACGCGATGAATAACAGTACCGCAAATGCTATAGGTGCAACCATATGCGTCCCTCCTCTTATTTTCCTCCCAATTCCCCCAGTCGGTGCCATGCCTCGTCTTCATCGAACGAACTATACCAGCGATAATGCTCTTCATCTAAAATACGAAAGTGTTGACTGATCAAGTTTTGCTGTAAACGGAAACGACCTTTTGTTTCCAATTCACGCCACCATACTTTACCGCCCATCGATTGGTCCATTCGGCGGTCAATGCCGTTATGCGCAATGGTCTCCAGTACTTCTAGCGGATCCCCACCAACTGTAGCTTGTAAAACTTCACTTTCACGAAATAAAGCACAGACTGCTATAACAGCTGTCCAACTAGCCAACGCTCTCGCTTTTTCAATTTGAATCAACGTCTTTTTGGAAAGCCCCAGTACATCCGCCATTTTTTGTTGAGAGTATTCTTTCTCCAATCGGATCACCCGCAACTTTAATGAAATCAATTCTATTAATTGTTGTTGATTCACCTGATCACCCCGTAGTTACAATTTATATCCGATGGTGTAATATTACACCTGTGTAATTGTATAAGCAAATGAATTTTTTAAATTCCCAGTTAATATTGCAACTATCGATTCTTTCTTAAAATTATGATAAGATTTATTGACTTTGTAATTTAGTAAAAGAAACGAGGACTCTTATGAAACAGCGTGAACAATGGACATCCAAGATTGGTTTTATTTTAGCAGCTGCTGGTAGTGCCATCGGTTTAGGAGCAATCTGGAAGTTTCCTTATATGGCCGGAACGAACGGCGGCAGCGTGTTTGTGCTGTTATTTATCATTTGTACATTATTAATCGGTCTACCGATTTTATTGGCTGAGTTTGTCATCGGACGAAGAGGACAGGCAGACGCGGTCACTTCATTAAAGAAATTATCAACCAGACGCAGTTGGGGATGGGTTGGATGGATGGGACTTGCCTCTTCTTTCATCATCTTATCTTTTTATAGCGTCGTCGGCGGATGGATTTTATCTTATTTAGCGCGTGCCTTTACGTTTACGCTAGGCGGGCTCGATTATAGTGAACTATTTAATACGACAATCGCGAATCCATGGGAAGTATTATTGGCCCAAGCATTATTTATGGCGTTGACGATCTTCATCGTTCAAAGCGGTATTCGTGGAGGGATTGAACGAGCTAGCCGCTGGATCATGCCTTTATTATTCTTGTCATTCATTGTATTGGCAATTCGTTCGCTGACACTAGACGGCGCGATGGAAGGTGTGCGTTTCCTATTCGTACCGGATTGGAGTTATCTTAACGGAACCACATTCCTTGTTGCATTAGGTCAGGCATTCTTCTCACTGAGTGTCGGTGTGACTGCGATGATGACTTATGCTTCCTACCTATCGAAAGAGGAGAAGCTTGGACAGTCCGCGTTTAATGTATCCATCCTAAACATCGGGATTTCAATTCTAGCAGGACTTGTCATTTTCCCAGCTGTTTTCGCATTAGGACATTCACCGGAAGCGGGCCCTGGACTGATTTTCGTCATTCTGCCGGCTATTTTCAATGAAATCCCATTTGGCAGTGTGTTTTTAATTATTTTCTTCCTCTTAATGCTGTTTGCCACACTGACTTCTGCTATTGCGATGCTTGAAATTGTAGTTTCTACAGGCATCCGTAAAAAGCATGATAGAAGAAAACGTGCTTCATGGGTGTTTGGCGGACTGATCTTTTTAGTCGGAATTCCAAGTGCACTATCATTTGGTTTGCTGTCCGATGTGAGTATTTTCGGCAATTCCATTTTCGATTTTGCCGATTTGCTGACGAGTAGAATTGCGATGCCGCTCGGGGCATTGGCCGTGTCTTTATTTGCTGGCTTCGTGCTGACAAAAGAGGATACAGCAGAAGAGTTAGGGATGAGCCCCACTCTTCACACATTATGGAAAGTAATTGTACGTTATTTCGCACCTATTGCGATCGTCGTCATTTTCTTTACTTGGGTTTTAGGTATGTAAAAAGCACGCTGGAGAACTTTACTCCGGCGTGCTTTTGCTTTATATAATCTAATCAGTGCTAGTCGACGTTACAATCGCGGATTTTCATGAGAAATAGCAGTGAACCTTTGGAAGTCGTCTTGCATTTACGAGAATAAATGTAGTTTTCTTTAAAGAAGGCGCTCATTCTGCCACGATATCCGATCAATAAACCCTCATAAGCGCTCTATCTATTCATTTAATCGCTCTATGAACCTCGGTAATTGCTCTATCCTGTCACTTAAGCGCTCTATCCCCTTTAGCAACCGCTCTATCTATCTCCAGAACGCGTCCGCCTAGAACGCAGTGTAAAGACTTTCTCACCTTCAGCCTTTCTTTTCCACTAGATATGCTTCATAAGCGCTTCCACTACATGCGTCAATCCCGCCAAGTCGTCTGCCGTAAAGCGATCTAGTTCAGGACTGTCGATGTCGAGTACGCCAAAGACTTCTCCATCTTTAATCAGGGGTACAACCACTTCGGAACGGGATGCCGCGTCGCATGCTATATGCCCCGGGAACGCGTTGACGTCCGGTACGACCAAGCCTTCTTTTGTCTTCGCAACTGTTCCACAAACACCTCTACCGAGTGGAATACGAATACATGCCGGTAATCCTTGGAACGGGCCGAGCACGAGCTCATCGCCATCCATCAAGTAAAAACCTACCCAATTGATGCGATCGAAGAATTGATTAAGTAATGCGGATGCGTTGCTTAAGTTTGCGTATACATTTGGCTCTCCTGATAAGAGTGCATCCACCTGTATTGCTAGTTGCGCGTACTTCTCTTGTAGATTATTCGAGTAATCAATAGGTGTGTACATACTAATTCCCTGCTTTCTGTGTATAGATCTAACTGTAATCATACACAGAATAGCAGACTTGGAAAAGTAATCGAACTTCATTCGTTGTTTCAAGTCAATCCAATTTCACTCTCAGTACCTCTCCGGTCACTGCATCTATCTTAACTTCATACTTATGCCCTTCTGCTGTGCGGATATCTACTTCAAATACCAACATACCGTCATCGAATTCCAATTCTGATTTCACCACTTCACCCGGTACTCTTTGTCGGGCAATTTCGTTTGCCTGTTCCATTGTAATCCTACGATACTGCGGATGTTGCCAGTGATTCATCCAATACTCACTTTGCTGATTCAATGAACGATCCCTCCAATTTCATTCTACGTTGTTACTCTATGCGAAAGAATGAAAAAGTGCCCCACAGCTGAGTTTGTCGTTTACGAAAGAAAAACGGATTATTTCCGAGGAAATAATCCGTTTTTGTCAGGCCGCCTGCGATGAAATATTCTTTTGTTTATAACGCATCCAAATAATGAGCGGAATAAGTAGTAAGGAAATATAGGTTCCAAGGAAGCTTAACATGGAAAAACCTAAGTACGCCATGACAATTCCTGAAGCAAGTCCACCTACTGTTCCTGCTAGCGCGACAAATACGTCGATGCTTCCTTGGATCTTCGCACGAGTCAACACATCAGTAGAATCGATAATAATAGCCGTTCCACTGATTAATCCAAAGTTCCAACCAATCCCTAGCAATATGAGCGATACGGACATCCAGAATATCGATTCCCCTGCTACGTAAGCTGCGAGAACACCTGCCAACGCAAGTGTCACACCCGAAGCAATTACCATAATTGGCCGTCCAATCCGATCTACTAATACACCAGTAAAAATGGAAGGTAAATACATACCTGCGATGTGTAAGCCGATAACCAAACCAATACCTGATATTGAAGCACCGTGATGTTGCATATGGACAGGGGTCATCGTCATAATAGCGACCATGACACCATGTGACAGTACGAGTACGATGCCCCCTACCCAAATCCCCATCCTATTTGCCGTTTGTTGATGGGCAACATGCCCTTCGTTGGATTCTACACGTTCTTTTTGTTCAGCCAGTTCAATCTCACGTGCAACGAGTAAAGGATCTGGTCGTAAAAACAGCAAGAATGTCAGCCCGGACAATACGTAGGCGAAACCTGCCAGTAAAAACACACCAGTCAATGAAGGTATACCGATGAAATCTGCCACATAACCCATCGGTAAAACCAGATTGGGTCCCGCTACCGCACCCACTGTGGTTGAAACAAGGGCAACACTGACCGCAGTAGCCCGTTGCTTTTCATTGGCGAGATCTGTTCCAGCATAGCGAGCTTGTAAATTCGAGGATGTGCCTGCACCATAGATAAACAGAAAGGTGAATAACACAGCAAGACTTCCGGTCATCACTGCAAAGATTACACCGAATGCACCGATACCACCTGTAATAAATCCTGCACCGAGACCGAGACGACGACCGTAACGCTGAGACAACCTACCCACGAGATAGGCAGAGAATGCGGAACCAAAAGTAGACAGCGCAATCGGCATGCCCGCCAGGCTTTCATTGCCCGTCATGTCTTGAATTAATAGCGCCCCTACTGTGATTCCTGCTGCAAGTCCGGCACCACTAAATATTTGGGAAATGATCACGACAAGTAAGGAGCGCTTATACAATTGCTTCTGCGCTTCTTTGGATTTAGTGTAGTACGAATAATCTTGCCCTCTCGACATGGAATTCCCACCTTTTCTCTTACTATGTAATGGATCTATAAATTTATTAATTTTTTACGCTTTATTCATCTTATCATACAGTAGCAACTAGAAAGAGAAGTCCTTTCCATACACAAAAACTAGCAAGCCTAATTTTACTAGGCCTGCTTGTTCTTCTTATAACGCGATTTTTATACTAGCGGTGCGATGAAAATAGGATGATCAGAAAACTTTGCTATTCTCGCTTCCCCTTCATGTACCCACTTTTCGTCGTATTCAATAGGTCCGTCTTTGTCTTCAGGCGTTTGGAACTGGTCGAGGCCGACAGCTGCTAATACGGGGCTGTCATCGTCATCCAATCCAATATTGACTACATGGTTGATGATAAATGGTACGTCAAACTCGATCATAGCACTATCTTCGTCGAGTTCACCGTCCACTACGTGAAAAGGTATTCGTAAGTAAATCGTATCACTACCATCCTGATTCAAGATAGTATCGAAATTTCCGCGGTCGAAGTCCCAATTCCCCCCCATTTGGATATCATGTTCTATGAGTATGTTCCGCGCATCTCCAAATAATGATTTTTTGCCCGGTAGATTAGTTTTCAGTTCGATCATGGCATTTCCTCTTTTCTATGTCAGTTTTTCTTGTTGAATGTCTGGTTGATTAATAGTCTTAAGAATACCCTCGTTAGTTGTTTTACAAACTCTTCTAGTGGACTAAATTGAATAATCATAACCAGAAGTGAGAATATTTTTGATCGACGCTGGCGGACTACATTCGACTTATTTATGTTCACAAAAAAAGACTACCCAATAGGATAGTCTAACTTCGCTTATTTCATTAGCTCTTTATACCGTTTCAAACATTCTTCATACGCTTCTTGTACAGTTTCAGCCTCGATGACGTCTTGGCTAATTGTAGCGAAGCGGGCTACTGAGTGTTCGTACTGCGGATCGTAGTAGTGAGTCAATAACTGTTCTACAGCTTCTGCGAAACGTCCATTTTCTAGGTCTTCCTGGATTTGTGCTGCAATGGGTTGGTGAATGCGTTTGCGAATTCTTGAGAATGCTTCCAGAAACAGTTCTGGTTGTTTTTCCGGTTCGTACTCGGAAAGAATTTCTTCGACCCGCACTTTGATCGGTAGTCTAACAATCCACTGCGGACTCTGTCCTTTTTTCTCAAACAGTAGTTCCGGCATATGTACTTGCCCTATGCGTTTGCTTTCGCCTTCTATGAAGATATATGGTTCGTTTTCATACTTTTCCAGTTTATCCGCAATTAGCAATTCGAATTTCTTCTGGTTGTTCGGCTGTACACCGATTTGTCCGAATATGGAACCTCGATGTCCTGCCATACCTTCTAGATCGATGACCGGACAGCCGTCTTCCATCAGCTTGTGAAGAATCTTCGTCTTGCCGCTTCCTGTATAGCCGTTTAGTACAAGAAATTTAGGTTTAATTGGCTCTTGCAGTTTCGCAATAACCCACTGGCGATATGTATGAATACCGCCACTGATTCGGCTTGAGCGAATTCCCATCAATTCCAGTACAGTCATTGCTGTTTTGCTTCGCATACCGCCACGCCAGCAAAACACAGTAACTTGGGTGTCAATTTTTCTGAATTCTGCTATGAAATCGGGTAGTTTTTTAGAGAAAATGGCTAGACCATGATCCATAGCGGCTTGTTTTCCTACTTGCTTATAAAGCGTACCTACTTCCGCGCGTTCTTCATTCGTGAAAATCGGAATGTTAATACTGCCCGGAATAGTTGCTTCTTCAAACTCTTTCGGAGAGCGTACATCGACTAATGTATGTGAATGGTTTTTCTGTAATTCGAGTGCGTCCGTCAATGTAATATCTCGTACCATGTTATTTTCCATCTCCTTGATTTACTGCACGATAATTCGACCGGTATGTTCGTCGGTTACTTCTCCAATAATATGCGCATCGACTCCAGCTTCACGTAACTGTGCATGCAAACGATCTGCTTCATCTCCAGCAACTGCTACTAGCAATCCACCAGAAGTAACTGCGTCACATAAAATCCATCTGCCGATTTGATCCAATGATTCTGGATATTCGACCATATCTTCTATATGTGCAAAATTGTTTTTCGTACCGCCTGGAACCGAACCAGCTTCTGCTAGTTCTCTTGTACGTGGTAATACAGGAACTTTCTCATTATCAATTCGCAAGCATACGCCACTACCTGTTGCCATTTCAGAAGCATGTCCAAGTAAACCGAAGCCCGTTACGTCTGTTGATGCATGAATGCTGTAATCATCCATCACTTCAGCCGCTGTTTTATTGAGTGTTGTCATCACCTTTGTCACATGAATTTCTTCTTCTTCAGACAATAATCCATTTTTCAGTGAAGTGGTCATGATACCTACACCAATCGGTTTTGTCAGAATCAAGCGATCGCCTGGTTTCGCACCTGCATTTGTACGAATCTTGTCAGGATGTACCGTTCCAGTTACTTGCATACCGAACTTTGGTTCCTGATCATCAATGGAGTGGCCACCGACAAGAACTGCACCCGCTTCTTTCAATTTATCAGCAGCCCCGCGCAAGATCTCTGTCAAGATACTGCGGTCAAGTGTATGGATCGGGAATGCGACGATGTTCAACGCTGTAATTGGTTTACCGCCCATTGCATAGACATCACTGATCGCATTCGCCGCTGCCACTTGTCCAAAATCATACGGATCATTGACAATGGGTGTGAAGAAATCTAGTGTCTGCACGATAGCAGTCGTATCATTTATCTTATATACACCTGCGTCGTCGCCTGTATCCAATCCGACAAGTAAATTAGGATCCGCGAGACCAGGAGGCAATGTTCGTAGAACTTCAGCTAAATCAGCCGGCCCTATTTTACAACCGCATCCTCCTTTTGAAGATAATGAAGTAAGTTTTACAGAAGAATTTCGCATTACAGATATCAACCTTTCAATTTGTAGTCCCTCAATTTTACCATAGAGTTTGCATTCTAGATCTGTTGGGCACTTGAGATTCTTATGGTTAATGAAAAAAAGACTACGCTTTAAGGCGTAGTCTTAGCTGTTATAAATGTATTATTTTACGTATAGTACATACCAACGATCGTCCTTTTTCTCGATATATTCCCCAATCCAACCTTCATTCAGCAAATTTTGCTGCTGTTCAGTATTCTCCATTAGAACAAATTGCTGTTCTGACGTCGTTCCACGGGAAGGCTCTTGCAGATCCTTGAATAAAATATAGCGCAGTTTATTGCCGTATTTCATTTTGAGTTCTTTAATACGTAAACCCAGTGCAAACTTATCTTTCAAACTTGGAATATTAAAGGGCGCAACGGTTGTACAAATATAACGATAGCGATCTCTCTCAACATGTTCCATTAGCCACTTCCCGAGTATCGTTTGCAGTCCATGTCCTCTATAGTCCGGATCCACACCCGAAATCTCCGAATACAGCACGCTAGATAATTCGTTTAGTGATACTCCAGCGTCAATTCCTAAATGTTCTTCATCTTCACCAGGATCCAACATAGCACGGAACGCGATAAGATGATTATCGACAAAAGCCCCTGCCATCATGCCATTGCCGCGTAGAATATACACAAATTCTTCTTCCGTTAACGGTTGAAGAAAATCAGGTTGCTCAAGAACTGCAATGATCCGTTGTTGTAAAGCTAGAACTTCCGGCAGCTGATCTTCCGTTAAAAGTGAAAGTGATGCTTGTAACGTCATAATGTCACCTTTTCTTTACGCACCGTCAATTCTTCTAGCGCTTGCTCATCTACGTCAATACCAAGTCCAGGCTTTTCATTGAGTTCAATAAACGGTACATCATAGTGCAGATTGCCGACGTCTTTACTGAATTTCAACGGACCGGTCAATTCTACACTTGTCATTGCTTTTTGTGAGAATGCTACATGGAAGCCCGCTGCAGATCCAATAGACGACTCCACCATGGATCCAACCTGACATTCGATACCTGCCATCTCCGCCATATGTGCAAGCTTCATTGCAGGATACATACCACCGCATTTCATAAGCTTGATGTTCACTTTATCCGCTGCACGCTTTGCGATAATTTCACGCATCTCGCGTACTCCACGCAATCCTTCATCTGCCATTAGAGGCGTCGCGATTTTCGATTTGATTTCTACCATTGCATCGATATCGTCCGCTTTAACTGGTTGCTCGAGCCAATCTAGTTCACAACTCTCCAATTGTTTCATTGCCTGCAATGTTGTCGCACTGTTGATCCAACCTTGGTTAACATCTACTCGGATTGCGATATCTTTGCCAACACGCTCGCGTACCGCCTGAATTCGCTTGACGTCTACGGCTACGTTAGTACCGACTTTCATCTTTAACGAACGATAGCCAGCTGCCACACGATCAGCAGCCTCTTGTGCCATATGTTCAGGTGAAGCGATACTTAGCACATGTGTAATCGGAAATTTCTCATGATAACGTCCACCAAGCAAATTATAGGCAGGGATACCATATGCCTTCCCTACTGCGTCAAAGCAAGCCATGTCTAGCGCAGCTTTCGCTGTAGGCACACCGTAAATTGCTTGATCCATCACTTCATGAATTTTCCCAAAGCGACTTGGGTTTTCTCCAAGTAAAGCAGGAGCAAGTGTATGACGAAGTACAGCAAATGTACCTTCCCAACTTTCCCCTGTGACATGGTCGTCTGCTACCGCTTCACCATAACCCACATAACCTGTGTCCGTTGTTAGTTTTACAATAATAGAAGGCATATCATCATAGGATGCATAGCTGATTACAAATGGTTCATAAAGTGGTAATCTAATCGCAAAAATTTCAATTTCAGTTATTTTCATTATTTTTCTTCCTTTCCTATTGGCAGCTTTTCATTCGTATTGTATGATTGTCGTTAAATAGTCGCTAATGAAAAGAGGAGATCCCATTATGAAGGTTACCATTGCATTGGTCGGCTCACAAGAATTTTGTCGGCAAGCAGAGAGTATAGTGTTGCCCCACAATATGTGCATTGATTATTATCAATATGACAGCCCGTCCGAAGCCCCTCGTCTACTAGAGGTACTGAAACCCTGTCACGCCATATTATTCTCTGGGTCCTTACCTTACGAAGCGTCCGAGAAAATTCTTCAAACGATCTCGATTCCGGCATTTTATATTCAGCAAAATGAACATACAATAGCGATCACTTTATTATACCTTGCTTCAGAAAAGAATATGGCAATTCATGATATTTCTATAGATATTAAAGAAAGAACACATATCGAACAAATCCTGCAAGATCTTGATCCTCTCTCTTCCATGCAGAAGCCTGCTATACATGAACTGCAATCCAACAGTGATTTACAAGCCGTTGTAAACTTTCATTTAGAACATTTCAGAAACGGGATGTCTAAAATGGCATTGACCAGTGTGCATGCCGTATACGATCAATTACAAGCGGCGGGCATTCCAGCATTCCGGATGCTGGATCCTGCAAGCAATATTTTACGCGCGATGGAACACGCCGTTCAACAAGCAGATTTTGCAAGGAGTGAAGCGACTAAAATTGCTGTAGGCGTACTGCAAGTTCATCAACCTGAGGAACTTCCACAGGAAACTATAGAAACACTAGCGAACTACTTACAGGCTCAATGGAAAGAAAAAGAGGACAACTTCTTTTTCTACACTACTCTAGGCACCATCGAATTTGTTTTAGCCTTAAAGGCCTTCGTCCAGTTCTGTGAATCGCTTCACCCAGTATCCACTTTATCTTTTGGATTAGGACAAACAATGATAGAAGCTAGTGACAATGCGATGAGTGCACTGCAACTCGGCAAGCAAGAAATCCACAAAGGAATCTTTATGCTAGATGAACATAAGAAGCTACACGGTCCTTTGCCAGCTACAAAACCGTCAGTTGCGATGAGGTTGGACGACCCTGATTTGCTTAAGATCAGCGAAAGGACGACATTGAGCCCGGCGGTCATTTCCAAACTTAAGCAGTTTGATCAATTCAGGCAATCTACGCCGTTCACCGCTAATGATTTAGCAGGATATTTAGCCGTTTCCAGAAGAACTGCTGAACGTACAATTAAAAAGCTTATGGATCAACAATATATCGATACGGTTGGCGAAGAAATGACCTACAGCCAAGGCAGACCACGCGCATTATACAAATTGAAGATTGCTATCAACTAAAAAGGCAAGGCCGTTACATATCACGGCCTTGCCTATTAAAGTTATTCGAGTTGTGCCTCAAGTTCCAACTTCGCTTCCTGCTCATTCATTTCCACAATTTCTTCAGACGTCATTTTGACAATAGAAAATCCGGTTAGAGCATAGATAATTGAGATGAGTGGAACAGCGAAATTCAGAATAGCGTATGGGCCGTATTCTACTACACTGACACCGAGCGTACCGAATATAAACACACCACATGTATTCCATGGAATAAATACAGATGTAAGTGTTCCACCATCTTCTAGTGCACGCGAAAGATTCTTCGAGCTCAATCCCATATCTTTATAAGTTTTACTGAACATTCTGGAAGGTACAACAATGGAAACGTATTGTTCAGAACAAGTTGCATTGGTCATGACACACGCACCAATCGTTGAAATAATTAATGTAGACGTGGACTTCACAACTTTCAGCAATTGCTTCATAATTGCCCGTAACATACCTGAATACTCAAGAATACCACCAAAGGTCATGGCCACAATAGTCATAGAGACGGTATACATCATACTATCTAGGCCGCCACCATTAAAAAGTTTATCAACTAGCTGGTTACCTGTTTCAATCGCAAAACCACTCTGCAGAGCACCTAGCGCATCCGCAAACGTCCCAGACTGAAGCGTTACATGAGATAAGAAACCTAGGACGATTCCGATAATCAGTGCCGGCACCGCGGGAATCTTCATTGCTACCATCACGATGACAGCCAAAGGAACAAGCAATAACCAGGGTGATATAACGAAGCTATCTTGCATGACCTGAGATGTGTTTGCAATTGATGTTAATTCTGCTTCACCTGAACCAAATCTTCTTCCGAGGAATGTAAACACACTAAGAGCAATTAGTAATCCAGGAATCGTCGTATACAGCATATGCTTAATATGATCGAATAAATCTGTTCCAGTAAGTCCTGCAGCTAAATTGGTTGTATCTGATAACGGTGACATCTTATCTCCAAAGTATGCGCCAGAAATGACAGCACCTGCTACCATACCAGCAGGGATTCCCATACTGAGTCCAATACCCATACCGGCTACACCAATCGTAGCCATTGTCGACCATGAGCTACCTATTGCCAATGAAACAATTGCACAAATTAGTGTAATGGCTACCAGGAACCAAGAAGGTGTAATGATCTTCAATCCGTAGAAAATCATTGTCGCAACTATTCCCCCACCCATCCACGAGCCAATCACCAAGCCGACAAGCATAATAATAATGACTGCTGGAAGAGCTAAACGAATTCCTTTGTACATCATTTCCTCAATTTCTTTCCAAGAGAATCCATGGCGCCAGGCTACGAGTGAAGCAATGGCAGTTCCTACGATTAGTGGCATATGCGGTCCCTCTTTAAGCTTTACTACAGTTATAATCATAACTAGAATCATTAATACTAACGGCAGGATCGACCACCAGAACCCTATTTCTCTTTTTTGCCTCTGATCCACTACGCAACCCCCATTCAAATTCAGCCTATTAAAACACGTCGTTATATAGTCGTTTAATCTATTTTAAACGTTTTCTAAATTGTTTGTCAATGAAAATATGAAAGCGTTTACTATTTCTGTTTTTCAATTTGGATGTCAGCCATTAAGAGAAAATCTTCCTGTGCGTATTTAAATTTTACTATCACAATGGATTAACAACATTCTAAAACAGTGGAATCAAAGGATCAAAGAAGTTTATAAAAATGGGTAACGGGAATAATACAAAGTACTTTCATGAAATGGGAGGCGTACTATCCATTGATAGCTAACAGCCAAAATGCAAATACGATAAAATGTGTAACAGAATATGATACTCTGCGCCGAGTCATCCTATGCCAGCCGGAATTCATGGCAATTGACGAGGTCATTAACGAAGTGCAAAAAAAGTATGAAGATGAAAACATTGATATACAACGTGCGATGAGTCAGCACGCAGAATTCGAAAAATTATTGAAGGAAAACGGAGTGGAAGTGATCACCCTTCCTACTTCTGAAAAATATCCTGAACAAGTCTTTACACGAGATATCGGCTTTACGATTGGCAATGAAGTATTTATCGCTGACTTGGCTGCAAATATACGAAAAGGTGAAGAAATCACGCTAAAAGAATGGCTGAGTGCGCAAGACATTCCTTATCAGTCCGCCACGGATCGAATGGAAGGCGGCGACATTATTGTCGACCGTGATACTATCTACATCGGCATCAGTAGTCGTACGTCCGAGGAAGCGGTCAACAAGCTGGAAGTAAAGCTTCCCGACCATCAGCTAAAGCGAATTCCATTTGACGGACGATACTTGCATCTAGACTGCGTGTTCAATATCCTTTCTTCCGAAAAAGCGCTAGTTTTTCCAGCAGCGTTTGATCAGGAAACACTCCACTTACTTGCTGACTCGTATCAATTGATTGAAGTAGCGGAAGATGAACAGTTTTCGCTAGGTACGAATGTACTTTCAATCGGTAACAATAAAGTATTCAGTTTGCCACAAAACAAACAAGTAAATAAAAACTTACGCGCAAATGGATTTGAGGTCATAGAAGTCGACTTCTCTGAAATCATTAAATCAGGCGGTTCTTTCAGATGTTGTTCGATGCCTGTTGAACGCGGTTAAAGTGAAAGACCGAAGCCAATCCCACACGTTTTGTTGTGGTGATTGCGCTTCGGTCTTTTTTATTCGAGTATATCTATATAGTAATTTTGCTCATGATCCAGATCGGGTATATCGAGCTCAATTGTATCAGGAATTAACAAGTGAATCGTCATGACTCCTGATACACTCCCAGAGGAATTCCCGTGCGTCTTTTCACCGGTAAACTGATTCAATATGTTTGAATCATGGTAAAACGTATACTCTAGACGGTTTTCTGGTTGCTTTGGAACAGACATGGAATTGCTATTCCAAACAGGCAGATTAATTTTGAGTTGATCGGATAAATCGTAATACATACTGTCTTCACCATTAAACATCGTCATCAATTCAGGGGAATAGACCGTTTCTTCTATTGTTCCACTAATTTCAGGTGTGCGCTTTATCAGAATATATGCACCTGGGAAAGAAGAGATCGTGAATTTCCCTTCTACCTCATGTGACCGCTTTGCCAATACTAGGTTTTTAGGAATTGGTAACTCTTCTACAATTGCATTATATAGATCAAATCCGACTTCATTTGCCCCTACTTCAGGGGGATTTACGCCCTCTATTCGTTGTTCCATCGCTTCCGCTACGACAAGTCCAATTAACAGTAACACAAGGTACCCTGTGATCAGCTTCCAATGAAATGATTTTTTTATGCGTACACGCCCCATATTCTTTGTCACCATAATAATTGTCAGCAACCCAAGAAGCAGAACGACTGGAACCAGAATAGTAATAAACATCAAGGGTTCCTCACCTCCAAGCGATTTGTGACGAAGAAGCTGATAGCAAACAGAACAGCAATTGTTGCTACTATCTTCAACGTGAATAGTAGAATCGATGTTTCTCCATAGTAGAAATACAATAATCCACTATTCTCATTGTCTGCTACAGCGAATGTGCTCTGCGTAAATGCATACCAAATCACTCCAAACAGCGCGATGAACAGTTTGCTCCATTGGATAAGTGAACCCAGTGTATAACCAATTAGCATGAGCAACAGCGTATAAGCCATCATCACAAAAATACGTGACAAGAAATCAAGTGGTGAAGATAATAAACCAGCTGTTTCAATAATCATATTATCTCTAAACATCGCGATAATCTTCATCACTGAACCAAGTAAAACAGTCGTCACCCCACCGAGCAATGCAGCCGTACAAAAGAAGTAGAAATTAGCCAATTGAAACGTCAAACGATTCGTTACAAACGAAAAGGATTCATTCCGTTGCGCGGCAGATGTCAACAAGAAGCCGACAATGAATGCCCAGAATAGTGTCAGCCCTAGCTGTGCGTCGTTCGATATGGAAGTGAAATTGAAGGAAATAGGCTCCCCCCAATCATTCATGGAGGTAGTTGTAACTGCCCCGCTTATAAATACAGTTGCGATAATTTGCAGTACAATCAACATGGTGAAAATCGCCCCATTGGCGTTCAATTTAAGAAAAAACTGTCGTTTTGCAAGTTCATTCACGCTCCATTGCGTCGAATACATCATCTACTCCTCCTCTCGTCTGACCTGTCATTGCAAGATATGCCTCACTTGCTGAAACCGCTGACACGCGTATTCCTGCTTGCTTTAATTCAGTTAGCTCTAAGTTTGTATGGTCATTGTCGACAATCCATTCTGTTAATGGACCAGCAGAAGACTTATGAATGACGGCATATCGATTAGCATATTGTTTCAATACATTTTCTTTACCTTGTAACGAAATAAATTTCTCTTGAAGTTCAGTTATTGAACCATGAAATGCACTATCTTTTCCATCGATCAATAAGATATCCTCCAGTAAGTCCTCCATTTCCTCCATATGGTGACTTGATAAAAGAATGGTTCGTGGATGCGCTAGATAATCTTTCAGCAGCGCTCGGTAGAAGTCCCTACGCGCTCCAGCATCCATTCCCGTAATCGGCTCATCAAACATGGTTAGTGGGCAACGTGTGGCAATGCCGACAACAGCATTGAATGTACTGCGTTTGCCTTTTGATAGAACACGATGGTTCAGCGACAGCGGTAATTTGAAATACTTGAGCAGACGCATAGCTAGGTCCTGATCCCAATTTTCATAGAAGCGATCACATTCCGTCAATAAATCGCCCAGTGTGAGTGCATCCGGAAAGCCCATCATATCGTCTATGAAAATCATGTTGGCAGAAACCTTAAGACTGTTGAAGGGACGCTCACCCAACACACGAAGCTCTCCATCCGACTCTTTTATGAATCCCGCAACCATCTTCATAAGTGTTGTTTTCCCCACACCATTACGTCCTACCAATCCCGTAATGACATTCTCACGGATTTCTAAATTTAACTGATTCAGTACTGTAATGGAACGATAGCTTTTCGTCACGTTTTTCAAAGTAATTGCTGGCATTATGACCTCTCCTTTCGCTCTGCTCGAATTAATTCAATGAGCTGTTCCTCTTGAAGGCCAAGCAATGCAGCTTCATTAAGCAGCTCCTGCACCAGACGACTTAACCTACCGCCTTTACGTTTCGTCAGCAGTTTCTCACGTGCATCAGCAGATACAAACGTGCCAAGGCCCCGTTTCTTGTAAATAAGTTCCGCATCCAGCAAAATCGTCAGCCCCTTCCCCGCAGTTGCAGGATTGATATTGAAAAGATCTGCCAGTTGATACTGTGAGTACACTTTATCGTCTGCTTGTAACGTACCTTCAATAATTTCCGTCTCTAACCACTCTGCAATTTGTATATAAATCGGCTTTTCTCCATCCATCTCAAGCAAGAACTTCACCACCTTAATGTAACCCAGTGCATTACTGTTGTAATGCACTATACATGTTTTTATATTATACTGCAAGTGCAGAAAAAATATGTCGTAAAGCGATGAATAAAATGATCACTTACTACACATCCTAGGTATTTACACTGTATGTAAGGAGCGGATGAAATGAATACAGTAAAGGACTTTCCCATTCAGCAAAATAGATTAATCAATGCGGGCTTTCTATTAGTTTGCTTATGTTTATTAGATGCCGTTTTCACAGATTATGGTTTACGGTTTGGTCTTATAGAAGAAGCCAATCTGCTCGTGTCGTTTTTATATGAACAAAGTATTCCTTTGTTTTATGTAGTGAAACTAGGATTACCTTTGATACTTTTATATATCGTGACGATCAGTAAATTAGGATTCTGGGTACGGATTACTATGACTACTGCATTATTTCTTTATATAGCAGTACTTTTCGTTCATATCTTTTGGTTAGTTATATCATCAATATAAGTTTACATACAAAAAAGACTATCGGATCCGATAGTCTTTTTTGGATCATTGCACAACTTCCCGAGCAACTTGTTTTATAATTTCCGCAATCACCTGGCAATCCTCCACTGTAAATGTGAGTGGCAATCGGAAGTCGCAAAGGAAATCCAGAATTTTCGCAGTGGTTAGTAGATCTCCACCTTCAGATAAGTACTGCCAGCTTTCATGTCGACTTGTAAATCCTTTTGGCTCAAAATTACCGAACCACTTAATTTCGACTCCACGCTCCGCACACGTATCAATGAATTGCTCCATCTGTTCCTTTGTCGCATCGAGTAATGTAAATTGGAACGAAGATGCAATATATTGCTCTTTTTCTACACGAATCGGGATATATATATGTAGCGCCCCACGTAATATCTCTTCTATTGCATGATATCGTTCATTCCATCGCTTTCCTTGCTTATCAAGTTGAGGTAGTTGTGAACGTATTAAAACCGCCACTAAATTGGACATACGCAGACTGAAATTCGGTATTACCTTTTTATAACGTTCAAATACTTCCATTGATGGTCTGGCCTTATGTTTTTCATACAACATATATGATCCTGAATATAGAATAGCCTTTGCGGCAACGTCCTCATCGTCCGTAACGAGCAAACCACCTTCGCCCGAATTGAGGTGCTTATATGTCTGAGTGGAGAAACATCCAGCCGCACCGAAACTTCCGGTGTGTTTGCTGTTCCACTTTGCACCCATCGTGTGAGCACAATCCTCAATTAACGTTATATTATAACGCTCGCAAATCTCCACAACACAATCCATATCGACAATATGACCTCTCATATGTGATAACAGTAAATAGGATGCTCCTGACGCTTCTGCTTTTTGTTCCAGATCATCTAAATCTATCAAATAGTCTTCAGTGATTTCTACAAATACCGGCTGCGCTTCTGCATTTTTAATAGCCCCAGGTACGGGAGCTAATGTAAATGCATTACACAGCACTTTATCTCCAGGTTGCACACCGACACTCTTTAGTGCTACATAGATGGAGCTACCGCACGAGTTGAATGTAGCACAGTAAGAAGTACCGATATAATCCGCAAATTCTTGTTCTAATATGCTCGTTTCAGCAACTTCATCTCCCTCTGTATTATAGCGATGAAGCTTTCCTGTCAGCATAAGTTCTGTCGCCCGCTTAATCCCCTCAGGGGGGATTGGCTCCTGACGGGTAAATGTTTTTTTGAACATCAGTACTTCTTTTGATTGTTCACTCATCGCGTACCCTCCCAATTTCATTCAACCTATCAAAACTTTTTTAAACGTACTTCTGCTGTTACAGCGTGTCCGACCATTCCTTCATAACGACATTGTCCTGCTATAATGGGAGCAATTTTTTTGCTCGCTTCCGGTGTACACTTTTGATACGTGACGGTCTTGAGGAACTTCCCTACCCATAGACCACCAGTGTAACGCGCTGCCTGTTCAGTAGGAAGGATATGATTCGTTCCAATTCCTTTATCTCCATAAGTAACCGTTGTCTCTTCACCCAGGAACAAAGAGCCGTAGTTTTTTAAGTTCTTCAAATAGAAATCCAAATCTGCAGTCTGTATTTGTACATGCTCGATTGCATATTCATCTGCTACCTTAACTGCCTCTTCCTTATCTGCTACTAAAATAATTTCACCATTTTGTTCCCAAGAAGCCAATGCTACTTCTGCTGTATCCAGAACAGCAATTTGTTTCCGCATTTCCTCTTGTACATCTTCAGCTAATTTACGGGAAGTCGTGATTAAAATTGTTACCGCACGATAGTCATGCTCGCACTGTCCCCATACATCGGCAGCAACTAGAACTGGATCTGCTGTTTCGTCTGCAATAATCAAGTTTTCACTCGGTCCTGCAATCTGATCGATCCCAACTCTTCCGAATACTTGACGCTTAGCTTCCGCTACAAATGCATTACCCGGTCCTACAATGAAATCTACTGGCTTGACATCTTCAATTCCGTACGCCATTGTTCCAATTGCTTGAATACCACCAAGCGAATAGATTTCATCTGCTCCCGCTAAATGCATTGCATACAAGACACCTGGATGAATACCTTCTCCATTTTTCATAGTAGGTGAACAAGCTATTACACGTTCTACTCCAGCTACTTTCGGAGGAATCACACTCATTTGAACAGAAGAGACAATTGGATAGCGTCCCCCCGGAACATAAGCCCCTACATTGGAAATTGGAATTAGTTTTTGCCCAAGAATCACACCTGGTTGCATCTCCTTTTCAAACTCAGATAGAGTTGCCAGCTGAGCTTCCGCAAATGCACGTACTTGCGTTTGGCAATATTGAGTGTCATATTTTACGGTTTCAGGTACCATTTTTATGGCTTTTTCGATTTCTTCCTGTGTAACGCGGAAACTTTGTGGATCCCAATTATCAAATTTACGGGACAATTCACGTACCGCAACTTCACCTCGAGTACGGATTTCTTTTAGGCTGCCTTTTACGATTTCGGCAATACCACCAGTATCCTCTTCCAGCTTGTTTAAACTCTTTTTAATATACTCTGCCATCTCGCCACACTCCTAATCTTCTTTAAAATGTATATTTTATACTTGTGTACTCGTTTGTCCTTGCACTTCTTCTGCATTTCTATGTCGAAAATTATCATTAGTTAATGTTTTTGATAGTTCTTCCCCTAATATAAATACATCCAACTCTTCTTTTGGAATTGCATTATACTGCTTACCGTTTAACATATAGAACACGGCACCAATCAAGATCCATACGATCATCGCAATCAAAGAAGGCATGGCTAAAAGTGCTGGAGAGCCCGGGATAAATAATAATCCCAAGAATATTAAACTAATTACTGCACCAGATAGCGAAATGATCTTTCGGAATGCACTTACTTTCCAGTCAAAAAACCTATACGCTGATGCACAGGTATATAAATAGGCAATAGCGACGCCTGTGGCTGTCATGTCGACTATCCATAATAATGCCGGTCTACCGAACCAAGGAGTTATAAAGCAAACAACGACCGCTGTAATAATCCCGACATATGGTGTACGATACTTTGGATGAATCTTTGTAAAGGCCTGAGGTAAAATACGTGCACGCCCCATAGCCAGAAGCATTCGGCTGGAAGAAACTAAGAAACCATTTATTCCTGTAAAGATCCCCATGCATAAAGCAACTGTCAAAATTGTCATTCCTAGGTTACCAAATAAGCTTTTTACTACGTTCCCCGTTCCCCATGCAGGTGTTCCTGCTACAAGTCCTTGCCAAGGAGTTGCCATCGCTGTTGCATAAACCATGACAGAATAGACAATACCTCCAGCACCTAAAGCCAGTATCATCAATTTAAAAGCGCGCTTTGACGAAAAGTTGAACTCCTCTGAGGATTGCGCAATATTGTTAAATCCTGAATATAGAAACGGTGCAGTAGCAACAATTACTAAAATAGAAGATAAACCACCAATCTCCATATTAAATGCCGGACGCAAGTTAGCAAATGCAGTATCTGGATGAAATGTCATTCCTGCACCAATTGTAATAGCTAAGATAAATAGAACCGCACTGAATATAAATTGCATTCTTCCCGTCAAGCTGATTCCTCTGATATTAGCAATACCAAAGATAACAAGAGCAGCTGTAGCTATAACAATTTGGCTGATATATACATCCCATCCTGCAATCGTATACATATATCCGATCTCAACAACTTGCGGATACAAAAACTTAAATAATACTATGATTGCCGAAGCATTCAGTGCAACTGAAGTAACATACGATAATGTTACAAACCATCCGCATATATATGCATGAATCCTGCCAAATCCAAGATATGTAAAGACAAATTCTCCTCCTGAAACAGGGAACTTCTCTACCATGTATCCATAACTTACAGCTATCACCATTACCAATAATGCGCCAATTAGTATACCCAAAATAACGCCTATAGGACCTGCTTGCCCCATCCAATCTGTCGGCAGCACGAACGCACCCCAACCTATCGCAGAACCAAATGCAATGGCAACGACCCAATGTGGTTTTAATGCTTTAGATAACTCAGTTCTTTTTTCCATCTATCTCACTCCCGTGCTTTAGACTTTTGTACATTTTGGCAGCGCTTTCATTTTGTGTTTTTACTAAGTGGTACACAATAACTTATCCAAGCCTATCGTGTACCGAATAGTTTCATTTCATCTAATGATTTTCTCGTCTTTTTGCAAAATTGGAGCATCTACTTCAATTGTGTCTGGGTATTTAATCCCTGCACCCGTGTTAAGAACTACTACCTCGTCGTTCTCTTTGATCCAACCGTCCTTACGAAGTTTTCTAGCTGCTGCGAATGCCGCTGCCCCTTCTGGACAAACGAAAGCACCTTCACTAGATGCGACTAATTTCAATTCTGCCAACAGCGTTTCATCATCGATTGCGATAGCACAGCCATTTGTTTCTTTAATGCCATCAAGGATCAGGAAGTCACCTAACGCTTTTGCAACGTTGATTCCAAATGCTACAGTGGAAGCATTCTCCCAAGGTTCTGCATGTGTCTTACCTTCTTCCCACGCTTTAACAATCGGTGCACAACCTGTTGACTGCACCGCTACAAGGCGAGGCATTTTATCTTCTGAAATCCAGCCAAGTTCCTGTAGTTCTCGAAGTGCTTTATAAATACCAATTAAACCCACGCCTCCACCCGTTGGATACAGAATAACGTCTGGAACCTTCCAACCAAACTGCTCTGCAATTTCTAGTCCCATCGTTTTCTTTCCTTCAATACGGTAAGGCTCTTTCAATGTGGAAGCGTCAAATAGATCATAGTCTTTTACTGCCTGTCCTACGATTTTCCCCGCATCACCAATCAGGCCGTTTACAAGGTACAAATCAGCTCCTGCTGCTACACATTCCTTACGTGTAATTTCTGGTGCGTCTATTGGCATAACTATGGTTGCAGTAATATCTGCTTGTGCACTATACAGTGACCAAGCTGCACCTGCGTTTCCGTTTGTTGGCATAGCTAATTCTTTGATGCCTAATTCTTTTGCTTTGGAAACACCTACTGCGGCTCCTCTAGACTTGAATGAACCAGAAGGAATCATTCCTTCATCTTTCATATAGAGATTTGCAATCCCCATATCTTTTCCTGCTTTCTTCAAATGTAGCATAGGTGTCATACCTTCTCCGAGCGTCACGACATTCTCTTCATTTTTGACTGGAAGCAACTCATGATAGCGCCATAGATCTGGTTTGCGACCTGCAAGTTTTTCTTTCTTGAAGCTTTCCTTCAGTTCATCCATCTTGTAAGCGACCAATAAAGGCCCTCCACATTCGCATAGTTGAACGATTACATCTACATCATAAGTATTTTCACATTTCGGACAGTGTAAGTGTGATACGTAGCTATAAGTCATATTATTTCCTCCTAGTAATTGTTTTTATATGCTCAACGAATTGCAATAGATTCAATTTCAATCAGAGCACCTTTAGGCAATTCTTTTACACCGACCATGGCTCTTGCAGGTTTACTATCTCCAAAGAACTTTGCGTATACTTCATTGACTTGAGCTGCTTCTGTTAGTGATGTCATGAAAATTGTGTTTTTCACGACGCTTGCTAATGACAAATCAGCTGCCTTCAAGATAGCTTCAATGTTTTTTAAGGACTGTTCTGCTTGCTCTACTACTGTTAAACTCATTTCATTTGTTTCAGGATTAATTGGTAATTGACCCGATACATAAATGATGTTTTCCTTCTCAACTGCTTGAGAATAAGCTCCTACTGCGGCTGGGACGTGATCACTGTGAATTTTCTTGAACAATTAAACCAACTCCTATTTAGAATTAAAACTGGCATCAGTACGTACCTTTTGCAAATAGTTGTATATAGTAAATTTGGAAACACCTAATACACTTGCTGCATATTCAGTAGCACCTTTTATTAAAAACGCTCCTTTTGCTTCAAGCTCACGAATCACTTCGACTTTTTCATCTGTTTCCAATAAAGCAGGAGGTTTATAATACTTGTCTAGTGCTTGTTGCGTCATTGAATGAATGACTTCATGTACATCTTTATGGAAACTCTCTTTCTGTTGCTTATCTTCTTCAAACGTTATGAAGTCTTTAAGTACACCTTCCATTTGCATCATATTGCTAATATCAAAGTTGATGCAAAGTGCGCCCAACACCTCGCCCTTTTGATTCTTCAAGAAAACTGTAGACGATTTCATCACTGAACCTTTTTGCGATACCGTCTTATAGTTTGCATAGTCGGTCACTACATTTTTCTGTAGCTGTTCCAGAACTAAGTCCGTTATTGGCGAACCTATACTTCTTCCTGTCACTGTCCCCGACAGATGAATTAAAGAACTTTCCAGGCTGCTAAAGTCATGCACGGCGACTTCACAATTCACGCCGAACATCTCCACCAAAATATTTGCTGTACGAATAGCATGGTCAAATATTAAAGCGCTTTCATTATCCATAAAAACTCCTCATTTCATTAGTTGTTTAAATTCACTTTCAATTCAAATAACTTAAGATTTATATTATCAGTAATTATTTCAATTGCAACATTATTTTAATACATACAATATTTTTGTAATTAAAATATTTGTATAAGCATTGTTTCTACTGCTCTTTATGTAAAAAGTCTAACTAAAATACAGTTCTTTTGTACTAACCGTCAAATTCATTTATTTCCTTTGACCTAAAAGTATTTACTCATTGCCTCAGTCGACAAAGACTGAATGTCGTATACTAAATATATAATTACATGGAAGGATGGGGTTCTTATTGAATATTGAGCCGTCACTGCAAATGCTTTCTATTGGGATGCCACGCACATTACAATCTGCTAATGGCGGAGAATTTTCAAGCGCTATTTGTAAACAGTCTGCCGAAGAAACATTTCTTTCTGTAGATGGTTTTCAAGGGGACGGAATTGCGGACACAAAGCATCATGGAGGTCCTGATCGAGCGGTTTGTATCTATCCTGGAGAGCACTATGCCTTCTGGGAAAAAGAGTTCTCCTGTACGTTACCGACTTCCACGTTCGGAGAAAATCTGACAGTAAACGGAATGCTCGAGACAGATATATGCATTGGAGATATGTTTGCAGTAGGAGATGCAGTGATTCAAGTCGCGCAAGGTCGAGTACCTTGCAGCACTATTAGTAAGCGCACCGGCTTGCCTAGTCTGATGAAAGGAATGGTCAACACCGGATTCACAGGTTTTTTATGCCGTGTGGTTAAAGAAGGAGTTGTTCGTTCAGATTCTCCGATTACTTTGCTTCAACAGGATCCAAAGCAAGTTTCCATTCTATATGCAAATGAAGTGTATTTTCAGCGTCCTAAAGATTTGAAAGGTTTGAAACGAATATTGGAAGTCGAAGCACTAGCTGAAGAATGGCGGGATATGCTGACGAAACGGCTAGATAAGCTCGAGAATATCTAAAAATGGAACTAACCTACGATTATAAAAATCGTCGGTCAGTTCCTTTTTTATTCATATGAGTTGTTTCACTAATTCCCGATTTCGTTCCTTGAAGAGCTCATTATGGGAAGATACCATGCCATTTTCATTTGCTTCTGGATCAATATAGGTTTTGGCGCAGTTTACTGCATTCGCGGCATCCTGAAATGCCCCTGCAATTAAATGTAGTTTGCCTTTGTGGCTTAGTACATCCCCTGCTGCATACATCCCCTCTATGGAGGTAGCACTCGTGCAAGTACCTGCAATCTGCTTATGTTCCGTTAGTTCCACACCAAGTTGCTCATCGCCAATTAACGAAGTATCACGCTCGTAACCATGATTAATGATCACTTCATCCACAGCTAGTGTAGTAACCGTTCCTTCTTCATTGTGTCGTAGCTCCACCCTCTCAATTGAGCTATGATCTTCAGACGCAATGAATCGAGATATATTGGTATTAAAGTGACAATCCACACCACTCTCATAGAGTTGCCGTACTTGCGCTTCATGACCGTTCAAATTCTCTTTACGATATGTTAGGTATACTTTCTTAGCAATCGGTTGCAGTTCATTGGCCCAGTCAATCGCCGCGTTGCCACCGCCTGAAATCAGGACGGTCTTCCCTTTAAAGCGCGCTAAAGATTTTACCGTATAGTTCAAATTCGACACTTCAAATCGTTCTGCACCTTCCACCTCAATCTTCTGTGGATTCAAAATACCTGTACCTGTCGCAATTATCACGGCTTTGCTGTAATGAACAGTACCCGATGAGCCGTGTAATACAAAATGCTTGTCATCTGTCTTTTCAATCTTCACAATTTTTTCATTGAGTACGACTTCTGGGTCAAAGGTTAATCCCTGAGCCACAAGCCGTTCAATTACCTGAGCTCCTGGTGCCGGGGTCATGCCGCCAATATCCCAAATCATTTTCTCCGGGTAGACATGGATCTTTCCACCAAGCTGCTGCTGATATTCAATGATCTTTGTCTTCATTTCACGCAATCCACTATAAAAAGCTGCATATAACCCCGCAGGTCCGCCGCCGATAATCGTTACGTCCAGTAGCTCATCTTGTCTCATTCCATCTTCTCCCTTTAAAATAATTATTGACATCGCTTGCATTTCAATTTATAGTTCTCATTGTAACGATATTGATAATCATTATCAATGATTACTTAGTAGGAAAGGTTTGATTTCACAAAATGGTTCGCTTGTATACAGAAAATCTACAAGTTTCATACGATGATCACCTTATTGTTAAAGGGTTATCGGTTCAAATACCTGACAAGAAAGTGACTGCCATTATCGGAGCAAACGGATGTGGCAAATCGACCTTTCTCAAAGCTGTCACACGCTTAATTCCTCATCAATCAGGAGAAGTCATATTGGATGGTGGAAATATCGTTAAACAAAGAACGAAACAGCTCGCGCAAAAGATGGCTATTCTTCCCCAGACGCAAGAAGCTGCCAGTGGTCTAACAGTTGGTGAATTGGTATCCTACGGTAGATTCCCTTACCAGAATGCATTGGGACGTTTAACACCGCATGATATGGATGTGATCAACTGGGCACTCGAAGTCACCAACACAACTGAATTCAAATATCGTCAAGTCGATGCATTATCAGGTGGTCAGCGCCAGCGCGTTTGGATTGCGATGGCACTTGCTCAGGAAACAGATATTATCTTCCTAGATGAGCCAACTACTTATTTGGATATGGCACACCAGTTGGAAGTACTAGAGCTGTTGCAAAAGCTCAACGAAGAGCAGCAACGCACTATCGTCATGGTGCTTCATGACCTAAATCAGGCAGCACGTTTTGCCGATTTCATCATTGCGATGAAAGATGGAGAAATTGTACGTGCGGGTATGTGCGAGGAAGTAATACAACCAGACATACTGCGCGAAGTATTTCGAATCGACGCGGAAATTGGAACGGATCCAAGAACGGGCAAACCGTTATGCATCACATATGATCTACTAAAAGGAGACGAATAACTGTTGAAGAAAATTCTATTACCTGCCCTTTTGCTTATCGTACTTGCGTTAGCAGCTTGCGGCAATAAACAGGAAGAACCTGTGAAAGAAGATACACCGGCAAAGGAACAAGGAGCAAGTGGCACGATTACTTATGAATCCGAAGAAGGTCCTGTGGAGGTTCCTGCAGATCCACAGCGCGTTGTGGTGTTATCAAGTTTTGCTGGGACTGTACATGAATTTGGTGTGAATTTAGTAGGAGCAGAATCTTGGTCAAAAGATAATCCAAGCTTTGATTCATTTCTGAAAGATGTAGAAGAAGTTTCAGACGAAAACATCGAAAAAGTTATTGAACTGGAGCCCGATTTAATTATTGGACTGAACACGATTAAGAACATTGATAAATTAAAAGAAATTGCACCTACTGTTACGTATACATACGGAAAAGTGGATTATTTAACACAGCAAATCGAAATCGGTAAATTATTGAATAAGGAAAAAGAAGCAACAGAATGGGTAGATGCATTTAAGGCACGTGCTAAGCAAGCAGGAGAAGATATTAAAGCCAAAATCGGAGAAGATACGACAGTTTCCGTCATCGAAGAGTTTGACAAACAAATTTACGTCTTTGGCGATAACTGGGGTAGAGGGACAGAAATTCTCTATCAGGAAATGAAATTAGCTATGCCTGAAAAGGTAAAGGAAATGACCGAGAAAGATGGATATTATGCTCTATCTGCAGAAGTCTTGCCTGAATTTGCCGGAGATTATGTCATCTTGAGTAAAAGTGATACTGGGGATAATTCATTCCTAGAAACAGAAACATACAAGAATATTCCTGCCGTCAAAAATGATCAAGTCTATCAGGTAAACACAGCAGAATTCTCTTTCAATGATGCCTATACACTTGATAACCAGCTTGATTTCTTTATCGAAAGCTTTTTAGGAACTAAGTAATCAAACAGGATGGGGCTCTTCTTCATTGAAGAACCCCTTTTTTTATGACAAGAAAGGAGCGGATGAATAGAATGGAAAAACCCGTTGGAAAAGTTATACCATTTAGTCTCAAATTATTTGCTAGCACAATTCTTTTAATCATCGGTTTCCTATTTGCTATGAAGCTTGGTGCCGCTCACACTTCATGGCAAGACGTCTTACTTTCATTCACATCAAACCCAAAAGAAAATGTTTTGATCCTAAAAGAAATACGCTTTCCGCGTGAAGTAGGTGCCGTGTTTGTGGGTGCCGCTTTGGCCGTTTCAGGTGCTATCATGCAGGGCATGACGAGAAACCCATTGGCTGATCCAGGGTTGCTTGGATTGACTGCCGGGGCGAATGCCGCATTAGCTATCGCGCTTGCATTCATTCCAACTATTAACTATTTCGGTATTATGACAGCTTGCTTCATCGGCTCAGCTGCTGGTGTGCTGATCGTCTTCGGTATTGCTTCCGCAAAGCGAGGCGGCTTTGCACCCATTCGACTGGTATTGGCAGGTGCAGCCGTCTCTACATTTTTGTTCGCCATTGCACAAGGTGTTGGTTTGTATTTTAAGATTTCAAAGGACGTGGCAATGTGGACCGCCGGCGGATTAATCGGCACCTCATGGGGACAGTTGCAGACCATTGCGCCAGTCATCATCATAGGTATTGTCGTTGCACTCGTACTTTCACGCCAGTTGACATTATTAAGTTTGAATGAAGAAGTTGCGATTGGACTTGGTCAAAATACATTGAAAATAAAAGTCATGTTGTTTATTATTATTATTTTATTAGCAGGAGCCGCTGTGGCATTAGCGGGTAACCTAGCATTTGTCGGATTAATGATTCCACATATTGTTCGTGCAATCGTGGGAACAGATTACCGATTTATCATCCCCATTTCCGCTATTTTAGGTGCAACTTTTATGTTGTTAGCAGATACGGTTGGACGAATGCTGCAAGCACCATTTGAAACGCCCGTTGCTGCATTGATTGCGATTATTGGCTTACCATTCTTTCTTTTGATCGTACGCAAAGGAGGTCGTGCTTTCTCATGATACATCCACGTATACGAAGAAAACAAAGAATTCTAGGAGTATGTTTAGTTGTTTTAATTCTCTTCCTGGCTATTCTCGCACTTGGTTTAGGATCTGCTTCTATCGAGTGGAGTCGGCTAGTCCCTACTTTCCTAGGCCAAGGCACTTTTAAAGAAGAGTTTGTACTGTTTTCTATTCGCCTTCCGAGAATCATTATTACGTTGCTCGCTGGCGCTGCGCTTGCCTTATCGGGTGCTATTTTACAAGGGATCACGCGTAACGATCTTGCAGATCCAGGTATCATCGGTATTAATTCCGGCGCTGGAGTCGCTATTGCGGTATTTTTCTTGTTTGTACCGATTGAGGCGGGTGCATTCGCTTACTTATTGCCGTTAGTAGGATTTTTGGGCGCCATCATCACCTCCATTTTAATTTATCTATTTGCTTATAGTAGAAAAAACGGACTACAGCCTATGCGCCTCGTACTGGTGGGTATTGGATTTTCGATGGCTCTTTCAGGCGTGATGGTCGTATTGACTTCTTCCGCCAAGCAAGAGAAAGTCGATTTTATTTCAAGATGGATCGCCGGGAATATTTGGGGAACTGATTGGCCTTATATTTGGGCACTCGCCCCTTGGTTGCTCATATTAATCCCTTTCGCGTTATTTAAAGCACATCGACTGGACATGCTCGGTTTGAATGAAACAGTGGCGACGGGTATCGGTGTGTCAATCGAACGGGAGCGAGTAATATTATTGCTGACCGCTGTGGCTCTAGCTGCTTCCGCGGTGTCAGTCACAGGTGGCATCGCGTTCATCGGGCTGATGGCACCTCATATCGCTAAGTCCCTAATCGGCCCACGCCATCGAATGAATTTACCTATTGCCATTCTGCTCGGCAGCTTTCTTCTATTACTAGCAGATACAATTGGGCGAAATATTTTGGAACCAAGTGGTATTCCAGCAGGTATTATCGTTTCATTAATAGGCGCACCGTACTTTTGCTATTTACTAATAAAAAAATAAACATGCCAGAACTACCCACTTTGGGTGTTCTGGCATGTTTCATATAAAGTATTATTTATTTTTGAAGTCCGGCGAAACCGTGAACGTTGCTTCTGTCTTGTCTTTTACTTCATCTACTGTAATACCAGCAGAAGTTTCAACAAGCACCATACCGTCCTCCGTAAAATCAAATACAGCCAAGTCCGTGATGAGTCGATCTACAACACCAAGTCCCGTTAACGGCAAAGAACAGGTTTGCTTAACTTTCGATTCCCCGTGTTTATTGACATGATCCATGATCACTACGACACGTTTTGCACCGACAACTAAGTCCATTGCGCCGCCCATTCCTTTGACGACTTTTCCTGGAATCATCCAGTTAGCTAAGTCTCCGTTCTCCGAAACTTCCATGCCGCCAAGGATCGCTAAGTCGATATGTCCACCGCGGATCATCGCAAACGATTCCGCGCTATCAAAAAAGGATGAACCGGGGACTGTGGTAATAGTTTCTTTTCCCGCATTAATCAGATCTGCATCCTCTTGCCCCTCTACTGGGTAAGGGCCAATACCAAGCAAACCGTTCTCCGACTGCAATAACACCGTCATCCCATCTGGAATTTCATTGGCTACAAGAGTCGGCATACCAATACCTAGGTTAACATTCATACCGTCTTGAATTTCTTCTACCGCGCGCTTTACGATTGTATTCCGTGTTTCTGTCATGTTCATCTCTCCTTTTTACGCTTTTCTCACTGTTAAGCGCTCAATACGTTTTTCATAATCCGTGCCAAGTAAAACTCGCTGTACATAAATACCCGGTGTATCAATCTCTTCAGGAGCAAGCTCACCGGCTTCGACGATTTCCTCTACTTCCGCAATTGTTATTTTGCCCGCCATCGCAGCAAGTGGATTAAAGTTCATTGCCGTCTTACGGTACACTAAATTTCCCAAGGTATCGGCCTTCCAAGCTTTCACAAGCGCAAAGTCCCCGACGATTCCTTCTTCAAGTAAATACGTCTGACCTTTAAACTCTTTTGTTTCTTTACCTTCTGCAATGGGTGTACCGACTCCAGTTGCTGTGTAGAATCCAGGAATTCCTGCACCACCCGATCTAATCCTCTCGGCAAGCGTTCCCTGCGGACTCAGTTCTACTTCTAACTCACCGTTTAGGAACTGCTTTTCAAAAGTCTTGTTTTCTCCAACATACGAAGCAATCATCTTTTTAATCTGTTTATTCACTAACAACTTCCCAAGGCCTGCATCATCTACTCCACAGTTATTGCTAGCTACTGTTAAATCCTTCACACCTCTATCTTTTAACGCCTCGATGGACTTTTCCGGAATACCGCATAATCCGAAGCCTCCTACAATTAACGTAGCACCGTCTTGAATATCTGAAACCGCTTCCATAAATGAATTCATTACTTTACTCATACCGTAACCTCCTCCAACTCTTTAGTAATAGTGTACAGATTTCTGACTTATATGTAAAATGAATATATTGAATAAAATTTATTCTTATTGCGAATAAATGAAAGGTTGGATTATCATCGAACTCAAAGACTTTCAAGCTTTTATACACGTAGCAGATCATTTAAGCTTTACAAAAGCCGCCGAACATTCGTATATATCACAGCCCTCTTTAAGTAAATCGGTGAAAAGACTTGAAGAAGAACTGAATGTCATACTTTTCAACCGCTCTACACGCAGCCTTCGATTGACGGATGCGGGTGACATTGTATATGAACAGGGACAGCAAATCCTTCAATTACTTGGAGAGCTTCCGGTCTTACTTGAAGATCTTGCGGAGGGTGTGTCAGGAGAAATTAAAATTGGTATGCCACCTTTGATTGGGACCTTGTTCTTTCCACAGATTGCTAAAAGTCTTTCAAAGAATTACCCCCATATTAAAATCGAGTTGCACGAACTCGGTGCTAAAGTAGTAGAAGAGCTTGTAGATAAAGGTCAGATTGACGCTGGCATTATTGTGTTGCCAACCGATCAAGACGTATTCCAAGTTCAACCTTTCATTTCAGATAAATTCTATCTGTTCGTCCACTCTGATCACCCATTTGCAAAACGAGATGCTGTCGCATTATCCGAGTTAAAAGACGAACAACTCATCTTGTTCTCTAAAAGCTTTGCCTTACACCACTATATTATAGGTGCCTGTAAAGAAGTAGGGTTCAATCCAACTATATCGTATGAAAGCTCCCAATGGGATTTGATCATCGAACTGGTGGCAGCAAAACTGGGTATTACGCTTCTTCCTCAATCCATATCAACGAAATTTACAAATGAAAACATTAAAATGATATCCCTTCAGGAGCCACCTCTACTATGGAAGCTCGGCATCGTCACTAAGAAAAACAGTTACCATTCATTTGCTTTAAAAAAGTTTATGCAGATGTTTTAAGGTCAATTGAATTAATCTCTACAAAACAAGATGGTTTGCGCCAACGATCATAAGTATTGAATAAAAAAATCCAACCGGTATCGGTCGGATTTTTGTTTCACGTGGAACAGTAACATTTGTTTAGAACATTTTCGTAGTCCATGACTCACCATTCCATATAGTAGATACTACATCTTCATAAAAATCAGGTTCGTGTGATATGAGTAAGATACTTCCTTTATACTCTTTTAACGCACGTTTGAGTTCTTCTTTAGCATCGTAATCCAAGTGATTGGTCGGCTCATCCAAAACTAATAAATTCGTTTCACTATTTACTAGTTTACAAAGACGCACCTTCGCACGTTCTCCCCCACTCAGTACTTTCACTTTACTTTCAATATGCTTTGTCGTTAATCCAACGCGCGCTAAAGCCGAACGCACTTCATATTGAGCAAGATGTGGGAACTCACTCCATATTTCTTCTAGACAGGTGTTATCCGTATCGGCTTTCATTTCTTGTTCGAAGTATCCGATCGAGAGATGCTCGCCCTGCTCTACTTTACCTGATAGAGCTTTTATTTCCCCGAGAATACTTTTTAGCAATGTGGTTTTACCAATACCATTAGCGCCTGCCAAAGCGATTTTCTGTCCACGTTCCATAGAAAGATTCAAAGGTTTCGATAGCGGTTCATCGTAGCCTATCACTAGATCTGTCGTTTCAAATAAATATTTTCCAGGCGTTCTTGCCGTTTTGAAATCAAAATGTGGTTTAGGTTTTTCTGAATCCAACTCTATAATGTCCATCTTATCCAACTTCTTCTGTCGAGACGTTGCCATTCGACTCGTTGCCGCATTTGCTTTATTACGAGCTACGAAGTCCTTCAAATGGGAAATCTCTTTCTGTTGCTTTTTAAAAGCCGCCTCGACCTGTTGCTGCCTCATTTCACGCACACGCAAAAACTCGTCATAGTCGCCGGGATAACGATTGACCTGTTGATTTTCCATATGATAGATCAAGTTAATGACACTATTCAAGAATGGAATATCATGCGAAATCAAGATGAACGCCCCTGGATATTCTTGCAAATACGTACGCAACCATTCAATATGCTCGACGTCCAAATAGTTCGTCGGCTCATCAAGCAATAAAATATCGGGCTTTTCAAGCAATAATTTAGCCAGTAATACTTTTGTACGCTGGCCCCCACTCAAATCATTTACATCCGTGTCCAATCCAAATTCATCGAGTCCAAGACCGTTTGCGACTTCTTCTACTTTTGCGTCAATCATGTAAAAATCACTCTGCTCTAGAGACTCTTGAATCTTTCCGGTTTCTTCAAGCAAACCTTCCAGTTCATCTGGCCCCACTTCACCCATCTTCGTGAAAAGACTATTCATTTCCGTTTCCATATCGTATAAATATTGAAACGCGGTGCGTAATACATCACGGATGGACATGCCCTGCTTCAAAGCTGCATGTTGATCTAAGTATCCTATACGAACACGCTTTGACCACGTAACAGTCCCAGCATCTGGCTCTAGCTTATGCGTAATGATATTCATAAACGTAGATTTCCCTTCCCCGTTTGCACCTACTAATCCTATATGTTCACCTGCTAATAGACGAAATGATACATCTTCAAAAATCACACGGTCACCGAAACCGTGGCTAATATTTTTCACTGTTAATAAACTCATGTTGTACACCTATTCCTTTTCCATTGTATCGATCAAACTTATCTACGTTATTTTAACATTCTACACTTATAATTACTTAAGAAAAGAGAAAACAATATGTATTTTAGAGCAACTACACTTAGTTATAGTAACTACAGAATGTCTAGTTCATTTCATGTTTGTATTATTTTTTATTAACGTAAAAACAAACTACAAATGTAATGATGCCTCTCTGCTTACCTGTTGCCTCAATAAAAAACAGAAAGGAACATGCAGTCAAAGCCGCATGTTCCTTCTTTTTTATTTCATTTTATATAACTCTTCGTTCATTGACTTGAACAACGCATACATCATCAATAAGATAACGAATGAGAATGGCAAGGCCGCTATAATAATTGTATTCTGCAAGGCAAGAAGTCCACCTGCAGAAAGCAAAATTAATGCGATTGTGGAAACAATGATACCCCAAATCACTTTGACAGAGTTCGGAGGTGTCAACGAACCATATGTTGACTGCATGCCCAACACGTAAGTCGCTGAATCAGCTGATGTGATGAAGAATGAAGTCACTAGAAGAATCGCGAACAATGATAGAACTAGTGAAAATGGCATTGAGTTAAACATCTCGAATGCAACTACTTCAATATTCAATGATGCCAAATCTGCTACTCCGTTATTCTGCATTTCAATTGCTGTAGTACCGAATGCCGAGAACCATAAGAACCCGAAGAATGAAGGAACAAGCAAGACGCCTGCCATAAATTCGCGGATTGTACGCCCTTTAGATACTCGTGCGATGAACATACTGACGAATGGTGACCAAGAAATCCACCAAGCCCAATAGAATATAGTCCATCCATCTAACCATCCACGATTTTCACCATTGAGTGGAGCTGTTCCCATACTCATATCGATGAGATTTGTGAAATAGCCACCAACTGAATCAGTGAACATATTCAAGATCAATAATGTAGGGCCAAGAATAAGAATTAATCCTAAAAGGGCTACTGCTAATATCAAGTTGATATTGGACAAATAGCGAATCCCTCTACTTAATCCAGACCAGGCCGATCCAATAAATAGTACTGTTACGACCGTTACGATTATAATTTGTGATTGAATACCTATCGTGAAACCAAATAAGTAATCCAACCCTGCGTTAATTTGAACAGCACCTAATCCTAGTGAAGTTGCCACACCGAAAGCAGTTGCGAAAACTGCGAGGACGTCAATTACTGTTCCTAGTGGTCCTTTTACTTTTTCCCCGAAAATCGGCTTCAATGTAGCTGAAATCAAGCCTGGTTCGCCTTTTCTAAACTGGAAGTACGCCAATGCCAAGGCGACCATTCCATACAAAGCCCAGATATGAAGACCGTAGTGTAGAAATGTTTTCCGCATAGACTCTTTAAAAGCAGCAGGTGTTTGCGGATCCTCTGTTGCCGGTACTGCGTAATGGGATAATGGTTCTGCGGCACCGTAGAAAACGAGTCCGATTCCCATCCCAGCGGAGAATAACATCGCAATCCACGTAATCGTAGAGAATTGCGGACGATCTGTATCTTTTCCTAAACGGATTTTACCGTATGGACTGAATATCATAAAAATACTGAGCAACAGTAGCGCTGTCATAATTAGCATGTAGTACCAACCGAATGTAGATGCTACAAAAGCTTTACCAGCTGAAGTGATTTCCTCGAAATGTACTGGATTTATTACTCCATATCCTACCGCGATTATTATTAAGACAATGGTAATATAAAAAACCTTTGATATTTTCTTCATAGTTCCCCCTTTAGAGATGAATTACACAAGCAGGTTTACACTATACTGTAAAGAAATCTAGAAATCAAATGAATACAAACAATTTATTTGATTTAATTAGAACACGACATAGCTTAAACCCTACTGCATTAAGTTTTCTTCTACATCTTATACAATCTCATTTTATTTTTATCACTATACTTTACTAGTAGAAAAAACCTGTCGAATTATCAAAAAACTGGATATTATGAAAGAAAAGGTTGGCTGGAATTTTCCTAGCCGACTATACTATGACTTACTTGTCTACATACATTATCGCATAGTTATCATTCTCCATTGGATGGGGTTCAAATCCTTTTACATAATCGGCAAATCCGATAGGTGGCGTCGTGTGTGCTAATGGAACCCACGGTGCATCTTCGTGAAATACTTTCTGAGCCTTTTTATAAAGTTCAACTCGTTCACTTTCATCGAATGTTACACGCGCATCCTCAATGAGTTTTTGGAATTCCTTATTATCATAAAATGCTAGATTGTTCGCAGGTGGCTCCATGTTTGTATTACTTAGATTTGGATAAAGGAAATTGTCAGGGTCTGCCATAACACCCGTCCAGCCATAGAGTGCCATTGGATGTTCGCCGTTTCCAGTCTTCTCTAAATACGTTGCCCACTCGTATGTAACGATAGTTGCCTTAACCCCAATTTTCTCTAAGTTCGCTTGAATTGCTTCTGCGGTTTTCATAGGCTGAGGTAAATAAGGTCTGGGGTTATTCATTGTCCAAATCTCTGTTTCAAAACCGTCCGGATAGCCTGCTTCTGTCAGTAGATTTTTAGCTACCTCGGCATCAAAGGCGTAATCCTCGATGTCTTCGTTATAGCCCCACAAAGAAGGCGGGATAGGATTTTTCGCTACTTCTCCAAACCCACTGTAGAACCCATCAACTATAGACTGTTTATCAATAGCCATATTCATTGCTTGTCTAACCTTTACGTCGTCAAACGGTTTCTTCTGTGTGTTCATAACCATAAAACCTTCATTGAAACTCGGTCGTTTGACGAGCTTAAGATTTTCATTGTCTTCCACTGTCTTTGCGTCTTCTGGATTCATCCCATCAATGAAGTCTGCTTCTCCACTCAACAGCACGTTCAATCGCGTAGAATTGTCAGGAACGACCGTAAAGATAATCTGATCCAACATTGGCTGATTTTCCACATAGTAGTTCTCATTAGCTTTCACGACGATTTTATCGTTGCGTGACCAGCTTTCAAATTGAAATGGTCTCGTACCCACAGGATTTTCAAAGAATCGTTCATTATACTGTTCGATTGCTGCTGGACTTGCAATTCCGAACATAGGGATAGCCAGATAGCTAACGAACGGAGCAATTTTCTCTTTCAATTTAATCTCTACTGTCTGCTCATCAACTGCTGTTACAGACTCGACTTTATGATCCTCTTCTCCCTTAAACCCGCCATAAAGAAATGGATAATAAGGGAAATCACCAATATGATATTCATTGTTTGGATCCATCCAGCGCTCAAAGTTGAAAACTACCGCATCTGCATTGAAATCTGTTCCATCGTGAAACTTCACTCCTGATTTCAGAGCGAGTGTCCACGTTAGACCATCTTCACTAGTTTCATAGGACTTTGCCAACTTAGGTTGTAGCTGTAAGTCTTTATCATATTCAAATAATGTTTCAAAAATTGCATGTGTAACTCGGATTGATTCTCCATCTGTGATATTGATTGGATCAAGACCAACTGAATCGGCACCCCTCGCATAGATTATGGTGCCACCTTTTTTCTGCTCCTCATCTTTGTCACTTCCGTTTGAACAAGCGCCTAGGAGGAATAAACCTACTAGCATACTCATCATGATTACTAATCGCTTCATAAAGATCCTCCTTCTATTGATAGTTCGACCTATTACTTTACTATTCTCGAGTAACTGTTTTGAAAAGTCAATTAACTTTTTGTCGAATAGTCACCATCTTTGCTGTTTACTAGTCAATATGTTTTACTTTTAACATCATCTACTTCATAAAACGGAGGGAATTCATAATGACTGACCCGCTAAACTATATAGAACTTCATCAAAAGGAAATCCTACAGACCTATCAAGACCTGCATGCTATTGCTGAACCTAGTTGGCAAGAGCAGCAGACTTCACGTTATTTACAGGATCATCTCTCATCTGCCGGATTAAGTATCACTACCTACACTGGGCATCACGGATTCATTGCAGAAATTGCTGGACGTACGAATGGCGTCATTGCGTTGCGTGCGGATATGGATGCACTAGTACAGGAAGTCGACGGGGAAGTAGTCGCTAACCACTCTTGCGGACATGACGCGCACAGCACAATGGCGTTATATACCGCACTGGCTTTAAAGAACAGCGAAACAGATTTACATCATACAATCCGATTCATTTTCCAACCTGCTGAGGAGTTAGCAGAAGGCGCATTGCAAATGATGGAAGAAGGCGTGCTAGAAGATGTTCGATTTCTAGGTGGCCTGCACGTACGTCCACATACGGAAGTGCCGTTCGGTAAGTCTGCCCCTGCGATTTTACATGGATCGTCTGCCACTATTATAGGCACAATTACAGGTACACCTGCGCATGCAGCGAGACCTGAAGAAGGTAATAATCCAATTGAAGCAGCAAGTTTACTAATTCAGTCACTGCGTCAGATCCGCTTACCAGGTAATAAAAAATTCTCCATTAAAATTACAGAGCTACATGGTGGTGAAACGAGTAACTCCATCCCTGCCAGTGCTCGATTCACACTAGATGTTCGCGCTGAAACGAATGATACGATGGATGCTTTGCTGGCAAAAGCCCGCCACATTATACAGTACACTGCTGCACTGACAGAGACGAAGATTACCTATGAAGAAGAGGGCTATTCACCTGCCGCTACGGAAAATGCCACAGCAATCCAACTGGCACAACGGGCGATTGGTTCTGTATTAGGAGAAGAAAATGTAGAGGGACCATGTATTTCTCAAGGGGCAGAAGACTTTCATTTTTACACGTGGAAAACCCCTACTATTCCCGCCACGATGATTGGACTCGGTTGTGATTTGAAACCAGGCTTGCATCATCCGCAAATGTCATTCAATACCGACGCTTTAATTTACGGTGCACAAATTCTGACGCAACTATTGCTAAATGCGGATCAAGAGTTATGAAAACAACTATCTATCAAGACCATAACAATTTACTAGCAGGAATGACCATGAAAGATTGCAGTGAAGTCGAGTCCAATAATACCGCTTTGCATGCATGCGTTTCGCCAGTTGACGTGATAAACAATCGCCGTCAGTTGGCAGACTTCTTGCAATGTGATTTGGAAGATTTCGTATTTGCCAATCAAACACATAGTGCTAACTTTCATAAGGTGACTACACAAGATAGAGGTAAAGGCGCATGGCAACAAGATACAGCAATTCCTGACACCGATGCACTGTATACATTTGAACCAAATATCGTGCTGTGCAGTTTAACGGCGGACTGCGTTCCTGTATTATTTTACAGTGTAGATCGTACATTGATTGGCACAGTCCATTCGGGGTGGCAAGGCACTGTGAAAGAAATCACACTCAAGCTGTTTCATCACCTACAGCAATACGAGCACTGTGACCTGAGTCATATTCATGTCCAAATTGGTGCAGCACTCAGTCAAGAAAAATTTGAAGTCGATGAAGATGTCTATAAGAAGTTCCATAATCTTGGCTATGCAGACGAATTCATATCCTATAATGCGGAAACACAAAAATATCATATCGATAACCAGCTGACCGTGAAGAAACAATGCACGCTGGCTGGAATTCCTGAAGCCAATATTACAATAGACCGTACATGTACATTCCTAAGTACAGAAGGCTTTTCCTATCGGCAAGATAGGCAGGCGGGTCGTCATGTAAGTTTCATTAGGAGAACCGTCTAAAAAACGCAGTGAGAAGTCCCTCACTGCGTTTTTTTATTTCAATTCTATTTTGATATCGCCTTCCAAATAGTTCGGATAGGCAAATATTTCGAGCTTCAAGGGATTTGTATAATCGGTAGGACTAAAACTAATATCCCAATGTTTTATTGAATCACTACTATACATACCTACTGATGGGCTGTGCATTTCTATTCCTTTCGCATCAGATATAGCGGATGCAAAATCATATTGGAAGGACGGATGATCTGCTTTTACCATAATGAATTCCGCATGGCTTTTATCTGATTTCACTAACTGTATTTTTTGATCTTCAGGTTGATTAAACCATTCTCCTGTTTCCGTATTGACTTCTGCTATAGCCTCTTCTGCTTTTAGCGCCTGCACTTTATTGATTCGCAAATAAAGCTTCTCAGGCTTTGAAAAGTAATTGCTTTGAAGGAAAAGTGTGGATTCACCATCCTCGCCTCCAAACGCCGTCGTACCGTTTTGGATAGATCCCCAGACTTCGCCCTTCTCATCCTCCAGCCGCATATCCTCGAATTGTAGAATTTTCATCGGATTGGCAGAGTCAATAGTAATTTTCACACCAACACGCAACGGGGATACAGTAACCTTTTCAATCGTAAATTTCTGTCCTGCAATATCCACTTCTTTATCTATAGTATAGACTTCACTTGGTTTTACTTGCTTAGGCACAGTGAAGGGTACGGTAAACACTGTCTCTTCGCCTTTTAGCTTAGTAGCTACCTTCAAGTCAAACGACTGATCTTGTGAAGTATACAATTCCCCAAACTGATAATCGATACGGTCCTTGTACGTATACACCTCTTCTTCATCCATCATATTTCCATAAGAAAAGCTGCCTTCTGGCATACCTTCCGCTTTCAAATTGATATAATCGACTCGTAAGCCAGTCAGTGGACGTTCTGAATCAATCGTATAGAATATATTCATTCCCGTTTCATCTAAAATAACGCCATCTATTGTTAACGTTTTATCTTGAATAGTTTGAGTAACCCCGATTTCTTGATAATAGTCGTTCTGGATCGCGGCATTGAGTCCTTTATCCATCGCAATCAATTCCACAAACTTCTCCATACCTGGTATGGAAGCTACCACATTAGCAAAGACGGGTGATACGCGAATGGATGTAATGAAAGTCAGAAGCAATAATGCAATGACTGCCACACTCCCTAAGAATCTCTTACGTCTTTTTCTGATTCGACGTTTTTCCTGCCGCACCCTTTCCACCCCTTGACGGATCGCCTGGTCAGCTTTAGATAAAGGCAAGGGTTGTTGATCCAAACGCTCTTTCAACTGCTTCAACCGCTCTTCTTCTGTCTCATACATGATCACTACCCCCTTTATCTTCAAAGTATGACCTTAATGTGCGCATCGTCTTGTAGAGTCTCGACTTCACAGTGCCTTCCGGTATATTTTCAGATTGTGCAATATCTTTAAATTTCGATTCCTGAAAGTACTTCAAATAGATTAATCGCTGTTCATCGTCAGACAATGTCGCCAGTGCTTCTCTCATTTCAATATATGAAATATCTTCTGATGATACAGTTTCCAACGCGCTATTATTTGCTGTAAATCGTTTACGCAGTTTCAACTGATCTTGGCAATAATTCATCATAATGCGGATTAGCCAGGTCTTGAGGTAATTGGGTTCTTTTACTGTCCGTACCTTTTTATAGGCCCGATATGTTACTTCCTGCAGTGCTTCGATCGCATCGTCTTCGTTTTGCAGAAAAGCCAAGGCCGTCCGAAGAAGTGATTCCTTATGCAATTGCATAACAGCGAGAAATGCTTCATCATCTCCGGCTATTGCTTTTACATGCAACTCTTTTTCTTTTATCTCCATTCGACCGTCACCCCACTCTCTGCCCTCTTATACATTAGACTCTACATTAGCTTAAAAGTTTACATCATTTTTTATTTATTTTTATGCACAAAAAAGATGCCTGCTCTCGCAAGACACCTTACTTCACTTATTCTGTTCCTTCAATTAATTCTGTATAGACGACTAAGCGATCGTCATGCGTTTTAGCCTTTCGATTCCATGATCCGGTACATGTGATTAAATTCAATCCACTGCCATATGTGAAGCCGAAGATGGTATCGACTGGTGCATCGGTACGCGGGTATGCAATTTTTTCACTACCGCGAATCGTACAATCTCACCGTCTTCGCCATGTACCAATACTTCATCGCCAATCTCCATCTTATCTAGCTCGTAAAATACGGCTGGACCCGTTTTGGAATCTACATGACCTGCAATGACTGCGTTCCCCCTTCCACCAGGCTTTGTCCCCGGTGAAAACCAGCCCGCCTGATCGGGATCTTGTGGAACACCCATCTGACCGTTATCAAGACGTCCTACTTCCTCGATTGTTGCCTTGACGTCGAGCGAAGGGATTTCAATAACTTTTGGCTCGATTCCAACCCGCTGGTCTTCTAAGGAGAATTCCTCCGGTGACCGCAAAGGAACAATGGGCATGTCCTCTACCTCTACTTTTGCAGAGGAAGAAGCCTTTACAATTTTCTCTTGTGGCTGTGAATCGGACTGTGCACAACCAGCCAACATGATGACCCCAATGAGTACTTGTATATAGAATTTCATCGTCTACACGGCTCCCTCCCTAAAAAAGTAGTCTATTCTTTTATTGTTGCTCTCCTGTTTTCCTACGAATCAAGACCATTGATGTACACACAATGAAGATCATGCTTAACGTTACCCACAAAATCGTGTAATCCGTTTCCTGACTCATACCGCCCATTCCTGTTTTCGGCATATCTGCAGGCATTGCAGAAGCAAACTGATCAGGGAACTGATCGACAATCGCACCGGATAATGCCGTTCCTACACCAAACATGTGACTGTAGGCTTCGTGAATATTGTCATATGCTGTTTCATAATCCTCATCCACATAACTGTCGAATGCCATAAGTAATTGATCGACGTGCATCTTCAAGCCTTCTTCAAGATCTGCCGCTTTCAATCGACCTTCCGTTGCAGTGTCTAAAAATGCTGCTTGCGTCACACGATAAGCATCCAAATCCGCCATCGCTTTGTCTTGTCCCGCTTTATCCTCTTTCGCCGTTGCTTGTACATAATCTACGAAGTACCCAATATGGCTGCTCCAGATTTCATTGAACTGTTTTGCACCTTCTGCCCCGTATACTGATTCAACAGATTTCGTTAAATCTTCCGTATTCGTATTCAAAATAGCTGCAGCTGCGTCAAAGTCTTTCGCGCCGTCAATACCCTTTTGCATAGCCAGTATTGCTAAAGCTGCATGTGTAGAAAATTCATTGTTTAGTGATTCGCGTAAATCTGCAGCCTTCGTATCTACGGATTGATTATCAAATTTCTCAGGGAACTGGTCAGTGATAGCCCATGATAAGCCTTTTCCTGTTCCGAACATGTGATGCATAGATTCCTTTAGACTTTCATATGCCTTATCGTAATCTTCTGCTCCATAGTTATCGAATGCCCAGATCAACTGATCGACGTGCATTTTCAAGCCTTCTTCTAGATCTGACGCCTTTAGACGATTTTCCGTAGCGACAGCCAAGAAGTCTGCCTGAGTGACACGGTATCCGTCTAGATCTTTAAGCGCTTTCTTTCTGCCTTCTTCATCTTTCTCAGCTGTTGCCGTAACATAGTTGACGAAATAGCCTATATGGCTGCTCCAGATTTCTTTGAATTGCTCACCTGCTTTGTCGCCGTAAACAGAGCCTACCGCTTTCGACAATTCATCCGTATTTTCCCCAAGTTGTCCAGCCGCGGCTTCAAAGTCTGCCGCTCCGTCCAAACCTTTCTGCATCGTAACAACCGCCAAGTAGGCATGCTCCGAAAGAATGCTGTCGAGTGTTGCTCGTAAATCTACCGCTTTGTTCGATATGGCTTCTGATGCTTTCCCTCCGTGTTCATGTTCTGCCGCACTTGTCAGAATCGCACCTGTTGGAAATAGTAATGAAACACTCAATGGAATAGCCGCCCAAGATTTTTTGAATTGCATAATTAATCGCTCCCTTTTTCGTTTTTGTTATACAGCTAACGTAACAAAAATAAGAATGGATCACTTTTTTCGAATTTTTTTAAAAAAAATTTTAAAATATAGTACTTCTGCAATAAAAAAGGTCTGAATCCATCACATTGCGTGAGGATCCAGACTCTATTTAGATCGTTTATATTCCACCAGCCAAGATAATCTGACCTTCTGGTGCTGGAAGATTCGGTTCTTTTTCTATCGTGATGGCAACCGTGTCCCAAGTTCCGGAAAGATCTGCGAGTGGATGACTTACAGTTCCTGTACCCGTTTCATTAGGTTGGACGATTCCCGCGGGATACGGTTGGTCCCCTTCTATCACCCAGACCTGATAGAGTTCGTCTGCAGATAATGTCGGTAAATCAGTGGCGTCAAGTAGCAGTACTTCTTGATCGCCATCAGCTATCAACATGGCGACTGCAGATGCACTTGTACCCTCTTCGGGTGCTAGTATACTTTGGCCAATCAATTGGATCTCACTCTGTGCTATGTCAGGTTCCTTTTGCATTTCAGTAAATAGGAAAGCATTTGCAACAAGTGAGGCAAATAACCCTGCAGCTAGTATGGATGTCGCAACACCCAAAGGGCGACGACTTTTTTCCTTTACCGGTATCTGCATGACATTTTCGTTCTTACTTGATTCGTCAGGAAGCGAAGCAAATACCCGCGCTTTTAAATCTGTCGGTACTTCTACTGCCTCTGATTCATACGGTAAATCTTCTGTCAGCATTTCCCACTCCATTAACTCTTCTTGACAAGATGGGCATTCTATCAAATGATCTTCAAATTGTCTCATCTCGACATCAGTTAGGGTACGATTGAAATAGTCAATCAACATATGACATGATTTATTCATTCGAAACCCCTCCTTCCTGACCGATAATTCCTTTTAAATGTTTAAGTGCTAGCCGAATCCTGCCTTTGACTGTTCCGAGTGGTAACTTACAGTGTTCAGCGATTTTGCTTTGACTGAAGCCTTTGAAGTAGAATAATTCAATAATTTCCTGTTGCTCTGCACGTAACTCTGCTATTGCCGTTCGAATCAATTCACGCCGTTCATTCCACTCCGCTGTTACTTCTGTCGATACGGTTTCTTCCGTCAGCGAATCTTTGTCCAACATCGGTTCGTACGCATGACGTTTAGATTTACGAAGTTCGTCTATCGATTTATTTCTTGTCACGGTCAGTAGCCAAGATGAAAACTTCCCTTTATCCTCAGCATATTGATTCGTTCCATTCCACAACTTTAAAAAGACATCTTGCGTCACTTCTTCCGCTATCGTTCGATTATTGGTCAATCGATAAGAAAACGAAAATACCAATTTTTCATAACGGTCATATAACTGTTCAAATGAATGCCGATTGTGTGCGACTGTTTGATAATAGAGCTGTACGTCATCCGTTCCGATCATAAAATTCTCCTTTTTACAGGCTTTTTCTTTTTACTTTACCACAGACAACCGGATGGTATCGCTCACTGCTCTTGTAAAACATCTTTAATATAGAAAAAGAGAGCGCCCTCGTCGTTAGATACGAGAACGCCCCACTTATTATTCTTTTGGACCTTTAGGTGACCGATCCACTTTTTTACGCTTCTCCGTCATATCCAGTTCTTCCCCAAATTCGGTGTTGTAATTCACATTCCGAATTCGATCGAACTGCTTATGGGGCTCTACTTTCTCATCCACGTCATCAATGATCTCTTCATTCGATCTAACTAAAAGTCCAATCGCTGCCAATCCGCTCAGTCCGACAATGGCATAGACTATCTTCGCAAGAATCGTGTCTTGTCCACCAAATACGCTGGCAACCAAATCAAAGTTGAAAAAACCAATCAATCCCCAGTTTAGAGCACCAATAATGACTAACGTCAGTGCAATCCGCATAAATACGCTCATGTTGCACACCTCCTCCAACAATCTATAATCGAATCCTGTACATGTCTGTATAGATTCCTTATTATAGTTCACTGAAAGAGATTTTTCATACATTTTCATATGAATAATGTTCTATTTCCGTTGCTTAGACCTTACATTAATAGACCAATAAAAATGAAAGCAGGGATACAGTGCGGATAAATGGCGTGTTTTCAGGCGGCGGATTGAAAGGTTTTGCGCTAGTTGGAGCGGTCCAAGAGTTGGAAAAACAAGGTTATCGTTTTGAAAACGTAGCTGGTACAAGTGCAGGAGCTATTGTAGCGAGCTTTTTGGCGGCCGGCTATACAGCCGATGAAATCGAAGTTATGTTGGCTGAAGAAGATTTCCAAGCGCTGCTGGATCCGAGGAAGACTCTATTGCCATTTCCCTTTATGAAATGGGTCTCGCTTTATTGGAGAATGGGTTTGTATCAAGGTAAGGCGTTGGAGGATTGGTTTTTTGAAAAGCTTGCGCGTAAAGGTTGTTATGCGTTTGGTGATCTTCCGAAAGGCTCGTTAAAACTGGTCGCATCTGACTTAACCAATGGCAAGATGATGGTACTACCTGATGATTTACAGAAATACGGATATGATGCTAACCAATTTTCCATTGCAAAGGCATTGCGTATGAGTTGTGGTATCCCCTACTTTTTTGAACCTGTACGTCTCGATGCACCAAAAGGAACGATTGTCGTAGATGGTGGCGTATTGAGTAATTTCCCGATGTGGATTTTCGATGAAGATACATCGTCGCGTAAACGACCTGTTATCGGAATCAAATTAAGTCGCAATCAAGATGAAGTACCCGGCCGCACCATTCGAAATGCCATGCAATTATTCGAAGCGTTATTTTCAACCATGAAAAATGCGCACGATGAAAAATACATTTCAAAACAACATGTGCAAAACGTAGTCTTCATTCCTGTAGAAAACTATAGTGCGACACAATTTGATTTAAGTGAGGAACAAATGGATGACTTGCTGTTTATCGGACGTAGTCGTACCAAGGAATTCTTGCTAACTTGGTCACCAACGAAGCCTCAGTTAGTCAGCAACCAAAATGTAATATGATTGAAATATTTGATTTCAATGCAGTTTAAAACGCCATCTTAGGGGGTAAATTGACTTATAAGGAGGGTTGCAATCATGACCAACCAAAATGAAAGTTCTATTTTCATCCGAGAGCTCGAACTACTTAGTGACGAGTACCATTCTGCGCCCGCCGATATCAAAACGTATATCCTACAAGATATTCAGTTACTTGAATCTGCGATTTCTCTTTTACAAAGTGACGTCCAGTAATGGCTTATCATATAAGAGTAGACCTATCCTCTAGCTCATAAAAATAACTGTTGCAGTTCACTATCACGCTCTGCCCGTTCTTCTTCTGTTGCCAAGTCATATTTTTTCAACAAATGAAATACCACGTTCAATGTCTCTTGACTCAATGGTTTGCTTAAAAACAACTCACAATTTTTCACTAATTCTTCTGGCATGAAGGATTGCTGTTCTGCTAACTTTTCTATGACGTCTTGTTGCGTATGATCAATTGCACAATTGCTCATCTGGATTCACTCCCTTATTGACACTGTATCATAATTATCAAAAAGTTTAAAACGAAGACTTGTCGCTAATTTCGTTAGAGCTACGAGTCTTTTTGTTATTAATTTTTAAAGTGAAACATACTAGCAGTTGATATTTCATTCGATCTACCTGGAGATGAAAAGATCATGACAGCTATTAAAAAACGTAAGAAAGCTATTTCTCCTCCTGCTCTTATTGCTTTCTCTTTCCTATTCACTATAATAATTGGTACTCTACTATTAAAATTACCGATGGCTACATATAAACCAATTAGCTGGATAGATGCCCTTTTCACTGCCACTTCCGCTACAACTGTAACTGGACTAAGCGTCTTTGATATCACCGCTACACTAACCATTTTCGGAGAAGTCGTGTTGCTCATACTGATTCAAATAGGCGGAGTCGGATTAATGGCATTTGCAGTTGCCATACTCATTATTTTAGGCAGAAAAGTCGGCATGACCAACCGTATATTCATCCAGCAAACATTTAACTACCAATCCATTGGGGGAACGGTTCGCTTTGTAGGTGAAATCTTAACGTTCGTGTTCGTGATAGAAAGTATTGCCTTTATCGCTTTATGCACTGTATGGGTACCCGAGTTTGGCTGGAAACAAGGAATGTATTACAGTGTATTCCATGTAGTATCTGCTTTTAATAACGCAGGGTTTTCATTATTTCCTGACAATTTGAGTTCTTTCGCAGGTAATCCTATCATCACCATGATCCTGTCTGGGTTATTTATTATTGGAGGAATCGGCTTTATTGTTGTGAAGGACATCCTTCAAAAGAGATCGATTCAACAATGGACACTACACACGAAAATGATGATATTCGGTACGCTGACAGTGAACATTATTGCTACGCTCTTTTTATTTATCTTAGAGTTTCATAACGAAAAAACAATCGGTAGTTTCAGTTTTCTCGACAAGCTTTGGACTTCATACTTCCAAGCCGTGACCCCACGTACTGCTGGATTCAATATGGTCGTCATGGGAGATATGGAGGAGTCTTCTCTCTTACTAACACTTCTTCTCATGTTTATTGGTGGTGGTAGCGCATCTACAGCTTCCGGCATAAAGTTAACGACCTTTATGGTTATTTTACTGGCGACGATTTCTTACTTTAGAGGAATAAAAGAACCGCATATTTTCCAGCGTACTATCAAGTCGGAAATCATATTTCGTTCTATGGCTATAGGAGCGGTTAGCTCTGTCATTATCTTTGTCGCTTTATTTTTGCTGACTGTTACTGAAAAGATGCCATTCCTACCTTTATTATTTGAGACAGTCTCCGCTTTCGCAACTGTAGGACTTTCATTAGGAATTACAGGAGACATTAGCCCTGTCGGTGAAGTCATTCTTTGTTTCGTTATGTTTCTAGGCCGCATAGGACCGTTAACTTTATTTTTCCTGCTCATTCACACCAAAAAAGAATCCTATCATTATTCATATGATCAAGTGCAAACGGGTTAATTAACAGTTACTGCTGCTATTTAAAAAACTCCAGAGATTGACTCTGGAGTTTTTTTATTGTTGACGCAATTGTCATATCTGTATATACTGTGCATATACAGTATAAATGAAAAGGGGTGATGTATTGAATATTGTCATTTCCAATTCGGTGAATCAACCGATCTATCTGCAAATCAAGAATCAGTTGAAAGAGCAGATTTTATTAGGGACACTGCAAGAGAAAGAAGCACTCCCTTCCATACGCAAATTAGCGAAGGATCTACAGATCAGTGTCATCACAACGAAAAAAGCTTATGAAGAACTAGAACGGGATGGACTTATTGAGACTTTTCCAGGCAAAGGATCATTTGTTGCTGCGCAGAATCACGAGCTATTGAAAGAAGAACAGTTAAAGAAAATTGAAGAACAGCTGATGAATGTTATTGAGGACGGGCGAGCTTTTGACGTAAAGCTAGAAGAGATCATTCATATGCTGACATTACTATATGAGGAGTGAAGAGTAATGGAGAATATAGTGGAAGTACGAGATCTATCGAAACAGTTTGATGGCTTTGCACTGAAAAATCTCAACTTCGATATTAAAAAAGGGTTCATCACTGGATTCATCGGAGCTAATGGTGCTGGGAAAACAACAACGATTCGCTGTTTGATGGATTTAATTCGGGCTGACCAAGGAGAAATACGTCTGTTTGGCGAGGCGCATAAAAACCACACGGTAGAAATTAAGGAGCGCATCGGTTTCGTGTATGATGCAGATTTCTATTATGAAGACCTGACTATCGAGAAAAACAAACGGATTCTTGCCCCCTTCTATTCTAAATGGGACGATGAATTATTCCATTACTATCTAAGAAAGTTTCAGTTGAATACAGCACAACGCATAAAGCATTTATCGAAAGGTATGCGCATGAAATTTTCACTTGCAATGGCTCTTTCCCACCACCCGGATTTTATCGTTATGGATGAGCCAACAGCTGGTCTGGATCCAGTTGTTCGACGAGAATTGCTCGAAATGATGCAAGACCTCATACAAGATGAAGAAAAGGCGGTTTTCTTTTCGACGCACATCACGACTGATTTGGAGAAAATAGCAGATTTCATTGTCTTTATTCATCAGGGAGAGATAATCTTTCAAGGTGAGAAGGACGTATTCACCGAACGTTATGTATTAGTCAAAGGTACAACGGATCAGCGTACTCTGCTTGATGGACTCACTGTGATTGGTCTACGTACTACAGATGTCGGCTTTGAATGTTTGGTAGATACTACCGAGACTCCTTTAGACCACCTGTCAAAATTGTTTATTGAAAAGCCGACACTCGAAGACATTATGTATTACACCGGAAGGAGAGGGTTCGAATGAATGCTTTAATTCGAAAAGATGTATACACGCAAAAGATGAGTACTTACCTCATTACAGCACTGTGGTTCATCATCTTTACAAACTTTTTCACAGAAGGTCAACCTGTACGTCATGTTTTACTTCTAATCTTCGCCGCTTATTACATGGCCATTTCAACGAGTAACAAGGCATTTGAGAAAGAGTCGGTCTTAATAAACAGCCTACCGGTTACAAGAAAACAATTTGTACTGGCAAAATACACGTCTGGTTTCATCTGGTTCTGTCTGTCAGCGGCTGCTATCTTAGTTTATATCTTCTTGTTCGATACATTTGCTCCATTTCCAACTAGGATGATGACCATCCCAGAATTACTCATCGCGCTTGGATGCTTTTACCTCATCATTTCCCTCTTTTATCCGCTGCAATTCAAGGCGGGCTATATACTGGCGACTTCTTTAACCATTGCCTTGCCATTTCTAAGCTTGATGGCGTTTAGAATTATATTAAATATTATGGAAAACCCGAGAATGGTGGCAGAACAAACATTCTTTCTGCAAACTGCGGATCTTATTACCACGAATCAATGGACAATTGCACTCTCCGTTCTACTAATCAGCGCCTTACTGACATGGTTATCCATTCTGTTATCGATACGAATTGTGCATAAAACAGATTTTGATCATGCATAATTTTTTACACGAACTAACTTTTTCAAATAAAATTCGTTACTTATTATAGAAAGAATGTTAGTAAATAATGAAAAGAGAGGATGTATGAATATTAAACCTATAGTCGAGTTACAAAATCTGACGAAAGTCATCGGTAACAAGAAAATTATTGATGATCTAAGTTTATCATTATACCCCGGGCAAATTACTGGATTCCTCGGACCTAACGGGGCGGGTAAAACTACGACCATTCGTATGATGGTCGGCTTGATGAAGCGAACAAGCGGTGAGATTCTAATTGATGGGAGACCACTTTCGGAAAACTTTGAAGAGGGTCTTTCAAAAGTCGGTGTCATTGTTGAAAATCCTGAAATGTATAAGTTCTTGTCAGGCTATAAAAATCTGTTGCATTTCGCACGTATGCAGAAAAATATTAGTAAAGAACGAATCAATGAAGTCGTTAGACAAGTAGGATTAGAACAGCGTATCCATGAAAAGGTCTCCACTTACTCGCTAGGTATGCGACAACGTCTTGGCTTGGCCCAAGCTTTATTGCATCGTCCAAAATTCCTCATCTTAGATGAACCGACAAACGGACTGGATCCTGCAGGTATTCGAGAGTTTCGGCAGCATTTACGGGCTATAGCTGAAACGGAAGGTGTTTCTGTCTTCGTTTCGAGCCATATGCTCTCGGAAATCGAATTAATGTGCGACCGAATTGCTGTCATTCAAAATGGTCGGCTCGTTGATATACGGGATATGTCAGAAACGGCGCAACCTCATTACTATTTCGAACTGTCACCTGCTGAAAAAGCACACGACCTGTTGTTGTCCGGAGGTTTCGCACCAGAATTATTACCGGTTGGATTGGTACTGCAGGTCGAAAAAGTTCAGATTCCATCCATTATAAAGCTACTGACAGCCAATGAAATCGAAGTGTTCGCTGTGCAACCGCACCGTAAAACATTAGAGGATCAGTTCCTAGAAATGACGGGAGGCGGACAGATTGCTGAATCTTATACAAAATGAATGGATGAAACTATGGTCTAAAAAAGGTACGTGGATTATGACGATTTTGCTAATCGCAGCCGTCATTGGTGTTATGGGAATAACCAAATGGGTAAACAACCAGAACACTACACTGCCGAGCGATTGGAAGTCTAATGCACAAGAACAAATGAACTATATAAATGAAACTACTCAGTCGGATTTACCAGAGATGGAACGCAAGCAAAACGAAGAAACACTTAAGATTTTGGAATACCGTTTAGCAAATGATATCCCGCCCCTTGCCGTAGACGGTAGAGAATCCTTAATTATTAATCCTGTAGGGGTTGGTAGTCTTGTCGTACTTCTTACAGTTATTGTTGCAGCGGGTATCGTAGCTTCCGAATTCTCTCAGGGCACAATTAAAATGTTGTTAACACGACCAGTAAGTCGTTGGAAGATCATGACGTCAAAATACATCACAGTTCTTTTGTTTGGCGTCTTCCTAATGTTTATTGGATTTGCGGTAACTATTTTGAGTGCGTACATCCTGTTCCCTTCAGGAGTAGGTCAGGAACTGAAATGGGACGGCAATGCGATTGTGCCCGTCTCCGTATGGGGACACGGTTTGTATATGCTTGTTCTATCTTTCGCTAACGTTATCATCACCGCTACATTTGCATTCATGATTGGTAGCGTCTTCCGCTCAAACGGCATGGCGATCGGCCTTTCATTGTTCATATTCTTTACAGGTAACACCATTGTTCTATTGCTTTCACAGTATGAAATTGTAAAGTATCTTGTATTCACACATATGAATCTGACAATGTATGAAACAAATTCCGTATTCGTGGATGGTATCACTATGCCATTCTCGCTTGTAATATTGGCGGCATATTTAGTCTTTTTCTTAGTAATTAGTTACACTGTGTTTACGAAACGGGATATTACTGCATAATATTTTCGTTTTGGATTTTGAACTTACTCCATACAAAAAAGACGTCCCATTGAAGTGTATTCACTTTCAATGGGACGTCTCTTTTTATGTTCCACAATATGTTTGAAAAGTAGTTCCGTCTTCAGGCGGATTCACGTATTCTTGTTGTTCAGTCGTATATGCATAAGGGTTTTCTAGAACTGTAAGTAACTTCATAAACGGCTGCATATCTCCAGCTTCAGCTGCCTGTAACGCCTCTTCCACCCGGTGGTTTCTCGGAATGACCGATGGATTATTCCGCTTCATCAACGATTTTACTGTTTGCGTATCTTCCGATTGACGTTGTAGTCTATCAAACCAACGCTCTTTCCACTCAATAAAGTCGGGCTCATCGAACCACTCTTCTTGCTGTCCAAGTGTCAATGAACGGAAAGTATTTGTATAGTCAGCCTGATGACCTTTCATGACAGTCAGCAAGTCATTTACCAGTGTTTCATCGGCCGCTTCTTCATTGAACAAACCTAATTTGGATCTCATACCTGCCATCCATTCCGCACCGTAAATCCTGGCAAAGTTGGAAAGCTTGTTCTCCGCCAGTTTCACGGCTTCCGCTTGTTCTTCGTGAAGCAACGGCAAAAGTGTCTCGGCAAAACGTGTCAGATTCCATTCCGCTATACCTGGTTGATTGCGGTAAGAATAGCGTCCTTGCACGTCAATTGAGCTAAAGACGGTTTGCGGGTCATAGCTGTCCATAAATGCACACGGTCCATAGTCAATGGTCTCGCCGCTAATTGTCATATTGTCCGTATTCATCACCCCATGAATGAATCCGGTAAGCTGCCAGTTTGCGATCAAAGATGCCTGACGCTGTATGACTTGTTCAAGTAACGCTACATAAGGATGAGACTCCGATTTCGCCTCAGGGAAATGACGTTTAATTGTGTAATCTGCAAGCGCACGTAAATCTTCGACAACTTGTCTAGCCGCCGCATATTGGAATGTTCCGACACGTAAATGACTCGAAGCAATCCTTGTCAACACGGCTCCTGTCAAAGCTGTTTCACGTAAAACAGGCTCTCCTGTTACCGTAACGGCTAAACTACGTGTTGTCGGGATATTCAGTCCATGCATCGCTTCGCTAATCAAATACTCACGTAACATGGGCCCAAGAGCCGCACGTCCGTCTCCACCGCGCGAATAGGGTGTCCTTCCTGATCCCTTCAATTGAATATCCACTCTTTGCCCTTCTGGTGTTAGATGCTCTCCCAACAGCATGGCACGTCCATCACCTAGCATGGTGAAATTACCGAATTGATGGCCCGCATAGGCTTGAGCAATAGGGTCAATTCCTTCAAGTTTTTCGTTTCCGGCAAAAACTGCAATTGCTTCTTCAGAATGTAATTGTTTTTTATCAAGACCGAGCGATACTGCTAGTTCATCATTAGTCACAACCAGTTGGGGTGAGCTGACGGTGTTTGGTTCCACTACGGTGTAAAATGTTTCGGGTAGTTCACGGTAACTGCATTCAACTTTCCAACCAATGTTTTGATTATGTTTCATATGTTTTTCTTCCTTTCCATATGATGCCCTAGTAAAAATTACTTATATATCGATCCTTGTTTCCTTAACTCACTATTCTATCTCCAGATGCATGTATTGTATCATTTCGGTTAGCGGCCAGCCAAAGCATTCGAATTACTGAAGTCTCTTCAAGCATCGATCAGCACACCTATATTGGGCTCATGAACCAACACCAGTATTAGCATAAAAAAGCTATCCGAGACATCATTTGATGTCCAGGATAGCTTTTTTCAATATACTTTTGCGAGTGAAAATCCTCTACCAAGAATTTCCGAAGCATTTAGGAAGACGACAAATGCCTGAGGTTCTTCCTCTCTCAGGATCTTCTTCAAATAAATTGCTTCCGCTTGCTCTACTACACATAAGATCATCGTCTTCTCTTGATTGGAAAAGCCACCTACCGAACGTACTTTAGTCAATCCACGGTCGATTTCTTCTTTAATAATCGTCTGTATACGCTCTTCATTATCCGTAATGATCAATACTAATTTAGATTGTGATGTTTGTAATTGCACAAAGTCAATGACTTTACTCGTCACAAATATTGCCATCATCGCAAATAATGCCAATTCCAAATTAAATACGATAGCAGAAGCAATCACAACTAGTCCATCTACGAGTAATTGCGCATAACCACTAGACAAACCTGTATATTTCTTAACGATTTGCGCTACCGTCGCAAGTCCCCCAGTCGATCCATTTCCTCGATAGACTATCCCGAGCCCTACACCTAACATAATCCCCCCATATATGGCAGACAATAAAGGATTATCAATTGTGGATGGGATATCAGCAGTCACCCAAATGGTTAGCGGCACAAAAAATGTTCCAACTAATGTTTTCAGACTAAAATCCTTGCCAAGAAGAAATAAGCCTATAAAAAATATCGGGATATTAATAAGCCACTGCACAAAGGCAGGTTCAAATCCATACATCTCGTATAAAATAGTACTCACGCCAGATACGCCTCCAGCTGCGAGTCTTGCCGGTAAGAAAAATATATTAAAAGCTAAACCGACTAAGATGGATCCAATCACAATCCACACGTATTCTATCAGCAGCTTTTTCCTTGGTGAACGGGTCTTCATTCATAAAACCTCCCTATCTTGATGCGCTAAAAGCACTTTTGCTATTTTACATCATATGTTGAGCTATGAATAGCCTATCATTAGTTTATAGGCATAAGTGGTCTTCCTCTTGCATCTACTAGTTTTGATAGTAAATTCACTTGGAAGGAAGCGATGTATTGAAATTAACACCGTTTATTGATCCACTACCTATTCCTCAATATCTTACTCCACTCGAGAAGCATAAGTGCTTCTCGTACTATGAAATTGGCATGAAAGAGTTCTTTCACGAGTTTCATTCAGAGTTGGCGCCTACAAAGATTTGGGGATATGAGGGGCAATTCCCTGGTCCACTAGTGAATGTCAACAGTGGTGAGTGCGCACATATCAAGTGGAAGAATGAACTCCCCGAGCAACATTTCCTACCAATCGATAGAACACTGCACGGTTCAAGCGAACATATGCCAGATGTTCGTACAGTTGTGCATTTACACGGAGCGGAAGTTGAGCCTGAAAGCGATGGTCATCCTGAAGCTTGGTTTACAAATAACTATCGTACCGTCGGCGCGGTATTTGACTCGCCTGTTTATAAATATAATAATAATCAACGTGCAGCTACACTTTGGTACCACGATCACGCGGTAGGCATTACCCGTTTAAATGTCTATGCGGGTCTCGTTGGCATGTATATTATTCGCGATGAAGAAGAACGCAAACTGAATCTTCCTTCCGGAGCGTATGAAATGCCATTAATTATCGCTGATCGCGGCTTTAACGAAGATGGCTCCCTATTTTATTCAGATACACCGGCTTTCATACCGGGACCACTACAACCGGGATTAACATTCCCTCATCCTTCCGTCACACCTGGCGAAGCGTTTGAAAACATCACAGTCAACGGTAAGGTCTGGCCATATTTAGAAGTAGAGCCAAGAAAATACCGATTCCGCATATTGAACGCATCCAATGAACGCTTTTACAAAATGAATTTATCTAACGGACAGAAGATCATACAAATCGGTTCAGATGGCGGACTATTGGAAACACCTGCCTATATGGATGAGTTAACGATTGCACCCGCTGAACGTATGGACGTAATTATCGATTTCTCCAAACAGGCACCCGGTGATACGATCGTCTTAGAAAATACTGCAGCGACACCGTTTGATTTCGCACCGCCAGTAGGTGCTCTGCCTGACCCAGAAACCGATGGACAAATTATGCAGTTCAGAGTGGTTGAATTAGCGGCGCCAGATACGAGCAATCTCCCGGCTATACTCAGCCACATACCCAAACTTCGCGAATGCGACGCTGCTCGAACACGTGATATTACACTGGATGCAGACATCGATGAATATGGTCGTTTAAAGTTCCTGTTTAATAATAAAGGTTTCATGGAACGAATCGATTTCAAGCCTAAACTGAATGATACAGAGATCTGGCGCATCATTAACACGGCCGGCGCAACGCATCCTATACACATCCATTTGATCCAATTCCAGATCCTCGACCGCATCCCATTTGACGCCCAAGGTTTCACAGCGAATGGTTTACTCAACTTCACTGGACCTCCAGAACAACCTGACATAAATGAACGTGGTTGGAAAGACGTCGTGCAGTCTCCACCTGGGTTTGTGACACGGGTCATTATGCGCTTTGCTCCATTCACCGGTCGCTACATGCTTCATTGTCATATTTTAGAGCACGAAGATCATGATATGATGCGACAATTCGAAGTAGTGGAGCGCAAATGTGACTGCAAAACCAACTGCACATGCAAAGAACATAAAACAAAACGTAAATGTGAGTGCAAGAAGAAGTGTACATGTCAAGGTAAGTGTACATGTAAAAAAACTTGTACTTGTAAGAAAAAGAAATCGAATCACCCATCGAAAAAAGAACACCATCATAAAAAATGTCCAACATGCCCTCCTTGTTCCGAGACATATCGATGCGAATGTGAATGATGAAAAAGAACCCCGTGAGAGATGTGATCTCACGGGGTTTTTTAGGCTTCTATCAAATAATCATAGAGTGTATTTTCTACTGGGTACTCCATTACCATGTTCATATGGACTACTGGCAAACACTTTCCTTTACCATCTATCATATGGTCTTCCACAACACTTTGCTGATCAGGTAGGCCTTTCCCCAAGTAATAGAAGTCTGTTCCCTCATCGTCATCTTTCTTTACGAATAAATGAATGTCGATCTCTTTTTCTTTCGCCTGAATAATCGTTTGCACTTCATTCGATCGGAGTGTTCGATTACTGCGTGTATACCATTTGAATAACTCAGGATTGATGAATTCATCACCGTAATCCACGCTCGCTTCCACTTCCCCATGCTTATGATACGTGACGAATATAGGACAAGTACCGTGCTTTGTTTTATAACCATACATTGTCGAGCTCTCGTCCGCCTGCCAATTCAATAATTTACATACATCTTTACGTGAATATTTGGCATGCAGCGTTAATTTATTTGCACAATCGTATACTTTAGATTTCTCTTTCGCACTACGCAACACATCCGCAATTAGAAACACTGCATACGAATCATCTTCAATACTCTGCTGAATCTTTTCGTTGAACGTGAAAACTTGGTTATGATCCATCGTAATAATCGCTTGATTGCCATATTTCGTTTGGGCATTTTGTGTGAAAAATGATAAATTAAAAATTCGCGTGACGGATTCAATCGTATCCTCATCCACTTGACAGCCTGTAGTTTCTAGCTCGTAGATGAATTCATCTACATGGACACTTCCTTTAGAAAGTAACATCTCCGCCAGCACTACTTCATGCATCCGTTTGCCATTGATCAATTCTATAGAGAACATCGTTAATACTTGATTCTCATATGGAGTAATCGTTTGAATAGGATCTTCTTTAGATGCAACCTTCAGTAGAAAATCAAAGTAACTAGTGTGTTTATTAATGATAACGACTGGATCAATAGAATGCTGCTCGATAAAATCGTATAGATAAGGCACTCTGCCAATTTTATTCCTCAAATCTTGATACGCTTCTTTCAAGATTTTCAAAGACGTTAAATTACTGCTGTTGATTGCGTTGAAAATACGTTTCTGTGCAACTTCTTCAAAATTAATTGTCGAGACACCTTTAATATAACTAGTATCTTTCATATTCCGTCGAACAGTGTCTTTATTCATCGAGCGATCCCCAGACAATGCAATGGGAATCAAATAGTTATTCGCATAGTTTCCGATAAAATCAATGACCGTAACGAATGGCTTGTTGCGATCCTTGCGCAGTCCACGTCCTAGTTGTTGAATGAAAATGATACTGGACTGTGTTTGTCTAAGCATGACCACTTGGTTAATACTTGGAATATCGATACCTTCATTGAAAATATCCACGGTCAGTATATAATCGAGTTCTCCTTTTTCTAGCTGATCCACTCTGCGCATGCGCTCCTCATACGAATCATCGCCCGTTAATGCTACGGTTCTGTAGCCACGCAAATTGAGTTCTTTTGATAATTCACGCGCCTCTTCTTTTCGACTGCAAAACATCAAGCCTTTCACTTGATTACCGGCGTGACTGTAATAGGAAATTTTTTCAATGACATGCTCAACACGTTCATCCGTAACCAATTTAGAAAGAACGGTGTGGTCACCAATAAGCTCGCCATCTATTTCAAAATCCGTCACGCCAAAATAATGGAACGGACACAGCATATCTTCTTCTAGGGCTTCTTGAAGACGGATTTCATACGCAATATTATAATCGAAGAGCTTGTATATGTTGAAGTCGTCCGTTCGTTCAGGTGTCGCGGTCATCCCCATCAGAAACTTCGGTGAGAAATAGTCGATCACACGCAAATAGCTCGCCGCGCCCGCTTTATGTACTTCATCAATTAAAATATAATCAAAGTCTTGCGGATCAAAGTCCCGAAGGTTTTCAGGCTTTGACAATGTCTGGATACTTGCAAACACATACTTCTTATCCGACTGCCGGTTGGCACCTATATACACCCCAAAGTCCTCGTCGATTCCCCCGAGCACCTGCTTGAAGTCTTGCATAGCTTTCTTCAAGATTTGCTCCCTATGCACAATGAATAGCATACGTTTCGGTGCAAATTTACGTACATCAAACGCGGATAGATACGTCTTGCCTGTACCTGTTGCTGAAATGACCAACCCTTTGTCCTGACCGTTCGCACGCACTGCCTCAATACTTGCAAGAGCCGCCTGTTGCATTTTATTCGGCTTAATCACTAGCGCTTGCTCAATTGCATTCGTTTGATAGGCGGATGGATGCTCAAATACTTGAGCGGCACTTGCCCGATCTGCATGTTCCTGATAAACCGTTTCGTAGTGTTCAATCCACTCTTCAGTTAATACATTGGCATCTGACCATACATCTTCAAACTGATCTTTAAAATGATAAACAATTTCCCCATCACGATGAGATGTTAACTTCACATTCCACTCGTAATTCACTTGAAGCGCATGTGCCGTTAAGTTTGAACTACCTACGATTAACGAATATTGATCACCTTGCTGAAAAATATAGCCCTTTGAATGAAAGCCTTCCTTTTCAGTAAGACGTACTTCTACGTTCGGAATGTTCAGTAGCTCACGAAATACTTTTGGCTGATTGAAATATAAGTACGTAGACGTAATAATTCGGCCGTTTACACCTCGTTTATGCAAATCATAAAATAAGGATTTTAGTGTAGCCAGGCCGCTTTCCGTAATAAATGCCACGGAGAATAAAAATTGTTCACAGTGTCGAAGTTCATTCTGAATCGAGGATAGCACCGTCGTATTCTTTGTTGAACTATTCACCAATAGCTCCGGTTTATAACTACCACTCTGATTATGTTCTTTATTCACAAACCCCTTGTGTAAAGACGCTTCAAGTTGCCGAATAAAATCTCCCATCCCACTGACACCTCTCTCTTGACGCTATTGATTTCCCAACTTTTTTATTGCCGGTATATCCGCAGGTGCCCATTCCAGCGTATGTAACTGATCTTTTGCAATCCAACGTAATTCCGCGTGCTCTGCCGCCACAGGCTTTCCTTCTACAATGTTCGCCATGAACGTTTCCAATCGGACAATTACTTTTTCGTACTCATATGTAGTATCTTCTACTGCTTCCCCTACAGTTATAGTGCAACCCAACTCTTCTTGAATCTCACGTCGCAGTGCTTGTTGATGTGTTTCTCCCTCTTCTATTTTGCCTCCTGGGAACTCCCAAAAATTCGGTAGTGTCATCACTGGACTTCGAAGTGCAGCTAACACTTGACCTTGCTCATTTTCAATCACTGCCCCCACAACATGGACATTTTTCTTCATATAGTATGACCTCCATTTTATTACCAACCTATTTTGGATCCATTATACCATCAACCGAAATGAAGTGAAGAAAACCTCCCATGTTTCACTCTGCATAAAACCAGGAATACTTAACTATAAACTACACTATACTAATAGAAAGTGGAGGTGGGGAAATGAAACAAGGAAAGACTTCTATACTGTTACGCATAGCTATTGTTATCACCTACGCCATCATGATCACAGCTAACGCATTGGCCAATATCATTCCGTTAAATGGACAAACGACTGGCGAGCTATCAGACAAATACGGAAATTTATTTGCACCGGCAGGATTTACGTTTTCTATTTGGAGTCTGATCTACTTACTCTTACTACTTCATGTCATCTATCAATTGGATCTTTTCCAAAAGAAGAAAAATCCACAACTTCTCAGTCCAGTGGGCATATGGTTCTGTATCTCTTCCCTACTGAACGCAACGTGGATTTTCTTGTGGCATTACGAATATCTACTACTTTCCGTTATCGTCATGCTATTCATGTTGCTGACATTAATAAAAATCAATACCCTGACATTTCATGCTTCGTTGACTCGTAGAGAATCCTTCTTCATAAAGCTTCCGTTCAGCGTCTATTTTGGATGGATTACAATCGCTACCATCGCAAACATTACCGCTTATCTCGTTTCAATTGAGTGGGATGGATTTGGTTTATCTGACGCGACATGGACGATAGTCATTTTATTCGTAGGTGCTGTTATCGGGATTTCAACTACGATTCGACGTCAGGATATAGCCTACGCACTTGTATTGATTTGGGCTTATTACGGAATATATTCCAAGCACACTTCAGAAAGTGGCTTTAATGGGGAGTACCCTTCTGTTATCTTCTCTATATTAATCTGTTTGGCTCTCATAACTTTGACCATTGTATTCGTAGCAGTAAAAAAACTACGCAACTAAAAAAAGCGCAAAGGAGTAGGCAATCACCTCTTCCTTTGCGTCAAATATTCCTGCCATCAGGTTGTGTTATCATACAATACCCAATACTTACATACTACTACAAAAACTTATCTTGATGAATTTATCAGCCTTTCCAAGCGCGGACGATTAAACCGTTGCACGATGATCAATGGCACGTTAAACAGCACGGCATAGGCAATGTTTAACCAAGCGGCCCAAACAGGATTCCACAAAAAGAAGAAAAAGCCAGGTAAGATGGTCAGCCAATGCACACATTCTGCACGTCTGGACTCTAACAGAAAGTCATAAAGCGATGAAACATCAGCCCCGTGCAGCTGACTCTTATTATAACCGTTAGAGATGAACAACGTACCATCAGGGATATAGCCCTTCCACTTCTTCACGCGGAATAACCGTTGCCAAATTTGACCTTCTTGCTCCCAACGAAAAGCTTTGTACAAGCATTTATGCCGCACAAACGAATCGATAGGAATTCGCTGCGCCGCCATCGATATAGAAAGATGAAATATCACCCATGCTACTGCGTCCACCACGATGACCCACAGTAACGGTAATTCAATAAGTGGCATCCTATCATCCCCTTCATTGGCTCCTGCAACTTTTATCCTTATACGTTAATATTGCGCCCTTTCCATTCCACACTGCCTTTTCGTTTAGATAGATACAGAGAGTACATGAATATCGAAATAAAGACGACCAATAATAACGGATACAGCGGAAATATCCACCAAACAAAACGACCGACACGTCTTGAAGCGATCACTAATTCAATTACGTACAACGTATATAAACCAATAGATACCCCTAGCCAACCTGTCGAACTAAAACTTGAAACAATCAGCATAACTGGAGCAATCGACGCACCCGCCATCCAGACATAGATCATCCCCATAACGAGTGGATGCGTCGCCGTAGAACCACTTGCCATGCTTTTAGAATAGCCTTGCACCATATCAGACAAGCCGCCAGGATACATACGTAACCACGCAATTCCCTTACCACCAAAACAGTGGACAGGCAGACCATGTTCTTGAAACGCCTGCCCAAGTGCTAAGTCATCCATTATAGCGCCGCGAACAACCGCGTGTCCGCCCACCTGTCCATACTGCTCCCTATCACATAACAAGCACGGCCCAAATGAACCCCCAGCTTTCAAACGGTCTCCCACTATAGTAAATACGTTCATCCCTGCCATCACTATGAGAGGAAAGAGAAATGCCAGTTGTTCATACCATCTCTCTGCATAATGATCTGGCTGTAACGACAAAATGCCACGGCTCCCCATGGACTCGAATGATGCCACGTAAATCGACAAACTGTCTGGATGCGTAAAAACCGTATCTGCATCCATAAATAACAATAGTTTATTTTCTGCCGTCAACGCACCTGCCCAACAAGCCGCAGATTTTCCAATCCAACCGTCTTCTAGTAGCTCGTTTGAAATCACGACTGCCCCGTAAGATCGTGCCAGCTCTCTTGTACCGTCAGTAGAACCGTCATCTACCACGATCACTTCATACGATACATGTCGCTGATGAACAATTGATTCGAGTAGCGGTTGTAGTCGCAACTCTTCATTCCTCGCTGGAATAATAATAGAAGCGGAAGACTTGGGAGTGCCTGTAGGTTGTATAATCGGTACTCGCCAAAAGACTAGTACGCCTGACAATAGACCAAGGAGTGCTATGACAAATGCTATCATCAACAGTATTACTAAGACGTCCATCGCAAACCCCTCTCCCGCATCGTGTATTTATGATTGTGAACGTTTCGCCAGATCACGCGCGATGATTTTATCGCATACTTGTTGACCACTTAGCGTCACCATGGGCATACCACCACCGGGATTGACTGTACCACCGACAAAGTACAGATTGTCAAAGCGCTCACTTTGCTTCGGATGTTTAAATCCTTTATTTTTCTTTTTATCCGACACCGTTCCATAGATCGAGCCACGGTGGGAACCATACGTGCGTTCAATATCGTGAGGTGTCCAGACATCCCGCGTCACAATATTCTCGCGCAAGCCTTCGAGCCCCATACGCTCTAGCTTTTTCAGCACATTATTTTCTAACTTCAAATAATCCGCTGGCGTAAACGGGTTATTTTGAATGTACGGAATATGTGGGAGGATTTTCAAGTTTTCATGCCCTGGTACCGTTTGCGATGGATCCGTTTTATTTGTATTGACAAGATAAATCGTAGGATCATCAGGTAATTGCTTCTTCACAAATACTTTATCCATTTGCTTTTCAAGATTCTTGGAGAAGAAGAAGTTGTGATGATTAAGTTGCGGATAGCTCTTCTTTACGCCTAAATGAAGCACCAAGCCTGAACTGGATGGTTCGAACTTCTTCTCGAGTTTTTTCGTGAACTTAGGGTCACTATCAACCATCTTCTGATAGAACGGAATGACTTCCATATTGGAAACGAAATAGTCTGCCTCTACTATTTCACCGTTAGCCAGTTCAGCGCCAATAATTTGGTCTCCAATTGTCTTCATTTTCCGAACACCGATCCCTGTATGTAGCTTGACACCGACTTCTTCTGCCAATTGAACAAGTGCATTAGCTAAATGATGCATTCCGCCCGGTACATACCAACAACCTTGCGCATGCTGCATATAGACCATCATATTTAGTATAGCTGGCGCGTCATAAGGAGAAGAACCAACGTATTTAATAAAGTACGACAGCATATCGCGCAGATGCGGATTACGTACACGCTTGTCAATTGCACCGTGTACAGTAGAAAACAGATCAAAGCCTTTAATCGACTTGAGTGCGCCGTGATGTTTAATCACTTCACTCGTGGAGTCCAGTCCTTCTTTGAAGTAGCCCGCTTCCGTCATGTCATACAGACCTTTAGAATAGTTCAGGAACTTCTGATAATCTTTCATATCCTTATGTGATAACTGTGGGTTCATCTGCTCCATCTTTTGTAAATCACCATATAAATCGAGCACTGTTCCGTCGGGGAAGAAAGAACGCCATTCACGCTCTAATCTAAGTATTTTTACGTAATCTGACATACACTTCCCACTATCCTCAAACAGCTTTTCGAAAATATGCGGCATCGTCAAAATGGAAGGGCCCAAATCGAAACCGAAACCGTCTTGCTCCAAGCGATTTAATTTTCCACCTAGATGATTGTTTTGTTCATACAAGGTTACAGAATAATCACGTTGCGCTAATGAAATAGCAGCTGACAGCCCACCTAGGCCACCGCCAATCACCACTACGCGTTTTTGGTTTTCCAACATATAGGGCCACTCTCCTTCTTACATGCTCGCACGGGCAACTAACTTTGCCATTTCCACCGCTGACACATAATTTTTCTGATTAAAACAATCGTATCCACTTTTTCGTACACTATTTAATATTCCTTGATAAACATGTGCTGACGATAATACGGGAAAACGGCTATCCTCATCGAATTCTCCAATATGTTGCGTGAAATTGTCATATAAGTTCTCCGCACGTTTCGCAAGATATTCCCACATAGCCACAAAGTTCTTTGTGATTTGCCCTTCTGACAAAAAAACTTCACTATACTTATAGCGTTCCATTTCCTCTTGTGGCAAGTAAATACGACCTTTGTCTCGGTAATCTTCACCGACATCACGAAGGATATTTGTTAGTTGCATTGCAATGCCGAGCTCTTCCGCCACGCGATTCAAGTCCATCTTAGCGTTACTGGCAATAATGGGTAACAACATTTTTCCTACAGAACCTGCCACATACTTACTATACGTTTCCAATGAACTAAGATTCGATGGGCTTATAAAATGAATATCCATACGTTGCCCTGTCAGTTGTTCGTAAAACGGTTGTATGTCCATATCGAAACGATTGAATACGTCACGTAAAGCTCTCCATAATGGATGATCTACTTCTTGGCCTTTTGCAAAATGATTGAGTTCATCTGTCAATCGATCCAACGCAATAAGTTGTAAACCGCTTGTATTATTTTCATCTACACTATCATCTGCAGTTCGGCAAAAGGCATAGATAGCATATACTGCGCGCGCTTTATCTTTTGGTAAGTTTGAGAACGCGTAATAAAAGCTCTTTGAATGACGCTTGATGATTTTTTCACAATAGGCATAGTCAGAAGCTATAGTCGATGATCGATCGATTACCATATGAATTCTCCTCTCAAGTTGCTTGGAATAATATACCTCTATCGTCATGCATCAGTTCTTCTGTCGCAATTCGTGCGGAAAGAAGAACAATCGGCACCCCCGCACCTGGATGTGTACTACTACCTGTAAAGTATAAATTTTCACAATGTGTTGCTTTACTTTGTGGACGTAAATGATTACTTTGGCTAAGTGTTGGCTGCAACCCGAATGTTGCGCCATTTTGTGCATTGAAACGCTCTTCAAAGTCTTTCGGTGTCATAAAGCTTTCAGATACAATTTCATTCTCCACATTTTCAAAGCCCTTTACTTTCTTCAATGCTTCCAGAACGTAGTGGCGATAATGCTGGATTGTTTCTTCATCCCAATCGTATTGCGAACACGAACGATCCGAAACCGGTACTAAAATATACAAACCATCTTTACCTTCAGGTGCCAATGAAGGATCTAACTTGGAGCCAATATAAACGTAGAAAGATGCCTCTTCTAGTTTCTTACCAGTAAAAATATCATCCAAGTTTTCTCTTAATTTCTCATTGAAGATAAAATTATGTGCAGTCTTTACTTCTTCATATTTCTTATCCATTCCAAGATACATCAGGAAGCATGAACAAGAGTATTTCATATTATCGATTTTCTTATCCGTGTATTTCCCCTTAGAAGGCACATCTTTTACCAGTCTTTTCATTGCGTATGGGAAGTCTGCATTGCACATTACATAATCGGATTCGATGAATTCACCCGCAACTTGTATACCTTTTGCTTGTCTATTTTCAATGACTATCTCCTCGACCGGTGTGTTGTAATGTACTTTGCCTCCAAGCTCTAGGAACAAACGCTCAAGCGATGATGCCATAGTGTACATTCCGCCTTTAATAAACCAGACGCCGTAGAGGAATTCGATCATCGGAATCATCGTATATAATGACGGACCACTATAAGGTGAAACTCCGATATATAATGTTTGGAAACTGATCATCTGCTTAAGACGTTCATCTTTAATGTACTTGCTCATAAATGCATCCGCCGTGTCAAACGTCTTCAGTTTCAAACCTTGTTTAAGTACAGACAAGTTATAGAAATCCGATGGTTTGCGGAATGGCTTCTGCAAGAAATGTTCTTTCGCCACTAGGAAACGCTTATAAATCACTTGCAAGTATTCTAGGAATCCAGCTGCATCATCTTCACTTATTCCTTCGAATACTTCCATTAGTTTTGACAGTTCAGCAGAGATTTCATAGTGATCCTGCGGTTTATCACCAAAATACACGCTATACATTGGATCTAAACGCTCCATTGGAATATAGTCGTCCGGATCTTTTCCGCATAGATAAAATATTTCTTTATACAGATCAGGCATCATCACAATTGTAGGCCCCAAATCAAATTGATAGCCGTCTTGTTCGATACGATGCATCTTACCTCCAGCCATGGACTCTTTTTCAAACAGCTCTACTTGATAACCTGCATGTTGAAGTCGAATGGCGCTCGCTAATCCTGCTACGCCTGCCCCAATTACATGTACTTTTTTCTTCATTCCTCACAACTCCTTAAGTCAAATTCGAAACAAACATTATACAAAAGTGTATATTTAATGGATTAATAGTATTTTTCTTCGCATAACCTTATACAATGGTTATACACTATTATTGAATCTTACACAAGCGATAGAATGACCGTTCTTTAAAAACTATGTAAAAACGCCTCTAATCTTATAGAAGATTAGAGGCGTTTCGCATAAAGTTATAGAGGTGTAGGCTTGTATATACTTACTTGATTACGATGTGAGAAGAAGAATACCGTAAAGAACATGAGGACGCTGATCAACTTTATAGCTAGAAAACTTTGACTATCACATGCTAAAACATTAATAAAAAGTAATTGTATAATTACATATCTACAAACTACCAACAGCTGAATTATTATATCTAAGCTTTGACAGGTACAAATTTTACACCATTCGCAACAGCCTCTTCCAAGTATACCGAGAGCTTATCCAACATATAGGCTGGTGCTTCGTCATCTGCTCCTCGATTGGTGCCGTCATCGTGCAATAGCACAATGGAGCCATCAGCAGGTGTGTTGCGCAAGCCTTCTAGTAACCCTGATTTACAACTCCCTATTTTCCAATCATGAAATACGTGTGACCAAAGAATAATTTGATAGGATTTGGTGACGAATAGTGTGGCAGCATTTAAGAAACCCCACGGTGGTCTGTATAATGTAGGCGAGTCACCTGTGACAGTCTTAATCGCGCGGTGGGTTCCTTTAATTTCATATGACAGTTGAGACGGTGTTAACAGCCAGCTAGACGTATGGCGGTCATGATGAATGCCGATTTGATGGCCTTCCTTATGCATACGTTCTACAACTTCAGGATAATCTCGAACGTTCTGACCTACCACGAAAAATGTTGCTTGGATTTGATAGTGTTTGAGTAAATCGAGCAGTTGCATTGTATAAACGGGATGGGGTCCATCATCAAACGTGAGTGCAATGCCTTTTCTTTCAGGTAATCGTTTCATGACACGATAGCCAGTTGCTCGAATCAAGGCAGTAGCTCCAATGCCATAGGCAAAAGGAAGAAGTACAGCTGCCCCTGCTATCCAAGCCAGATTTTTCTTTTTCATTCTAGCTCACTTCCTTTTTTCCTAAGTATAGAATGTATTCGTTCATAATTCAAAACCCACTCTATGGGTTCATTCTTATCTGACCCCTTAACTTTATTGTAAATTGACTCTTTTTAAAGTATCAGATTGCCTTTATTCTAAATTTACTACTTTTATACGTGAGGAAGATTCAGACTATGCAAAAAACACAGAGCTATCCAGCACAACGAACGAAGACCTTTGATTTAATCCTGACATCTATGCTTGCATCACTTGTGTTCGTCGCTACTCTTTTACTTAATATTAAGCTCCCTTTAGGAAATGGTGGATTAATCCATCTTGGTACTGCCATGTTGTTCATTGTCTCCATTTTATTCGGACCGAAGAAAGGCATGATTGCAGGAGCCGTTGGAATGGGCTTGTTCGACCTCGTCAGCGGATGGGCTTTATGGGCTCCTATCACGATTTTGACACGCGGATTGCAAGGTTATATCGTGGGTAAGGTTGCTTGGTCAAATGGCCGCAAAGGAACGAGTTTTAAATTCAATCTACTTGCAATGTTACTATCCATTCCATTCACGATTGCCGGTTATTATATCGGAGAAAGTATTCTATATAACAGTTTGATCATCCCGCTAGCTTCCATCCCAGGTGATCTGGTCCAATGTGCAGTAGGAATTGCTATTGCTATACCGGTTTGTGCGATGTTGAAGAAGGTTTCTATGTTTAAATAAGTAGTCCCCTCTGCCAAATAAATATGCAGGGGGGTTACTTATTTTACTTATAATTTAAGGTTGTTCGTAGAATGTAATATTTATTAATTGTTAGGAGTATGTTAGGAAGAATTAGTACAACCGAAGTTCCAGCAAACGTTAAAGTATACTTGAACTCCTTCAACGCGATAATTATACATAAGACGACAAAAACGCACTACTACGAAATACATCGTAGTAGTGCGTTTATAATTCTAACTATTAGTTACGAACTGCTTCTTTCTCTAGCTCATTTTCAGTTAACTTCAATATCTTGGAAGTAGAAGCATGCATGTCCTTCAATAATTCAGGATGCTCTGCTAATGCTTTACCATATGAAGGAATCATTTCTTTCAACTTCGGCTCCCAATCACTTACTTGTCCTGGGAAGCACTTGTTAATAAGATCCAGCATAACTGCTACTGCAGTAGATGCTCCTGGAGATGCTCCAAGTAACGCTGCAATGGAACCATCCTGATCTGTTACAAGCTCTGTGCCAAATTGAAGCGTACCTTTGCCTTTTGGAGTATCTTTAATGACTTGTACACGTTGACCTGCAGTCCATAGATCCCAATCTTCGCTTTTCGCGTCTGGGATGAAATCACGCAGTTCATTGATACGTTGTTCTTTTGTTTGTACTACTTGTTCTACCAAGTATTTAGTCAATGGCATATTCTTTGCACCACATGCTAGCATAGTCGTTAAGTTATTCGGTTTCACTGAACCAATAAGATCCATCATAGATCCTTCTTTTAAGAACTTCGGTGTGAAGCCCGCGAACGGTCCGAATAGCAAGGACTTTTCACCATCAATATAGCGAGTATCTAAGTGTGGAACAGACATTGGTGGTGCACCCACTTTTGCTTTTCCGTATACTTTCGCATGATGTTTTGCAATGACGTCTGGATTTTTGCAGACCATGAAGACACCACTGATTGGGAATCCACCGATATGTTTACTTTCAGGTATACCTGTTTTCTGTAGTAATGGAAGACTTCCGCCTCCGCCACCAATGAAAACAAATTTAGTTTTATGGAATTCAAGCTTACCGTCTATATTATTCTTTATTCTTAATTCCCATTCGCCATCACTTGTACGTTTGATATCTTCTACTTGATGCCCGTAGTTTACATCAACGCCCACTTTTTGCATGTGCTCGATTAACATACGAGTCAATGCACCAAAGTTTACGTCTGTACCTGTATCGATTTTTGTTGCAGCAATTGCTTCATCCACAGTACGGTCTTTCATGATCAACGGAATCCATTCTTTTAGTTTTTCCGGATCTTCGGAAAACTCCATTCCTTCGAATAGTGGATTTGCTGTCATCGCTTCAAAGCGTTTCTTCAAATACGTCACATTGTCTTCACCTTGTACAAGACTCATGTGTGGCAGTGGCATAATAAATTGTTCAGGGTCTTTGATCAAATTTTTCTCTACTAAATGTGACCAAAACTGCATAGATAACTGGAACTGTTCATTAACTTTAACCGCTTTTGCGATATCTACAGTCCCATCTGGTCTTTCGGAAGTGTAGTTCAGTTCACACAATGCTGCGTGTCCTGTTCCCGCATTATTCATCTCATGCGAACTCTCTTCCCCAGCTTTATCTAGTTTCTCGAATAACGAGATATTCCAGTCAGGCGCTAATTCTTTAAGCATTGTTCCTAGCGTTGCACTCATAATTCCGGCACCAATTAATATAACATCTGATTTAGTTTGTCTATTACTCATTTTGACCTTCCTTATATGTGAAATTTACAGAAACGTAAATGTTCCTAAATAAGGCGTCACAGCATACATGGCGCGTACTAGGAGCACTTTATTCTGTCTCATGTTTAACCATACATCTACTACCATCTTTTCTAGTATACATCAAATATAACTAGGTTTAAAGGGACTTGTTTATTTGTCAGAATAAAGCCAGTAATGTGTCGAATTTTTGAACTTCTTCACTTGTTAGATTTAATTAATGACTGTTTTCATGTCAATAAATCTTCCGAAATCACTTTGAATCCTTCAATAATTGTGTCCTCTTCTACTTCAATCAAAATACATTGCTTGCCATCATAGTTCACTTGCTTCACATACTTTAAGTCTTGTGGACTGATTGAAATATTTGCTACTTTGGTTTCGATCTTAATCGACTTCGACGTATAGCTTGGTACGATGTGAGTTGCTTTCATTTCATAAGAGGTGTCGTCCACTACAGTCTGGAAAGCCGTTTCTACAGCTTCTGTATTCACGTAATCGACGCCGCTCATTTTCAACACACGCTCTACTTGCTTCGCATCAATTGCAGGTGGTTCTTCCGGTTCTTCTTCTTCGTCATCCGCTACAGTTAATCGGTAGATAGCTTCATATACATTTCCTAATGTTTCCGTATCTACTTCACCACCGACTACTTGTTTGACGATTTCCTCGAAAACAGCCTTATCGTCCGCAGCAGTGACCACTTCTTCTCCATTCAGAACATTCTCTATGAATGCATAATCTGGCTTATTCGCTCTACCAGCAGCATACAACACATGATTTACATCAGCTGAGTTGTCTGTAAAGCAAGGGAATAAAAAGCCGCCTATCGGTGACGCAAGATTAATGATAGGATCGAGCATCGTATTCGATTTGAATTCACGCTCTTGGAAATCAAATACGATGGAGCGCTTCGGCAAGTCCGTATGATTCATACTGCACAGAATAAACGGCGTCGTAAACACTTCATCCCGCATATCAATTTCTGTTTCTTCACTGTTACGCTTAGTCTTTTTAAAGTAGTTTCCACGAATAAATGTCACAACGAGATCCTTTTCATATTGGATATCTTTCACCATTTTTAGTGCTAGATGTTGCATCTCTTCTTTCCAATCCTCGGTTTCTTCCACCTGCAACCCATCATACAAAAGCTTTTGTGCGTGACCCTCGTTATTCTCTTCAGTCTGACGTTCAAATTTCACTTCAAATAACTTCATGCCTAGTTTACCACCTAGCACCTTTTTGAAATTCGTCATGAACAATTCTTGTTGCTCACGGTCTAGCAATGCAAAAGCCTGACTCTCTTCGTGGTAGATCTCACTACTTTCCTGCCTAATATAGACATGGTAAATATCAGTAATCGTCAAAAGATCTGTATCTAATTTAAATCGTTTACGAATATCTGCAATATCATTTTTGTTCATATCGTGTTCCCACTTCCTAACTAATTTAACTAAACGTATTGACTACGTTAGATGACGTTACCATACACGAGCATAAAAGATTATAGAATTCACACATAATTATCCAATATTCGGGTACACAATGGAGTGAGACTAAAAAATTAGATAAGGGGTAGTGATTTCATGTCAGAAAAATTATTTACATCCACAGCAACTGCTAACGGAGGAAGAGAAGGCCATGTAGTTTCCTCCGACAAAGTAGTCGAATTCGATACGGCAATGCCGGGTACAAAAAGAGCGAAAGAATTAGAGAACTCTACTAACCCTGAGCAATTATTCGCTGCAGGTTATGCAGCTTGTTTCGACAGCGCACTTCAACTTGTCGCAAGCAAAGAACGCGTTAAGTTTTCATCAGAAGTTACAGCAAACGTCAGCCTGTGCAAAGATGAAACAGACGGCGGCTTCAAACTAGAAGTTGATTTACAAGTAACTGGTACAGATATCGAAAAGGCTCAACTAGAAGAACTAGTTGAAAAAGCACACCACGTCTGCCCATATTCCAAAGCAACTAGAGGCAATATTGAAGTGACACTAACAGTACTTTAATTTCATAGTCTAAAAATAACGCTATAGGCTGTGCTGGAAATCGTGAAGACACGAACCTAGCACAGCCTTTTAATTCAGCAGAAGATACTTTCTACTTTTTCAAACCCTCAATTAATTCCACAATCGCAGCAGAAGTCTGCATCATCTGCTCTTCATTCGATATAGTGGCTTTACCGTCACCCTTCTGCTCACCATAATCACCAAAACCTGCATGATTACCGCCCTCTATCTCGATGAACTTCGCATTTTCAGGCATACTAGATTTGGCTGCCTGAATGGCTTTCGCATCTGCCACCTCATCCCGACTCGCCGAAATCGACAAAATATCCACCGACGTTTCACTCAAATCCGTATGACTCCCAGGATAAGAAGCCAGCAGCACAAGCGCGGAAATCTTTTCATGACGAGATGCATAATCCGATGCCGTCACGCCGCCTAAAGAGTGACCGCCTATTAACCATGTATCTATTTCAGGATGATTACGTATTACCTTATCTGCTCGATCAGGCGAGAATATGGCCATCTTGAGCGGCAAGTGAGGAATGATTACAGTATAGCCTTGTTTAGCAATTTCCTTGGCCAATGGTGCGTATGCTTCAGCTTCTACTTTTGCCCCTTGATAGAAAATAAAACCTATATTTTTCTTATTTGAAGTAGGTTCAAACACCAGCTCTTTACCATTCTCAACGGTTACATCTGAATCTGATTGTATATTTTCTTTCGCGTAAGCCTGCGCGGTATAATAAGAACTAGCGAATAGGAAGAAACCAACTGCACTCATTAACAGGAGAATTGCTAGCCCGACGAACAGCTTGAATTTCCACGTCCTCTTTTGTTTCATACTTGATCCTCATTCCGGTTTATTTCTTCACGATATCAATGAAATGTTTTAACACTCTAGCCGTTAATCCCCAAACTGTATAATTACCATATTCATAAAACCATTCTTCAAGCGAATGACTTCTGAACTTATACTGGTCTCCGTTCATAATTTTTTCAAAAGGGAAATTATCTGGCGGGGCTATTTCAATCGATACCAAATGCATATATGGCTCATGTTCCATCAGCCATTTGAGCGGAATGGTAAACACCTCTTCCACTTCTTCTTTATTATAACTTCGAATAATTTCATGATAGTCAATGACCGCCACAAACGGATAGACGACGAATGAAGGCGATGCAATATATGGGCTTAACTCCTCTATCATCTGTACCGTCTTCGGATCAATTCCGAGCTCTTCATGCGTCTCCCGTAAAGCTGCTTCCATAGGTGATGCATCCGTTATGTCGATTTTTCCACCAGGGAAACTGATGTCGCCCGGCTGTTTCCTCATCGTGAAAGCACGTACCTCAAACAGCACATGCCATTCGCCTTCCGCTTCTACTAATGGAATAATTACAGCGGAACGGAATGCAGTATCTTCTCCAATGAATAAAGATTTATTTTCATACAATTTATTTTGCAGTCGATCCAAGTCCATGAAGTCCCCCACCTCATCGTTTTATCCTATCGTATCATTACCAGACGAATCGTTAAAGAAATTAAAGGAGCTACCCTGTAAGAGCAACTCCTCATTCTATCCATATACGTTAGCGCTTCACTAATTTGCCTTGCACTACATAGCGTTTATCTTTACTATTCACCGAGTTATTGCAAGTCGATAATGTAACAATTCGATCGTCCGCCCCTACTTCAACTGGCATATCAATTAGAGAACGTGACTCGACTTCCCCGAGAAATTCTGAAAATTTTTCGGTCGTCTGAAAGTCTGTCTCAATATAATAAAAGTCGATCGTCGTTTCGTATGCTGCAAACACTTCAATATCATACCCCTCATACAATGTATCCATGTAAATAACCGGATGTTCATCTGCATAGTCTTGATCACCAAATTTCTTCAAGCTACCAAACATCGTATCGTTTCTCATCGCATGACCATAAAGGACCGTGTTGTGGCTCATATTCGTAATATCATTCCGGTAGTCCATGAAGACACTGCCTGCACGACTACTTTCTCGTGCGAAGTTACGATTTAAATAAAAGTCGTTGTCTGTAGCCTGCAAGATGGGGTTATGCAAATTGGTACCTTCCACTGAAATCCAACCCACGATATCTTGATTCACTTTATTTAATTCTTCAAACTCTGGACGCATCGAATCATCTTCCAAGAGATCTTCTTTGGCGTCTCCCGTTACCGCAACCTGAGCTGTATTTTCTAACGCCGTCTCATACATCTCTTGCGTTTCCTTCAATGAGCTGGCTGATTCCACGTATGTATATACATACTGCACGAGTAAATAGCCTGAGTAGAGAAAGACTGCCAGATAAATGAAAGGCATCAGTTTCGACAGGCGTTTTTTCATCAGCTTACCTCCTAAATACCAAGCGACAACATATAAAGACCTAATTCGTCATCTTCCTTGAAGATAGCGTTGACTCCATATACTTCTTTGATGATATCCTTTGTAATGATTTCACGCGGCGGACCTTCTGCAATGATTCGACCATTCTTCATCATAATAATCTCATCACTGTATCGAATCGCCTGATTGATATCATGCAACACCATGACAATCGTCAATCCATAGTCTTCATTTAGTGATTTCACGAGCTCCAATAATTCAATCTGATAATATATATCCAAATAAGTTGTTGGTTCATCCAGGCACAGTATTTCTGACTGTTGTGCCAGTGCCATCGCAATCCATACACGCTGACGCTCTCCACCCGATAATGCTTCTAAGTCATTATGGCGTTTGTCAGTTAGATTCGTCACGGATAACGCCCAATCTATAGCCTTACGATCCTCTTCCTGGTTCCGCTGTAATAACGTTTTATGTGGCAACCGACCAAAGCTGACTAGTTTTTCAATCGTCAAATCTTTTGGCACTTCATTCTGCTGATACACAATCGCTAATTTCTTCGCAAATTCTTTTGGCTTAAACATCACTAAATCACGATTCTCCAGTGAAGCCGTTCCTGAAGTCGGCATATTACTTCGTGAAAGTACACTGAGTAATGTCGATTTTCCACAACCATTCGGCCCGATGATTGTCGTCACTTTCCCTTTAGAAATAGACGTCGAGACATCATCCAAGTGATTGGTGATATTATCATGCGATACAATAATGCGCTTCATTTCCATAATAGGTCACTCTTTTCGCAGTAAGAATATTAAGAACGGTCCACCGATGATCGCCATCAGCGTCGAAGCAGGTATTTCAAGCGGAGCCACAATCGTTCTACCGAGCGTGTCAGCCAGCAAGATAATCAACGCCCCTAAAAGCGCTGTGAACGGTATGAGCACCTTATGGTCATAGCCAACTAATCTGCGGGCAATATGCGGTACAAGTAATCCGACGAATGAGATCACACCCGCCACTACGACCGAAATCGCTGCTAATAAAACTGCCACTGCCGCAATGAGTAAACGGGCACGCGCGACATGAAAGCCAATACTTTTTGCCGTCTTATCTTGTAGCACTAATAAATTACACCAGCTATACAATGCAAATGCCAGAACCAATCCGATAGTTCCATATGTCGCAATGGTCGATACATCGCTCCACGTACGCATCGTTAAATTCGAACCAATCACACTTGAGGCTGAGACATTCAACGAACCCCCAAAGCTAATAAACGCTTCGGTGAGACCTGTGAACATCGCGTTAATCGCAATTCCCACAAGAATTAATTTTAACGGGCTAAGACCTGATTTCCATGACAATGCAAAGACGAGAAAACAAGCGAAAGCCCCACCCATAAACGCAAATAAAGGCGTCATGAAAAAGAGCGCCGGAAAGAACGAAATAATGAATAACTGCACAAATGCCGCACCGGAAGATATCCCGATAATCCCCGCATCCGCAAGGGGGTTACGCATGACAGACTGCAACAAGACACCCGATACCGACAATGCCGCGCCTGCAAAAATTGCCACTATCATTCGTGGAAAGCGCAAGTCACGAATTGCTTCTATCTGACTGTTGTCCTGTTCAAAAAGCGCACCGAAAAATTCAAAGAATCCCATTTTAATACTGCCTGTCGTAGCCGAATATACGATGGTTACAACAAGCAGCAGGGAAACGATTACATAACTAGCAATTCTTTTTCTCATGACGGCCTTCCTTTTCAAACGAAATTCATCGAGTTATCGATAGAAAATCTTCATTAGCTCACTTAATGCTTCAGGTACTTGCAATGAAGCCGTTGTGCCGAATAGCTCTTCTTCCAAGTCATAGACTTTACCATTTTTCACCGCGTCAAAATGCTTCCATACATCATTTGTTTGAAACTCTTCATTAAACATTTCCACGACCTCATCTGGCATACCATGCGATAAACGTAAGATAATATCTGGATTACTATTATGAAGATACTCAGTATTGGACGATAAGTACTCAGGATCCTGACCTTCCATGACATTTGTTCCACCCGCACGTTTTACGAGATCACCCGCATAGGAGTTTTCCGTCGCGACTAAGTAACTGCCTGGGATACCTAATAATATCAATACACTTGGTCCTTTACGATTTGCCGCCACTACTTCGGCCGCTTCAATCTTTTTCTGTAAGTCCCCTACTAATTTATCCGCTTGAGTTGTACGATCATAGCGCTCTCCAAGACCTTGGATTTCTTGTATCATCGAGTCCACACTTTGGAAGTTTAAAAATGTTGTCGGGATATTCAATTGTTCAAATCCCGCTTCGAGGTCATATTCCAATGTAGATACGGATAAAAAATCTGTTGGATCCATTGACTTCACAATTTCCATATCCGGTGTCATAGCATTACCGATAGTTGGAAGCCCATCAAAGCGGCTCGCCATTTGTTTTTCTGTTTCAGGAATGGCGATGGCATCTATATCTAACTTATCTAGAATGTCTGCGATGACTACAGTGCCCGCAATAATTCGCTGATCACTAGTTTCTGCGGTTTCACTTTTCTCCGCAGTATCTGCTAAAACAGCTTTCTCTTCTTTATCATTGCCGCACCCTGCGATTATTGCTGCTGTCATAACTGCCAACATTAGCAATACATATCTCCACTTTTTTTGCACGATGTAATCCTCCACTCATTATTCATTACGCATAACATGATTTTTCTTCAGTAGTCGACGTATCAATAAGACACCCGACAAACTACATAATGTGAACAGTATTCCCATTTTCATTATATCAAAGGGAATCGTTTGTTTATCTTGTACAGGGGGTTCCAGTTCTTGCGGTTCGCTTGCTACTTGCGTGACGACCTCAGCTGGTTCTTCCTTCACATCATCCACCGTACGATCAAATTCCAATTGCACTTCAGGAAGATGAGGCGGTAACTCGTCTTGCTTTTGTACTTTTTCTACGGTCGACTTTTCTATCTTCTTTTCTTTTTCATTCGTGGTTTGTTTAGTTGGAGTAGTGTTTTTTTCAGGTTGCTCAGTTCGCTTAGTCAATGAAGATATTGCTTTGTTATCTGAAGGTACTTTGCTCAAATACTTCGCTATCTGTTGCTGACTGTAAGCAATTTGTAAAAACTCTTCCTGTACATGCGAGTTCTCAGACTCCTTCACTTTCAACCAGATACGGGTCCCTTTCTGGAAATCTTCTACTTCAAACTCCACAATACGTGACTTGTTTTGCGATATCACTTTTGGTTCTACTAAATTCCCTTGTTGCTCTACTGTGAAGCCTTTAACCTTACTCGGTTGAATAATCTCTAACTGGGCAAAATATTGATTGTCACGTGTTACAATGCGCAGTACTGGATTGACGTATTCATTCATTGCCGAAGGTTTACCGTCTGACAGCAATCGGTAGTGTATCGTATCATCACCTGACTGAATGGACTTCACTGGTTGAACGTGTTCAAATGCCGGTAAGGACTGCTCCTCGATCAACACTTCATATGAAAAGGATTGCAGTGCATGTTCTTTAGGCAAACGATATGTGCCCGTAAGTTCAATCTTGTGTTGCACATCCTCTATATCAAACTGAACTAAGTTTTCTGCTCGATCCAGTCGCGTGCTCGTTTTGATTCCTTGTTGCACGGCAGTGATTTGCGTTAGGATGTGATCATTCTTCGCCGCAATGGATAATGTATAGCGATCTTCCTTAACAGTTAACGTAGCCTGCTTAGTAAATAAAACATTTGTATCCTCGGCTTCATGTGATAAAAAACTTAGTTCAACTTGATACACATCATTTACGACTTCTTTCCGTTCGTTTGCGGTTACAGAATGAAAAGGAAGCCACGCAGAGATGAGTAGCAAAAGTAGAGGAAACAAAACCATTCTTTTCATTTCAGACGTACACTCCTTTACATATCATGTAAAACGACAGGAACTTCCTCCCGCTTTTGAAAAGCGAAAGGAAGTATCTGTATTTGATCTTATTTATTCATAAATTCTAATGAACCATATAGAATTTTAGCCATTTGTGTACGTTGTAATGAACTGCCTGAGCTGATCAAGACTTTACCGTTTGACTGAGGAGCACCTGTCATGATTTTTTCTGCATATAATAATGCAAATGCTTGCTTCGCTTCAGGATCTGTAATTGCTTTTCCATCTGCATAGAACGGAAGAGTTGTATCCCCTTTTTTGATCTCTTTACCTTCTGCAAATTGAATCGCACGGTATAGCATCAAAGCTCCTTGCTGACGAGTCAATGTATCGTTCGGGTTGAACTTTTCATTAGATTGTACAATTTTTGCTTCTGCAAGGGCATTGATTGCGCTTAGTCGTTCTTTATCCGTAATTTTATCTAAATCTTTAAATCCTGCATCCTTAGTCGATTCTAAGTTTAATGCACGTGCAACCATCAATGCGAACTGTGAACGTGTGATGTTGTTGCGTGGGTTAAACTTGTCCGCGCTTTTTACAATACCTTTATCAAGCAATGCAAGGATCGCTTCTTTGTTACCGTCTTTGTCGATATCTTTAAACGGGTTTACAGTTGGTTTAGCACCATCAAGGCCAATTTGCACTTTGTGGTTTGAATCATATTTGATGGGTCCTTCATTTACTATAACGTGAAGATCCGCATTTACTAACTTCGTTAGATCCGCTACCTTGAATGTATATGTGCGTACGCCAGTTGATTTATCATCTGTTGCTACAGATACATCCTTACCAGCGATTTTGAATCCGTGGATATAGCCACCTTTAGGGAAAGTTACTGTTACTTCATTACCGTCCGTTACTTTCTTTACAGACGCAACCGGTGACATATAAGTATTCATAATAGACTCTTCATTCGTTCCATCCTTAAAGACCTTAACGCTTACATCCTCAATTACTTCTGCTTCATAATCAAATTCATACCACATGTCATGTCCTGGAACTTGAACGTGCATCTTTCCAGAGTTGACCTTATTTAACTCGACCGGAAAACTGTACAATACAGATCCATCTGTGTTCTCAACTCCTGGTGTGGTAACAAATTCATTGCCTTGCTTTGTTTGCACTTCTGAAATCATGAATGCTGACTTAGCGATGACTGTCAGATTTGCAAATGTCTTACCCTCTTTTTCTACAATTGTTACTTGAGGCAAAACATGTTTGCTAATCGCAGGTTGCGGTTCAGTTGTACCCGATTTATAAATCTTCAAATCAACTGCTTTATCCACCGCTACCAACTGTGTCAAAGCCGATGCCGCTCGGTCGCTCGTGCTAATCGGGTTAGCCGATGCTGCTGTTGGAATAGCGATTGAAGCTGCTAATAATGAAGCAAGTACTACTTTCGTTGCGCGAGATGAAGTTTTTTTCGTCATAATTATTGTTCCCCCTGTTTTCTCTGGAATCTAGTTTTATACAATAAAAATGCAGAACCTGCTAATACAAAGATTAATAGGTACGGCGTTGAGTCACTGGTTTGTGGATTCTTAACTGGTACTTGAGTAGTTGGTTTTTTTGTGACTGTACTGGTACTAGTGTTGGTATTTGTGTTCGTGTTAGTACTAGGTGGTGGGGTAGTAGTAGTTGCAGGTGGTTTTACTGCCGGTGGTGTCACGGCACTCTTGTCCTCGAATACTAAATCAACTGTATACTCGTGGTGGTAATTAATATGCTCTACGTCCACTTTCATTGGAATCTTCACTGGCTTTGAAATATCACTTACGCTAAACTCTACAACACGTGTATCTGCCTTTAGATCTTCATTGACTACTTCTGCTCCGCCTGCAGGCTCAAACTTCGTAATCCAAGAACTGTTCTTCAGCGTAAGCTGTACGATGGCAGAACCATTCGTTACCGTTACGAGTGCCGGTTTTTGGAAGTAATCATTCGCAATAGATGCGTTAGTGCTGTCCGGCTGATTGACTTGGTAATTTAATTGCTGGGTACCGTCTGCTATTTTAGCGGATGCTTGCGGCAGACCTATTGTCAGCACGAAAAAACTTACAACTAAAAAGTATAAAAATGCTTTTCTCACTTGGACATAATCCCCTCTCACTTGTTCATTTTCATACTACATAAATCCACCGATTGATTTCCAGCCACTGGATATATTTCCACTTCTAAATTATCTCATAAATTGCCCCATACATGAATCATAGCAACTTACCATCTAGTAGATTATGACAAACATGTGACGTTTATAACATACAAATGAGAACAATTATCATTTAATATATCCTGTTTTGTCAGTAATGTCAATCGATTTTTGGAAAATTATTTCAATTTGAACTGTGTATCTTTCCATTAGTCACTAAATTGAAAGCCCTGCATAGTCTAGATAGATATGATTTATGGACGAAAGGGGTATTACGATGAATCTTCAGTCTTTTAGTGGTGTCGTCATGGTAATAAATGATTTCTATACGGGGCAAACTAGTGACGCGGGTTGCTACCTATTGATGACAGTAGATAATGGTCAAGGAAATGTCGTCAACTTTGTAGTGGAGCCGACAACTTATTTCGTCAATCACGTGAAAGTTCATGTAGGTGATCGCGTTACAGGATTTTATGATGCTGATGCTGCCACACCAATGATCTATCCGCCTCAATTTAGAGCGGTGGTTATGTCCAAAGATTCTAGGCGTGAAAACGTCAAAGTCGACTACTTCAATCGTCGCTTGCAAAGTAGTGATGGAACGCTTCAACTTAACCTGTCTCCACAAACTGAAATACTTTCGACGAACGGCCAGTATTTCACAGGAAATATAGCAGAGCGAAACTTGATAGTTATATATGGGGCCACTACAAAAAGCATCCCTCCACAAACTACACCACATAAAATCATTGTCATTTGTTTATGAGTTTTGTACTTAGAGAATATAGAGACACGTGGCTTGACGCGTGTCTCTATTTCATATGGAAAAGAATTGTTGTGTCGTCTTATGGATTTTTTTATATGCTTCTTCAACAGGTATACCTTTAATTTCAGCGATCCTATGCATACTTCTGTGGATCATAGAAGGATGTGTTAACTTTCCTTTGAAAATATGTTCAAAAGGCCACGGTCCATCTGTCTCTACCATTAACTGAGTTAACGGAACTTGTTTAACAATATGCTGAATCTTTTCTCGATACGTAACTTCCGGAGTTACCGATACTACATAACCGTTCGAAACAATTCGCTGCAATATTATATCGTCTCCTTTGAACCAGTGAAAGTGTGCTTTCGTAATTGAATACCGCTCTAACATCTCACACACCCTATCCGCATCTTCATAAACGGCATGTAATGTAATTGGCAAGTTATATTCAGCCGCCTTCCGAATAAAGTATTCCAACATATTTTTATATAGCGCTACGTCCACATTAGGTTGTTCTTGTCGCAAATAATAAGGTAGCCCCACTTCCCCAATTGCCGTGAGACAATCTGCATGGTCATCGATCAATCGAAGAATAGCTGAAAGCTCACTTTCACTCGGAAGAGCTTGTTCGGGATGATAACCTATAGCAGGTTTGATGCGTCTATCTCTCTTTGCAAACTCCATTTGCTTAACGGAAGATGTAAAATCATTTGATACCGCAACTATTGCCGTCACATCATGTACTTCTAATTCGCTCAAAATTTGAAGCCGCTCTTCCTCTTCATACATATCCAAATGAATATGTGCATCAATTATCTGTCTACTCAAAACTGATCACTCGCTTCCACTATACTGCTATGTTTCACGTGAAACATTTATCCTTAAATGAACCTAAACTATTATCTGAGCGTCATACTAATTTCCATTATGAATAAGTAGGCGGTGACATATGAAGGTATATATATTCCATTTGAAAACAATGAACACTACCCGACAACTCTTGAATTTCGGATGGCAACAAGCTTTAGCTTGCGTTTTTCCTGTTATCATCTTCATCTCACTGGCACTTACACAAATTATACCTTTACCTTTCCTGCCACGATACGACTGGCTACTCCTCATTTTTATCGGAACTCAGTGGTGGATGGTACGATCTGGAATCGAGACACGTGATGAACTGAAAGTGATTACGTTATTTCATATCATTGGTCTAACTTTAGAGATATTTAAAGTACATATGGGTTCCTGGTCTTACCCTGAAGAAGGTTTTTTCAAAGTTTTCGGTGTTCCTTTATACAGCGGCTTCATGTATGCGAGTGTGGCAAGCTATTTATGCCAAGCTTGGAGAAGATTACACGTCACCCTAATTCAATGGCCACCGCTCTGGGCAGTTGTTCCGCTTGCCATCGCAATATATGGAAACTTCTTCACACATCACTATTGGATCGATATTAGATGGTGGTTGTCCGCGTTCGTACTAATTATTTTTTGGCGTGCTTCGGTTAGTTATTGGGTATGCGGAACACAGTACCGTATGCCCTTATCTCTATCATTTATATTAATCGGCTTTTTCGTTTGGGTAGCTGAAAATATTGCTACTTTCTTCGGGGCTTGGAACTATCCCAATCAAAGCGAGACATGGCATCTCGTTGGTATAGGTAAATTAAGTTCTTGGTTATTATTAGTCATCGTCAGCTTCCTCATCGTAGCCACGTTAAAACAAATAAAAAAGAAATAGATATGTATATAGTAACAGGCTAATACTTCTCTATGTACATTCTCTCGGAAGAGTGTATTCCACGGGAAATAAATGAATATGCACTATGAAAAACGCAGCAGGCTCAATAGCCTACTGCGTTTCGTTACTGATTAATGTGTAGTTGGTTTAGGGTAGTCAAAGCCTTTTGTATCTACTTCAACTGTCTTCATTTTCTGCTCTTTTATAGGCTTATCCATAGCATCTGTTTCATTAGCTACAATAGCATCCACGGTCTCCATGCCTTCCGTCACTTTACCGAAAGCTGCATACTCGCCATCAAGTGAAGTGTTGTCGTCCGTCATGATAAAGAATTGTGACCCTGCAGAGTTCGGCTCTTGCGTACGTGCAGTTGAAATGACACCACGCTCATGCTTCATATTATTTTCAAAACCGTTTGAAGAAAACTCCCCATCAATAGAGTATCCTGGTCCACCTGATCCATCACCTGAAGAATCTCCGCCTTGAATCATAAAGCCTGGAATTACACGGTGGAAAATCAAACCATCGTAATAGCCATCTTCAATTAAAGAAATGAAGTTTGCTACTGTATTCGGTGCAACAGTCGGCTCTAGTTCTAAGACGATCTGCTCATCGTTTTCCATCGTGATTGTCACGATAGGGTTCTCTTTTATATCTGCCGAGTAATCAACCGCTGCTTCTTTAGGTTGCTCTGTAGGTTCTTCTTTTGGTGTCTCCGCTGTTTTTTCTTCAGTTGCTTTGCCACACCCTACTAGAAAAATGGCCAATGCCATCACACTTATTAGGAAATACCATGCTTTATTACGCTTAAACATATGTTTCTAACACTCCCTATTATTTTATATCTGCAATTACCTATAAATCATTTACTGCTCACGGTAGCGTAATGCTAATCCTTTTAGGAAGTTTCGAGCGTATCGATCGCCACACGGTTTATAATTTCGGTGGCCTTCTTTACGAAGAACAGCACTCAATTCATTTTTAGAAATCGTAACACCTGCATTTTCTAATATATCGAGCATATCTTCACTTGTGAGAGATAATGCAATTTTAACTTTCTTCAGCAAAATGTTATTGACATTCCGATGGCCTTCCTCTGACATGAGGAATGGTTGCGGACCGTTTTCAGCATTCTCCGGTACTCCTCTTTTGGAGCTGATTAAACCATTTAGAAATGACTCTAACGTGATATTGTCGATTTCCTTGGCATATTCATTCATCTGCATTTCATCCGTGCTATCCTCATTTGTTTTCGTTAGCATCTCTTTAACTTCTGCTCTGTTTGTCTTTAGTCCGCCTAACGCAAACATTTCTACAACTGCTGAATCTTTTAGATCCAACGCATAGCGTAATCTACTTAAAATATCATTATTATTCATGTAATCACCTGTATCCTCTCTAGTCTATTGCCGTGATTCTTAGTATAGCCTGATTCGTTATAATTTGTCTTCATTCAATCGATTGAAGTTGCTTCTGTCTCATTTTCAATTGTTTGTATAAACTGATCACCGAAATCACAAATCGATGTAACGACTGGTTCCAATAATAAACCGATATCACTTAATTTATACTCCACTTTCGGTGGCACAACAGGATAGACGTAGCGTGTAATGATTTTGTCCTCTTCCAATTCACGTAACTGTCTGATTAGCATACGTTGATTCGCATCAGGAAGCTTTTTCTGCATCTCGCTTAGTCGTAATGGCGATTCGTGTAGCAAGCACCAGATAATTGCAATTTTCCAACGTCCGCCTATGACGGATAGAGCTAAATCCTTACTAGTGAAATACTGCTTATCTTTATAATGAATGACCATATTGCTTCACTTCTTTCTATACTATTCATGTTCATAGTGACAAAAGAGTCAGTATTGCATGGTGAATTATAATATGTAATGATAGAAATGTAAACACTATAAAGTAATAGAAAGAAGGGCTTCATTTGAAAAGTAGAGCAGCTGTAGCATTCAAACCTGGAGAACCACTTAAAATTGTAGAAATCGATGTAGAAGAACCAAAAGCTAATGAGGTATTAGTCAAAATTCTTTACACTTCTGTCTGTCACACAGACGCATATACATTATCCGGCGATGACGCAGAAGGAGTATTTCCTGCTGTTTTAGGTCATGAAGGCGCTGGTGTCGTAGTTTCAGTAGGTGAAGGTGTCACTTCTGTTAAACCTGGTGATCACGTGATTCCACTATACACACCTGAATGTGGGAAATGTAAGTTCTGTCTATCCGGTAAAACTAACCTATGTGGCGCAATTCGTGAAACACAAGGTAAAGGATTAATGCCTGACGGTACTACACGCTTCTCTTACAACGGAGAGCCTATCTATCACTACATGGGAACAAGTACATTCAGTGAGTATACTGTCGTGTCTGAAATCTCCCTAGTGAAAGTAGAAGACCACAACGTACCTCTTGATAAAGTGTGTCTATTCGGATGTGGCGTCACTACGGGTATTGGAGCTGTTCATAAAACAGCGAAAGTAGAAGAAGGTGCTGTTACGGCTGTCTTCGGTCTAGGAGCTATTGGTTTAGCCGTTATTCAAGGACTTAAGCAAGCTAAAGCAAGCCGCATCATTGCAATCGATCTCAATGAAGATAAATTTGAACTGGCGAAGAAGATGGGCGCAACCGATTTCATCAACCCTTCTAAATTCGACAAGCCAATTCAAGAAGTCATTGTAGACATGACCGACGGCGGTGTAGATTACAGCTTCGAATGTATCGGTAATGTCGAAGTCATGAAAGCTGCTCTTGAATGCTGCCATAAAGGTTGGGGGGAGAGCATCATCATTGGTGTCGCGGGTGCCGGTAAAGAAATTCATACACGTCCATTCCAACTAGTTACAGGTCGCGTATGGCGCGGATCTGCATTTGGCGGAGTAAAAGGAAGAACTGAATTGCCAGGGATGATTGATGACTACATGGACGGTGAAATTGATTTAGATTCGTTCATTACACACCAACTAAACTTTACCGATATCAATGAAGCATTTGATTTACTGCATAAAGGTGAATCAATTCGATCAATACTAACATATGGAGAGTGAGATCATGAATGTAGAACGCGTTGAGCAAAGACGATCTTTTGGTGGGGAACAAAACAAGTACAACCATTATTCAGAAGTCCTCAAGTGTGATATGACATTTAGTATCTTCTTACCGTCAAATACAGAGCAAAAAGAAATACCTCTTATTTGGTTTTTATCGGGATTAACATGTACGGATGATAACTTCAGTCAAAAAAGTGGTTTCCAAAGCTTGGCTGAAAAACATCAAGCAGCAGTAATAATTCCAGATACATCACCACGCGGAGAAGACGTAGCAGATGATGAGGCATTCGACCTTGGACAAGGTGCAAGCTTTTATCTAAACGCAACACAAGAGCCATGGGCAACGCATTATCAAATGTATTCGTATATAACGCAGGAGTTAAGTGAACTTGCTGCTACTCTTGTGCCTAACTTCTCAGGTAACGAAAGCATCATGGGTCACTCGATGGGTGGTTATGGAGCATTGATGATTGGAATGAAGAATGCAGATCGTTTTAAAGCGATTTCCGCGTTCTCTCCGATTTCAAGTCCAAGTGATGTTCCTTGGGGAATCAAAGCATTTACGACGTACCTAGGCGAAGACAAAGCGACCTGGAAAGAGTGGGATACTGCTGAGCTAGTGAAGGAAGCAGGTATTCCCCCCATTCTTATTACGCAAGGAACTGCAGATGGCTTTTATCCCGAGCAGTTGAATGAGAAACCGTTCCTTGAAAATGCGAAGCAGCATAATCAGGCAGTGGAATATAACAAAGTAGATGGCTATGACCATAGCTATTTCTTCATCTCTTCTTTCTTGGAAGAACACTTTGATTTCCATATGAAGAACTTGGGATAACTTGAATTCATGTAGATAGTTGAAGACTGTAGAAGGGGGTGCTTACTATAGGCCGTGGTAAGCCACGCCTATGGGAATGCGTCCCCCTGCAGTGTCTATCAACGTTACATCTTCCTATTGCATTCACCTACATTGACGAATGTCCACATTGTTTATGATGTGGATGTTTTTGTTTTTAAGAGCATATGAACTAAGATAGAAGGAACGTATTAAAATCTATTACATAGGAGGGACAGTTACGATGGATCTAAAGAAAATGTTAGCCGATGAACGTGTGAAGCCGTATGTTCTGAAAGCTCGGTACGGTATTGAAAAAGAAGGCCAACGCGTGGATCTGGCAGGAAATTTAGCGAAGACAGATCATCCTGCAAGCATTGGAATGGCAGATGAACATCCGTATATTCAGCGGGACTTCTCGGAAACGCAAATGGAATTGATCACGCCTGTCCTGAACACACGGGACGAATTATTTAATTATCTATCAGCTATCCATGACGTGGCATACCGCTCCATGGGCAAGGGTGAAATGTTATGGCCATTAAGCATGCCACCTGCACTTCCCGAAAAAGAGGAAGATATCAAGATTGCCAAATTGGAAAACTTCGAAAATGTTCTGTATCGACGCTCGTTGGCTAATTCATACGGTCGCCGGAAACAAATGATTTGCGGGATCCATTTTAACTTTGAATTCAGTGATGAATTGCTCGAGAAGCTATTTGATTTACAGTCCGAGATCGATAATTATCAGTACTTCAAAACAAACATTTATTTAAAGCTCACTAGAAATTACTTATACTACCGCTGGCTTGTGACGTACTTTTACGGTGCCTCCCCTACTAGTGATGAGAACTTCTATGGTTGTGATGACCAGCCTAATGAACCGGTTAGAAGTATTAGAAGCAGTAGATTTGGCTATGTGAATCACGATGAAGTGAAAGTTTCATTCAGCTCAATAGAGAGGTATATTGAGGATTTATCTTGTGTTGTAAATAGAGGTTTGCTTGTGGAAGAAAAAGAATTCTATACCGCAATGCGCTTACGTGGAAGCGAGCGTGTAGAGGAGTTCTTGACTGAAGGTGTTCGTTATGTAGAGCTACGAAATATTGATTTGAATCCTTTTGAGACAAATGGAATCAGCTATGAACAAGCGGAGTTCTTACATATTTTCTCCCTGTATCTTCTACAGAAAGATGAACATCCAGAAAGTGATGAGTATGGAAAGATAGGCGATGCGCGGAATGATGTCGTTGCGCTTGAGCACCCATTATCACATACAACATTTGAAGCAGAAGCGTATGAGCTAGTTGATGGTATGGAAAATATGGCTAAAGAATTGGGCATCCCTGTTTCCGACTCGTTATTTAGCAATTTGAGAGCTATGCTAGAAGATCCTTCGAAGACCCTAGCCGGTAGATTGTATACGGAAAGCCAAAAAAGTAGTCAACATCAAGTAGCTTTGGAAATGGCAAGAGAAACCTACGCCAATCTATGGGAAAAACCGTATGAGTTAACGGGCTTTACGGATATGGAATTGTCTACGCAAATCCTCATGTTTGATGCATTTCAACATGGTATCGAAGTAGAGATTTTAGACCGTCAAGATCAGTTCTTGAAGCTGAAATTACGGGACCATATAGAATTTGTCAAAAACGGTAACATGACAAGTAAAGATACGTATGTCTCCACTTTGATTATGGAAAATAAAACGGTCACGAAGAAAATTCTTCATCAAGAAGGTTATCGTGTGCCAGGTGGTGACGAGTTCAGTAATATAGAGGAAGCTTTGCGTGCCTATGAGATGTTCGCTAAGACACCATTTGTTGTGAAACCAAAAACAACGAACTACGGAATCGGCATATCTATCTTTAAAGATGGCGCCAGTTATGAGGACTACGAGCAAGCCATCACACTTGCATTCGATGAAGACTCGTCTGTCTTGGTAGAAGAGTTCTTAGACGGCACAGAATACCGTTTCTTCGTGCTACACGATAAAGTCCTTGCCATTATGCTCCGCGTTCCTGCAAACGTCACAGGAGACGGCACACACTCGATTAAGGAACTGGTTGAAGAAAAGAACCGTGATCCACTAAGAGGTACAGACCACCGTACGCCATTAGAACTTATTCAGCTGGGCGAACTAGAAGTTCTCATGCTGAAAGGTCAAGGCTATCAACTGGATTCAATCCCTAAAGATGGTGAAATTGTCTACTTACGTGAAAACTCCAACGTTAGTACTGGTGGAGACTCAATTGATGTAACCGATCTGTTTTCCGATGATTATAAGAAGATTGCAGTAGAGGCAGTAGCCGCTCTAGGCGCAAAAATCAGCGGAATTGATTTCATCATTGAAGACCTCGATGTGCCAGCAGCGAATCCAGGTGCGTATGGCATCATTGAAGCGAACTTTAATCCTTCGATGTATATGCATATTTACCCTTATAAAGGTGAAACACGTCGAGTGACGACAGATATATTATATTACTTATTCCCTGAACTGACTTAAAAGTCATACAAAATGAAACGGCCCCTTTCCTTTTGCAGAACATCTGTCTGCAATATAGAAAGAGGTCGTTTTTCGTATAAAGAGTAATTCACTTAGGATACGGTTCTCTAAATATTTCCATACCACGGGACCTGGGTTGATGCAGGTTCATGCAAAGCCAAGTAATATAACTCTTTTTTTCAGTTATCTTCTAAAATTACTTTTTCGGGATAATTTTACATACAGCATAACTTAAAATTCTCTTACGGCACGCTTCGTTATTTCTTGTGTCTTTGGCTTTCCATGTTGATAACACTACTCCCCCAACTGTAAACAGTGAGCCGACAATTTCCGCCACCGATTAATGATTTATATAATTAAATTAAACCCATTATCATCGCTACAACAAAGTAAATTCCTATAATCGTACCAATAGTCCCCTATACGAGTTGTTAACTTTTCAGTTTAAAAAATTCTAGAAAAAATCCTCCTACTACATAAGTATTTCACTAGGAGTTGTATACAAATGATAGTAATTTAACTCGAATCGTTCGTTATTTATAACATATTCTTGTAAATATACAATTTTTGAGAGCAGGAAATCACCCGATGACGTACAATTGAAATATTAATTAAATAAATGTTCGTATACTGATTGAAAGCATAAAAAACCTTTGATATAATCAAATCGTATTCATTGTAATAGCACTTTTTACTACCTTCCACATAAAAAAGGCAATAGATAATAAGACTCTACTAATACATAGTTCATTTATATCGTCATACCTTAACCACTATTTGTTACTAGTTAGACTAATAAAATCTATAATGCACAGGGAAAAGTAGATAGCTAAGGAATACTATTCGATTGAAATTATTTCAGAAATGAGGAGTTTTCTTTGAAGAACATGAAGTTAGTTGGTTTTATTGTATGTATGGTTTTCCTAGCGACAATAATTTCGGGCTGTAACTCGGCTACTACTAGTACAGCAGATACTGAACAACGTCCGATCATTGTGCAGGGACCCATGCCTATTGAAGCTGAGAAGTTTGCTGAAAAATTAAGCGACATGGAAGTTGAAGAGTCGGGGAACTTTATTTTTTATAAAGGAACTATCGATGAATACCCTGTAATTGTTACTAAGACTAGTAAAGGGATGGAAAACACTGCAGCCGCTACTGCATTAGCAATTGAAAAGTACGACCCAATTGCTATTATTAATCAGGGAACTTCAGGCGGACATGATCCGAACTTACATGTATTTGACATTGTCTTGGGAAAACGAACCGTCAATATTGGTTCTATGAAGACTGAGTCTGCCGAAGAAAACGAAGGAATGAATCCATCATTATGGAAGCCGATGGACCTTATGGCTTCTGAAGGCAGTGCCGGAGAGGATCCTGATGCAGAGAAGATTCGCTACTTTGACGGCGACGATGAATTATTAGCAGCAGCCAATGCGGTTAAAGACCAATATAAAAAAGGTAAAGTTGTTGAAGGTACTATTGGATCTGCGGATCTTTGGAATAACGAAGTCGACCGCATAAACTGGTTCCATGAAAAGTACGGTACTTCTGTTGAAGAAATGGAAGGTGCTGCCGCAGCACAAATCTCGGATAGTTACAATGTTCCTTTTTTAGGTATACGTATTCTTTCAAATAATAAAACTAATAACGGTCAGTATAATCCAGAAACTGCTTCAGCCAATCAAGACTATGTATATCTCGTTTTAAAAGAATATATCTCCAATTTAAAATAGATGATTCTAAAATGTAAGTAAAACTAGAAGAGAAGGGTTTGTTCCATAGACCCTTCTCTTCTAGTTTTTAGCGTTTAAATAGCTCAGGCAGTATAATCAAAAAGTGTGAGATGTATACATATCCTGCTATAAAAAGCGAATTGGAATGAGAGTATGTGATTTTCTAATTCCATAACCTAATCTTCAACTTTTTTGATGTCTATTTATGATAAGGCTCTCCCTTAATAATCCGAAACCCGCGATAAATCTGCTCCACCAATACCAACTTCATCAACTGGTGTGGAAACGTCATTTTAGAAAACGATAATTTCTCATTCGAACGCTGCAATACACTACTATGTAAGCCGAGCGATCCGCCAATCACAAAGACAATCTTGCTTTTTCCATAAGTCATCAATGAATCGATACTGGCTGCGAATTCCTCGGAAGTTTTCATTTTCCCGTCGATTGCTAGTGCAATGACATGCGCGTCTGGTGCAATTTTCGCTAAAATTCGATCGGCTTCTTTCTTTTTAACGATTTCCATGTCGGCTTCGCTTAGTGTTTCAGGTGCTTTTTCGTCTGCTACTTCGATTAATTGCATTTTTGCATAACTGTTCAAACGTTTTGTATACTCTTCTATTCCTTGTTTCAGATACTTCTCCTTTAACTTACCCACGGTCACAATTGATATATTCACAGTTTATCCACTCGCCCTCTGAATGTTATACACAATACTTATACACATATCCACAATCTTATCTACATATTGTGTTCGATTATTTGTTCTGTACTACATGTCAATTTCTCTGATTATTGTATCACACTTTTGTGGATAACTTTTTATCTGCTTTATAATTTGAAGAGGTTTATCTAATTCCCAGAAAAAATGAAAATACCCCAACCTATTGACCTGTAAGGGATTAACCCTTGTCACTTTAGTTTTATTTATTATTTTTGAAACATTTTCTTTTACACAATATTATACACATTATTTCGATTTTATCCACAATTGGATAACTTCATAAAAAAATCAGGCATCGTAGCGCATTTTCGCTAGATGCCTGATGTGGACTGAAAGTTATTCGCTATGTGGACAATGTACTTTCTCTTAGAATGTATTTCCGTCTTTCAATACCATTTCCAAGTCCAGTTTCTTTCCATCTCGATAGACTGTAATTTTCAATGGATCGCCAATTTCTTTTTTATTATACAAATACTTACGTAGACTGACCATATCCGTCACTTTCTCTTCATCCAGCTGAACAATTGTATCATACTTCTTCACGCCAGCTTGTATTGCAGATGAATTCGGCATGACATCTGTTACGACGACACCTTCCGTTACTTCTTCAGGCAACTTCAACGTCTGTTGCTGTTGCTGAATGGGGATTTGTTGGAGATCAAGTAACGATACACCCATTGTCGGACGATTTACTTGTCCTGTTTCTTCTAAGTGCTCAATAATCGGTAATGCAATGTTGATTGGAATAGCCAGTCCGATTCCCTCTACTGTTGCTTCAGAGATCTTCATGGAGTTGATTCCGATCAATTGACCTGCCATGTTAATTAAAGCACCACCGGAGTTACCTGGGTTGATCGCAGCATCTGTCTGTAAGACGTCTGCTTGCCAATCGACATTTCCATCTTTGTTTAGATCCATTGGAATGGATCGGTCTTTTCCAGAGATTACACCTACCGTAACGGATCCTGCAAAACCAAGTCCTAATGGGTTACCAATTGCAATAACTGATTCCCCACGTTTTAATGCATCTGAGTCACCGAATTCTATCACTGTATCGACGTGCTCTGCATCAATCTCGACTACAGCCAAGTCCGTCCATAGATCACTGCCGATTAATTTCCCTTCAACCTTCGTACCATCATCAAAACTAATTTCGAGTTGTTCGGAATTTTCTACGACGTGGTGATTGGTAACAATATATGCTTTGTCGCCTTCTTTTTTATACAGGACACCAGAACCCGATCCGGCTTCTTGAGTAGACGTTGTGGAAGACCAGAAGTCTTGGACTGTCTGGATATTTGTAATACCAACAACCGCATTTGCGACGTCACCTACCACATCGGTAATTTCGCTTGAGATGTCCATTGATACTTGCGCATGTTCCGAGTTAGTCGTGTCTTTCGTTTGTTTAGACGTTGCAACATCGACGTTACTTGATGAGCCAGTTGCGTACATCGTGACTAAAAACACGATAAACCCACCCAATAGTGCGCCAAGTAAGCCTGGCCAAAAACTGCCTCTACGTTTTGGGTTACGTTTCGGTTCTACCGGTGGAATCGGTTGTTGCCATTCCGTTTCATCTTTTCTTCCTTCTCTTCTTTCATCATCCATTCGCATTTCCTCCTTATCGGTAAGTATTCCTACATGTACTGTACCCCAATAACTCTTTGTAAATGCAAAAAGCCTCACTAATTTAGCAAGGCTTTTCGCATTTACTTCAGACTAGCACAAGCTCTGTAGATTCTGATGCATCCGTATCATGCAAGTGAACAAATTCCCCTGCACGAATGCCGCAATCTTCGAGGGTCTGTGCTACGCTCATGCGCGCCAAGTCTTTCATATTGTTATCTAAGCTAAGATGAGCTAAATAAATATGCGCTTCTTTTTGAGCTACTACTTCACTCATTGCGACAGCAGCATCTTCATTCGATACGTGGCCTACGTCACTTAGTATACGACGTTTGATAGACCATGGATAACGTCCCATCTGCAGCATGCTGACGTCGTGATTGCTTTCGAATACAAAGCTGTCAGCTCCGTGGATATGACCCTTCATACGGTCGCTGACGTAGCCTGTATCCGTAATAATCGCCAGTTTGCGGTCACCTTCATTGAACGTATAGAACATTGGGTCGGCTGCGTCATGGGATACAGCAAATGACTGGATATCCAGTGAGCCAAATGTTTTCACCGTTTCCATGTCAAAATGGAAACGCTGATCAACGGGAATCTCTCCTACTAGTCCGTCCATCGCCTGCCACGTTTTAGCGTTGGCATAAATAGGCGTTTTATATTTCCGGGCGAGTACGCCGATTCCTTTAATATGATCACTGTGTTCATGTGTGACGAAAATGCCGTCAATTTGTTTCATCGAGCGATTGATCGATCCAAGCAAACCTTCAATTTTCTTACCGCTCATGCCGGCATCTACGAGAAAAGCGTGCTCTTCTGTCTCTATATATAGCGAGTTGCCTGTACTACCACTCGCCAAAATGCTAAATCGCATGTGGAAAACTCCTATTCTGTTGGTTCTTCTAACATATCCGTTTGGAACTCAATGACTTTTCCTTCAATCGCATTGATGAAGTAATGTTCTATCGTTCCATCCTTCAATTTTACCTGAACATTCCACGTCGGTGCAAATACTTGAGTTTCTGTCAGCTGAACAAGTGTCGAATAACCCGATTTGACTTGCATAACAGTGGAATCGGGTTTCAGATAGCCACGTGTAACAAGTGAGGAGACCGCATCGTCTTGCGACAGTAAATCCTTTTTATGATTAAAACTCAAGAACTCGTCGAGCATACGTTGTTCGTAATGCGTGACTTCGCCTTCTTTGTCCCAGTGTATGATGAGCATGGCGTTTGGACTGTAGAAGATGGTTTCGTTCTTTACCCGTTGAAAGAATACGGCGCTCCGCTCTTCTTCGTCCACTTCCCAGAGCACGTAATCCTGGCCATTGAGCACATACTTCTTTAAGAACTCATCAAAATCATAATCGCCTTTCTCCTCAATTACTTTTACATCTTTTTTCATGTGGGATAGTAATCGTGATTTTTCGATTAAGACAACCGATTGATCACTTAACTCTTCTAATTTCTCAGTAGGAAAGGTGGCAAGATGGGCCGACAAATACGAAACATCTTTCTTATTGAAAGGAATAGGATCATACGTAATATTCTCTAGTGCTAAGGTTTCTTCAACTGAAGTTTTACCGAGAATCTGCATATTTCCGACACCCATTTGCCTGTCCAAATACAGCCAATACAGAAAGACATTGAGAATTGAAAAGACGATGATAAAGATTGTTTTGGTTCTATTCCAATCCAATCATACCACCTCCTTGCAATTCTTCTGGAGTGAAGCGTAACCAGTTATCCTTAATGAGATAATACCAGCAAGGCTGTAAAATAATTAATTCATCATCAATATCATGAATCATATAATAGCCTGGAGTGATTTCCTCGATCATATCAAAATCTAGTTCTTCTGATTCTCGTAAAGCATTCGCCACTTCTACCCCTGAAGGTAGTTCCAGCTTCTTTTGTTCCTGTTCAATTTCCACATCTAAAGTGTAGTATGGGCGTATATATTTGAAGACGCGATCATCTCCCCATGTCTCCGTAATTTCACTCATCCCTGATTGATCACTAAAGACGGGCAATCCATCGACATATAGCTGGAAACGGACATAGCGGGAATATGGATTCATATAGGCATAGCGGAACTCATCCGTCCAACCACCATGTTCATTAATGAAATCGATAGTATTCAATAACAATTCTGAAGGGAGCATGAAATCCTGACTTTCCACTGCCGGCATGACATAATTCAACCTTTTGATCTCGGTATCGATATTCATGAAAGCATGATCATCTCCATATTCTTCATGCGTTGAGTCGACTTGATTACGCCGTACAGCATTGGGGTCACTGAATAACGCATCACGGAAACGTAATGGTTTGATCTCTTCTTGATAATACGTCTTCCCTATAGCGATGATAGGATCTTTTGGTACAGCAAGAAATGGTGCGTTGCCACGATCGATTTCCGTATACTCATCGAATGATTGACCGACATCCACTACGTTGCGCAGGAAGCTAGTTTTATTCGGTAGCGTCACTTGCATCTGATAATGTAAGCCGCTCATTTCACTGAGTAAATGAATAACTGGTGCTTGAGTCGATTGACTCCAATCAATGATTAGACGATTAAAGCTGGCTTCTGGAATATTTATGTCATCTACTAATAATACATTGTCATATACTTGCATGGGTACTTCACCCGTGAAGTAGAACGTCATTTGGCTTGGTTGCCGTAAGATTTGTGCAATATCAAACTTATTCATGTCTTGTCTTACTAGTTCAAGATCAGATAAATCCCATGTATTCATTTCTGTCAGGATCCTGTCAATCTTTTCGGTATCCGTAGAGCCCAGTATCTGATCTTTTAAATTCGTGATGATTTTATATGGCTTAATGATTTCATCGATTGTTTTCTTCTCAGAAATGGATATATCGACAGTCTGTAGTTTTTCCATTGGCTCGTAATTCGGTGAATAGTTCCAAATTGCAAAAGTGAATAGGACACTCAGTGAGACAAGCAACAACAATACGATGGATTTAATTGGTTCAATGTATTTCAATCCCACTCACCGTCCTCTTGTTGTTCAAATGGCAACTTGAAGAAGATCGTCGTTCCTTTTCCTTCTTCACTCTGCGCCCAAATATCTCCTTTATGTGCCACAATCATTTCTTTAGCAATAGCAAGGCCGAGGCCAGTTCCACCAAGTGCACGGGAACGAGCTCTATCTGCACGATAGAAACGGTCGAAAATTCGATTGACATTGGATTTAGGAATCCCCATTCCATCGTCCGAAATCATTACTTTAATATAATCACCTGAGACCGTTACACCGAAGCGAACTTCTCCGCCATCCGGCGAATACTTCAAGGCGTTAGAAATGATATTGTCTAGTACTTGCGTTAATTTGTCGGTATCGATCTCCACGAATAGGCTACTTGAATACAAATTCCGTGTGAATCGTACATTTTGCGACTTCGAAAACTCAAAGCGCTCAATAACAGCGTTGAAGAACCGGTTAAATTCCACCCATTCTTTATTCAATTCATATTCTTTACTGTCCATACGTGAAAGTTTCAGTAAGTCATTCACAAGACGGATCATTCGCTCGGTTTCATTTTGCGTAACATGTAAGAAATTCGGAGCAATCTCCTCATTGCGCCAAGCCCCTTCCGCCAATGCATCAAGATAACTACGCATTGTAGTAAGTGGTGTACGCAGTTCATGTGAAACATTTGAAACGAACTCACGACGTTCCATATCAATCTTCTCTTGCTCCGTATTATCATGCAATACGACAATTAAGCCGTTTACGAATCCTGTTTCACGCTGGGTAACAGAAATAGTTGCCCGTAAAATATATGCTTGATCTTCTGTACTAAAGTCCAGTGGAATCGATTCTCTCATCTGGATCAATTCCTCAAACGTATACTCATCGTCTATACCCAGAATGCTAGCGATAGGTCGATTGATGACAAGGTCATTCGTTACACCGAGCATTTGTAATGCCGAGTCGTTAATTAAGCTAACTCGTCCTTTGCGGTCAGTTGAAATGACACCATCTGTCATGTTTTCTAGAACCGAGGCTAACTTTCGCCTTTCACTCTCAGTAGTGGACTGCGATTCTTGCAGCTGGTTAGTTAAGTGATTGAATGCGATGGCCAGCTGACCCATCTCATCCGATCCATACACTTTAACCTTTCGTGTGAAGTTCCCTTTGGCCATTGCCTGAGCTTGTCGCCGCATGTCTGAAATTGGTCGGGTAAATGCCCTGGCAATAAAGATCCCGACTATTATTGTAATAGTTAGAGACACAGCGGCCGCCCCTGCCAATATTCGATTGATTTCTTCAATTTGTTGAAAAACCGATTCAATATTGGCTTCCACATAGAGCGACCCTACAATTTCATTGCCGTTAAAGATCGGTTTGGCTAAGGAAAGGACGCGATTATGAGATTGTGGATCAACCATCACGACATCTTTCATCGTCTCTGATGTAATAGTTTTTCTTACATTATCATTAGTCGAATGTTGGCCTACCCTCATTTGATTGTCGAATGAAGATGTCGCCAGAATGCGATACTTGGGGTTTATAACCTGTATTTCAATAATGTCATCTGAAGTGAACTCGACCAAGACATTTTTTAAGCTTTGTTCTAGTGTGGGATCACTGTCTTTACGTTTTTTTGTAATCTCTTCCCGCACACTGAACTCGACTAAATCCATACGGTCTACAATCGAATTCGTAAAGTTATCTTTTAATGTTTGTTCCAATTCACGAGCAAAATACAGCCCGATAATTTGCATGGACACAAGTATAAGCAGGACATAAATCAAAACAAACTTAACTTGAATCGACCGAAAAAAACCTACCTTATGCATAAAGGCTTACTCCTGTTCCGGATCGCGCAAGTAATAGCCTACACCACGTCTCGTGACGATCCAGCTTGGATGACTCGGCGTGTCTTCAATCTTTTCACGAAGACGTCGAATCGTTACATCGACTGTTCGTACATCTCCGAAATAATCATAGCCCCATACGGTTTGTAGTAAATGCTCACGTGTCATCACTTGACCAATATGTTTAGCTAGGTAATACAGTAATTCAAACTCACGATGCGTCAGTTCAATTGTAACTCCACGCTTTTGAACATAGTATGCATCAGGTTGGATAACAAGTTGACCTACCGTGATATCGTTTGTTTCTTCTTCCTGGTCTTCCGCTATAGTTCTTGCGTGACGACGCAGGTTGGCTTTAACTCGAGCAATTAATTCTCTTGTGCCGAATGGCTTAGTGACATAATCATCTGCGCCTAGTTCAAGTCCTAAGACTTTATCGATTTCCGAGTCTTTGGCTGTCAACATAATAATAGGGAAATCATACTTTTTCCGTACTTCTCTACAGACTTCCATGCCGTCTCGTTTAGGGAGCATGATATCAAGTAGCATAAGGTCTGGCTGGATCTCTTCTACACGGTTGATAGCATCTTCACCGTCGTATGCGCAAAAGACGTTAAAGCCCTCCTTTTTCAAATTAAATTCTATGATGTCTGCGATGGGTTTCTCATCGTCTACAATAAATATCGTTTTATTTTGCATGATTTGTTCCTTTCTCACCGTAATTGGCGATTAAATTTTCAGCTATTTTTTCTTTCCATGACTAAATTAAGTAATGTGAAATTGTGTGGTACATGGAACACTAATCTATCTCTTCTATGGTTACAGCCTGATTCTAAAGCTGAAATATATCTTTCCATATCCTTTAACTCTATCACGATTTGTGTAAAATCGCACTTTTTCAGATGGGGGCGGCTTGCTTGGAACGATGAAAAAACAGCGCGTCCTTTTCTACAGTGGTAGAAGAAGAGCGCGCTGTTTTATTCATAAGACGGAGGCGATTCGTGCTGACTCCAGTCGATATTAAGGAATTTATTGTATTCCTTTGCAAATGCTAACGTTACCGTACCAGTTGGGCCGTTACGTTGCTTGGCAATAATGATTTCAATCATATTTTGCATTTCGGTTTCTTTATCATAGTAGTCTTCCCGGTAGAGGAAGGAGACGATATCGGCGTCTTGCTCAATACTTCCTGATTCCCGAAGGTCAGACATCATAGGGCGCTTATCTTGGCGTTGCTCTACACCCCGTGATAGCTGGGACAGCGCAACGACTGGGATTTTTAGTTCACGAGCTAATGCTTTTAATGAACGAGAAATCTCAGATACTTCTTGCTGGCGATTGTCGCTGCCACGGCCGCTTCCCATGATCAGCTGCATGTAGTCAATCATCACCATACCGAGACCGTGTTCTTGTTGCAGACGTCTACATTTCGAACGGATTTCATTCACTCGCAGACCTGGACTGTCATCAATGAAAATTCCTGCATTTGATAACGACCCCATAGCCATTGTCAACTTGCGCCAGTCGTCAGCTTCAAGGTTTCCTGTACGCAGTACTTGTGCGTCAATGTTACCTTCTGCACATAACATACGCATGACAAGCTGTTCGGCACCCATCTCTAAACTGAAGATCGCGACGTTCTCTTCTGTCTTCGTTGCCACGTTTTGCGCTACGTTCAACGCAAACGCGGTTTTACCAACAGAAGGACGAGCCGCCACGATAATCAAGTCATTACGCTGGAAGCCTGCCGTAATCTTATCCAAGTCACGGAATCCGGTTGGAATTCCTGTTACATCACCTTTACGTGTATGCAATAATTCAATATTGTCATACGTCTCCACTAATACATCTTTAATATGACGGAAGTCACCCGCATTTTTCCGATTGGACACTTCCATCATTTTCTTCTCGGCTTCACCAAGTAAGGCTTCTACTTCGTCTTCCCGTGTGTAGCCGTCTTCCACAATGTCAGTTGCAACGCGGATCAATCTGCGTAACAAAGCTTTTTCATCAACAATATTTGCATAATAGACGATGTTTGCAGCAGTCGGAACTGCGTTGGCAAGCTCTGTAATATACGAAATGCCCCCGACGTCTTCGAGCTCATTTTTTACTTTGAGCTCTTCGGCGATTGTCACCAAATCGACTGGCTGACCTCTGTCATTCAATACAAGCATAGTTTCAAAAATCTTTTTATGCGCGATCCGATAGAAATCTTCCGGCATCAATATTTCAGATGCGGTTATCAGTGCCTGTGGTTCTAAAAATATTGCACCAAGAACCGACTGCTCTGCTTCGTTGTTATGCGGAGGTGTGCGCTCGATCATCTGGTTCAAGCTATTATCTCCTTATCATTCTTCTGTAACATGCACTTTAAGTGTAGCTGTTACATCAGGGTGTAATTTGATCGGAACATTTGTAAAACCAAGTGCACGAATTGGCTCAGGTAATTCCATCTTACGGCGATCTACTTTAATTTTGTTTTGCTTTTCTAACGCTTGTCCAATCTGCTTGGACGTAATAGAACCAAACAGACGACCATCTTCACCCGTTTTCGCCTGTAGCTCTACAGTCAACTTTTCAACTTGCTCTTTTAATTCTTTAGCTTCTGCCAATTCTGCAGCTGCATCCTTTTTCTGGCGATCCTTCTGGCCTTGCAATTTACTTAAATTACCTGGAGTCGCTTCAACTGCTACATTATTTTTCAATAAAAAGTTTTGTGCATATCCAGTTGAGACCTCTTTCACTTCACCTTTTTTACCTTTTCCTTTAACATCTTTTAAAAAAATAACTTTCATCATTCATTTCCCCTCTCTACGTATTGATCTAGTGCGTCCTTTAACATCGTAATTGCTTCATCCATCGTGTCTACACTTAACTGGCAAGCAGAATTTGTTAAATGACCGCCACCACCCAACTCTTCCATAATGACTTGAACATTCAATTCGCCCAATGAGCGGGCGCTAATACCAATTCTTCCATCATCACGCTTTGCTACGACGAATGATGCGGAAATACCTTGCATAGTCAATAAGATATCAGCTGTCTGCGCGATCAGTACGGAGCTATGAACAACATCTTCTAGACCTCTCGCAATCGCAATATCTCCATTACCCGCAAATTCTACGGTTTCAATTAGTTTTGATCGTTCAATATATGTCGCAATATCTTCTTTTAGTAAACGCTGTACTAGTACGGTATCGGCACCATTCGTTCGCAAATAGGAAGCGGCTTCGAATGTGCGAGAACCTGTCCTAAGTGTAAAGCTCTTCGTATCCACTACGATACCTGCTAGCATCGCTGTCGACTCTAACATTGTCAACTTCTCATTCTTTGGCTGATACTCCAGTAATTCCGTCACAAGTTCCGCTGTGGAAGATGCATAAGGCTCCATATAAACGAGCACGGTGTTATTAATGAATTCTTCGCCTCGTCGGTGATGGTCAATTAATACAACCTTCTGGGCCTTATCCAGTACACGCTCATCTATAACCATACTTGGCTTATGTGTATCGACAATAACGACCAACGAACGCTCCGTCATCAATTCCAACGCCTCTTCAGGCATCACCATATGGTCATATAATTCTTCATCTTGCTGTACTTCATCCATCAAACGGCTAACACTAGCATCGAGCTGATCAAAATTAACGACGACATAGCCTTCAACACCATTCATCCTTGCCATCTTACGTACACCAATCGATGCACCTATCGCATCCATGTCAGGCATTTTATGACCCATAATGAACACACGGTCACTATCTTGGATTAAATCACGTAGTGCGTGTGAAATGACACGTGCGCGTACACGTGTACGTTTTTCAACAGGATTTGTCTTACCACCATAGAATTTCAGTTTCCCATCATGGTGTTTAATCGCTACTTGGTCACCGCCACGCCCTAGAACTAGATCCAGGCTCGACTGAGCTAACTCACCAAGCTCTGTAAGCGACGTAGTACCTGTCCCTACCCCAATACTCAACGTAAGTGAAACACTGTGTTTAGATGTGTTCTCACGAATCGTATCGAGCAACGCGAACTTAGTCTTCTCCAATAGTTCTAGTGTACCTTCATTGAAAACAGCCAAGAAGCGCTCAGAAGAAATTCGTTTTACGAAGATCCCATATTCATCTGCCCATTGATTGACCAATGAGGTAACGAGTGAGTTCATCTGGCTTCGTGTCTGGTCGTCCATTGTCTGAGACAATTCATCATAGTTATCGACCAATAAAATCCCAATCGTCGTTCGATCAGCATAGTAAAGGGATTGTATCTTTAAGCGTTCTGTTACGTCAAATAGATAGATCAATTTCTCTTCCGGTTTATAGTACACGCGGTACGAGCGATCATTCAATACGATGACATCTTGCTCACTGTCTTCTCTAATGACTTGACGAAATGCTTCATTCATTTCGTAGAGCTGTGAACCAATCCAAGTCTTGTCGGGATATATCGAATTGATAAATGGATTGACCCACTCTACTAATTGCTTATCATTCAGCAAAATAATCCCAATTGGTAATTCCAGCAACGCTTCTTCTCCTACCCTTTTCATCCGGTAGGATAAGGTTTCAATATATTTCTCTGTTTCCAGATAGTTCTCATTCTCTACTTTCCAAGCGGTACCTAGAGCAAGCGCATAAGCAACTGCAAAAAACAGTCCTACCCAAAAGTTTAATAACATTAGTAGTACGGAACCTACCGCTCCGAGTAGAGACAAGAATGCTAACGGAATTCGTATCCCACGTTTTTTATAAAATAAATTCAATATCTCATCTCCTACGCTCTCTTGTCTTTATCTATCCATGTACGAATGTTAATGGCGATATCCAAAACACCCAACATTACGGTGAAGGGACTGAGGAACATGGCGAATAATGTAGCTAGCACGTTGACGATTATTGGAAGCTTCATCTTACGCAATGCATAGTAAATTAACGCCAAACCTTGTAAGAAGAATAAGAATCTAAAGATGAGAATGGCATTTGCCTCCATTAGATAAAACGTCGTTCCTTGTTCCGGCTGCGACAAAATGGAAATCAACAGTAATGCTAGATAGGCTAGTACCGTTGCAAATGGAAGACGCATGTTAAGGAAGGAAGCAAACTTAGGAACTTCAAAACGTAAACGTGTTGCAACCGCCAAAATGGGCATAACAAACATGTAGGCAGTTACAAAAACAGACAAGATGAACAGAGAAGGCACAATGGTTTGGTAATACGTAAATGCCTCGGCCACAGTTCGCTCAATTTCTCTTGTTGAATTTCCCATTCCGGATAGAATGACAAGTGCTTCCTGCTGTATAGCTGAAAATTGTTGCATCAACTGTTCAATGGGGTTGATTTTCATGAACCACACAGTGCCTAGATACATTAGACTCAATGAAATGAGCAATGTGACACCGGTTGCCATATATACATAAAGTTTCGTCTTGCCTGTTCGTACGGTATCACCGATAACGAATCCAACAGCACTTAAGACAATTGCTGCTGGTATGGAAAGCAAGCCACCAATCAATAATGTGATAAGCCATGTACACATCGCGACCATCAGCGTAGAGACACGGTCATAGCGCAAACGATAAATCGTAATGGGCAATGGAACGAGTAACAATGTCAATAAGCCGAGTAATGGTACGTATAAAGTCATTGCCAGTAATATGGCGAAGAGTGCTACCATCATCGCACCGTACGTAATTCTACTTGCTTGATCTTGCATATCCACGCCCCAATTCATTCACTGCTTCTTTTGCCACCTATTGATTATAAAGGGACAAAGTGTTGCATTCCTTAATTCATATAAAGCTGCAATCATCCTTCTAATTGTATCACGATTCGACGTGAAATCAAAAATACAGGCAGTTGCGGTTTCCAGTAAAGTGGATGCGCAATGGACTATGGATTGTATGATTTTCCAGATAAATAAAAAACCGCCACTGACTGAGTAACTCAGTCAGTGGCGGTTTATATATTACCGCTCTTCAGATACGAACGGAAGAAGTGCCATGATGCGTGCACGTTTGATTGCGACCGTCAATTTACGTTGGTATTTAGCGCTTGTACCAGTAACTCGACGAGGCAACATCTTTCCGCGCTCAGAGATAAACTTCTTCAACAAATCTACATCTTTATAGTCGATGTGAGTAATGTGGTTAGAAGTAAAATAGCAAACCTTACGGCGTTTGCGACCTCCACGACGTGGTGCCATAATTGTTGTCCTCCTTCCTATTTACGTATTAAATGAACCGTTCTATCAGAATGGCAAGTCGTCATCTGTTACTTCAATCGGACCGCCGCCTGGCTGGAATGGATCATTATCAACACGTGTCATATTTTGCTGATTCGGTTGGTAGGATTGCTGGTTATTGTATCCTTGTCCTTGGTCTTGAGAAGGTGCGTTATAAGAAGGAGCTCCACCACCATAAGATGGCGTTTGCTGACGTTCTGTATTGGCACTTCTTGGTTCCAGGAATTGAGTACTATCCGCAACAACTTCTGTCGTGTAAACACGCTTACCGTCTTGACCTTCGAAGCTGCCCGTCTGTATACGGCCATCCACTCCGGCTAGACTTCCTTTTCGTAAGTAATTCGCGATATTCTCAGCCTGTTTACGCCAAGCTACACACGTGATGAAATCCGCTTCCCGTTCTCCTTGGGCATTAGCGAACGCACGGTTCACTGCCAGTGTAAAACGTGTTACAGCAATTCCAGTTTGTGTATACTTCAGCTCAGGATCTTTTGTTAATCGGCCAACTAAAACGACACGGTTTATCATTCAGAATCAAACCTCCCTCATCATAAATTTATTAGATTTTATATCAGATTACGCATCTACACGAATTGTCATATGACGAATGATACCTTCGTTGATGTTCGCTAGACGTGTAAATTCATCGATTGCTTCAGCACCAGCGTTAGCAGTTACTAATTGGTAGTAACCTTCACGTAAGTCGTCGATTTCGTAAGCAAGACGTCGCTTGCCCCACTCTTTCGACTCGATGATTTCCGCTCCGTTTGAAGTTAGGACAGTATCAAAGCGTTCAATCAACGCTTTTTTCGCGTCATCTTCAAGAGTTGGGCGCATAATGTACATAATTTCGTACTTTCTCATCAATAGTCACCTCCTTATGGACTTGGGCCCTACTTTTACAAGTGGGCAAGGAGTAAGTAAATTTAATATTACTCACATCAGTACATACTATCACATCTCAATTGGAATATCAACCATCAATATACTATACTAAGTGAATTAAGGGGTGATTTCGCATGGAAGAACAACAGCCTGTGATTGTTGAGCTCGATTTACAGAAAATAGCGAAGCAAAGTCTTTGGCTCACTTTCCTACCGCTTATAGCACTTTTGATAATTCGTGGTCTGCTACAAGGAGGATTATCTATGTCATTTTCGGTGTGGTATGTTGTCTATACTTTGGTTGGATACATTTTATTGATTGTTATACATGAGTTTTTCCATTTGCTTGGTTTTCGTATTTTTTGTAATGTGCCGTGGAAGAATATGGCGTATGGTGTCAATTTGAAGATGGGTGTTGCCTACGCTACCACGGATCAGTTGATGGACAATAAAGGAATCCGCAAAGCGTTATTGTTACCGTTTTGGATGACGGGTGTGTTGCCTGCTATTCTTGCGTTGTATTTCAATGATGGCGTACTGTTGCTGTTAGGTGCGATGCTAATCGGCGGAGCAGCAGGAGATTTTGCGATGTACAAGGAGTTAAAGAAGTTTCCGGATGATGCACTAGTGAAGGATGATCCGGAGTTGCCTAAGTTGTATATTTATCCTGCTCAATAAAATAAAAAAGCTGGCAGTAGGATTGGAATGGGGGTTTGCGCTTCGGAGGGGACGCTTTTCCGAGTTGCAATCCCCTCGTACTCACCCATTAACTTACTCTTTCACTTCCTCTGCAGGTCTTCAATCAGACCTCTTTCAAATCAAGAAAAAGGCTGATTCTCACGAGGAGAATCAGCCTTTGTTTGTATTATACGTTGAAACGGAAGAGCATAACGTCGCCGTCTTTAACGACGTATTCTTTACCTTCTAAACGGACCTTACCAGCCTCTTTTGCCGCTGTCATGGAACCGTGCTCGACTAAGTCGTCGTATGCTACCGTCTCCGCACGGATGAATCCGCGTTCAAAGTCGGTATGGATTACGCCGGCACATTGTGGTGCTTTCATACCTTTACGGAATGTCCATGCGCGAACTTCTTGTACGCCTGCTGTGAAGTACGTAGCAAATCCAAGTAAGTTGTACGTTGCTTTAATTAATTGATCAAGACCGGATTCTTTGATGCCTAGCTCTTCAAGGAACATTTCCTTCTCGTCGTCTTCAAGCTCCGCCATCTCTTCTTCAATTTTCGCACAAACTACGATTACTTCTGCATTGTCCTTCTCTGCAAAATCACGAACTTGTTGGACGTATGGATTGTTATCTGCATCTGCAATTTCATCTTCTGAAACGTTCGCTACATACAACATCGGTTTAATCGTTAACAAGTGCATGCCTTTGACTACATCCAACTCATCAACTGTTAATTCTACAGAACGGGCAGCCATTGCATTTTCAAATGCATCACGTAATTTGAGTAGAATCGGCTCTTCTACCATCGCTTCTTTATCTTTTTGCTTCGCCATTTTGGAAACTCGGGCTAAACGCTTATCTACACTTTCCATATCTGCCAAGATCAATTCCAAGTTAATGACTTCAATATCGTCGATTGGATTTACCTTTCCTGATACGTGTGTAATGTTTTCATCTACGAAACAACGGACTACCTGACAAATCGCATCTACTTCACGAATATGTGAAAGGAACTTGTTACCAAGACCTTCACCTTTACTTGCACCTTCTACAATCCCCGCAATATCGGTAAATTCGAATGCAGTTGGCACTGTCTTTTTCGGTGTGACGAGCTCAGTCAATTTGTCTAAACGCTCATCTGGTACCTCAACTATTCCTACGTTCGGGTCAATCGTACAGAACGGATAGTTCGCCGCCTCTGCTCCTGCTTTTGTTATCGCATTAAATAAAGTTGATTTCCCTACGTTCGGAAGACCTACAATCCCAGCTGTTAACGCCATTATTCCCACACCTTTCTTATCTATCCAAAGCTTACATTATTCGTTAGTCAACCACTTCATTATAAGGATAATGCGGTGTATTGTCCACGTGTTCTCAAGACTCGTTCTTCAGCAGAACTTTTTTCATCTTCTTAGCAAATTCATTACGTGGGATCATGACGCTGTGTCCACAGCCTTCGCATTTTATTCGAATATCCGCGCCCATTCGGATGATTTTCCAAGCATTTGTGCCACATGGGTGTTGTTTTTTCATCTCCACCACGTCATGCAAGTTAAACTCTTTGTCCGCCATCGTATGAATCCCCTTCCTTATGTTCTTCACGTATTACCATTCGTGGATAAGGCATTTCAATTCCATTCAAATCCATGAATTTCTTTAAGTCCTGTCGAAGTTTACGACCTACGTTAAAATTAGCAACCGGCTCAGTCTCCGCGGCAATACGCAGCAAGATCCTTGATGGTTCCATACTTTGTACGCCCAACACTTCCGGTACGCCGATCACCTCTGAATAGCGCTCTCTCGGTAATTTCCCAAGGAATCCTTTGATTAATTCCTCTGCGTGGTCGATATCTGTTTCGTAGGATAATGCTAGATCAAGCAAAACCATGGAATTCGTGACGGAGTAATTGACGACTTCACCTATTTGACCGTTAGGTACTGTATATAACTCGCCACCATATAATGCAATTTTCGTTGTGCGAAGACCGATTTCCATAACCGTACCTTCACCTGAATTAATACGCACATAGTCGCCGACTCCAAATTGATCTTCAAAAATAATGAAAAAACCAGAAATGACGTCCTTTACTAAACTCTGGGCACCAAAACCGACGGCTAGACCTAGTACACCTGCACCTGCAAGTAGACCTTTTGCGTCTATCTTGAACTCTGTCAGAACGGCTAGTATAGCGGAGAAATAGACAATGTATTTTAATGCGTTTTCTAAAAGTTTGATCATGGTCTTTTCACGTCGTTCTGTTTTGCGCATCGGACTTTTCAACTTAATAGCGAAGAATCGCCTTATTAATACTTGCCCTACTTTTACTACCACGCCTGCCACCACAATAATCAAGAGAATGCGAATAGCAAAAATTCCGGTAGAGAGCCAAAAGTCAGCACTGAATATCGTATCTTTTACTTGTTGAATTGCTGCTTCTAAACCTTTTAGGCTTTCTTTCGCTTCTTCTGTAGCAGAAGTAGATGCCATTGAAAGAAATCCTCCTTTCGTATAAACCCTTACCCCTCAGGATATACTGCACAGCAATACATGCGCAGTATGAATTTCAGCGTAAATATAACACAAAGGACTGGTGTCTCCCTATGTATACAGCCGAACCCTCTTCTTATCATTACCGAATTTCTAGTAAAGAAACCGGTGTCGTGTGGAAATTGAGCACTTATTTCATGCAACATATCCCATTTAAACAACAACCAATCATTTTTTATTGCATCGGAACTGATCGTTCCACTGGCGATTCTCTCGGTCCTTTGACAGGCTCCTACTTGTCAGAGCTAAGTCTCTTCCCTTATACAGTAGTCGGCACGTTACAAGAGCCACTACACGCTCTGAATCTACAACAACGTATGGAGCTCACAAGCACATTATACCCCGAAGCGTTTGTAGTGGCGATCGATGCCTGTCTAAGTAAAAAGGACTCTGTTGGTGATCTATTGTTTCATAGCGGTCCGATTGCACCAGGGAAAGCCGTAGGAAAAGAACTTCCCCTAGTTGGTGATGTATCTGTTAAAGGAATCGTCAACGTAGGCGGCTTCATGGAGCAAGCAGTTTTACAAAGCACTCGTCTTCATCTACCGTTCGAAATGAGTCGTATGATTGGTAGAGCCTTACAATTAGCACATCATCGTCAACCTTCAAAAAGCATATACAATCGTAACGATGACCGCAACTACCGCAATACCTGGGATAAAGTTGGCTACCCGAATTTTCGTCAAGCCGATTAAATTTAATCCAATAGCCGCAATCATCAAGCCACCTGTAGCCGTCATTTCAGAAATAAATAACTGCATTAGTTCATCTGGAACAAACCGACTGAGTATGGTGGAAAGAAAGGTTATACTACCTTGGTAAATTAATAGAGGAATTGCTGCAAATGCAACACCAATACCTAATGTGGAACTAAAGATGATTGAAGTGAATCCATCTAATATTCCTTTCATTATTAACACACTATGATCGTTGCGGAGCCCACTATCAATAGCTCCAATGATAGCCATGGAACCTACGCAAAAAAACAGCGTAGCCGTAACGAATCCTTGTGCTATTCCCTGCCCTTCTTTTTTAGCCGGTAACTTCTTTTCAATCCAGTGCCCCAATTGGTTAACTTTTTGATCAAGATCAATCCATTCACCAAGAATTGCGCCTATCACAATACTAAGAATGACAATGACAATTTGTGTTGTTTCAAATGTCATTTGTAATCCGATTGCTACTACAGCCATCCCTATTCCGTACATGATGGTTTCCTTCATTCGTTCAGGTATTCCATATAAAAACCTTCCGATTAATGTACCGATTATAATCGTCAATACATTAAACAGTGAACCAAACAATATCATGTAGTCACGTCCAAGTTCTCTTCAAGAATAAAACCTATTTTGCATTGAAAGCAAAATAGGTTTGTGTATCATTACTCAGCGTTCAATAATTCGAGAATACGTTCAAAATCTTCATCTGAGTGAAACTCGATTTCGATTTTGCCCTTTTTCTTCGTCTTCTTTATAGTTACGTTTGTACCGAATTGTTCACGCAGAGTGTTTTCCTGTGCCTCAATAAATATATCTTTTTTCTTTTCCTTCTTCGTTTCACGTGGAACATCTTCATTTAACTGTTGAACCAGTTTCTCCAATTGACGAACATTTAACCCTTCCGTCTTGGTCTTTTCGGCAATAGCCAAGATTTGCTCTTTTTTACGCAACCCAAGAAGTGTACGACCGTGTCCCATTGAAAGTATTCCGTGGGAAATGTCTTTCAAAACTTTCTCGGGTAACGCGAGTAAACGGATATGGTTAGCGATATGCGGTCTACTCTTGCCTAATCTAAAGGCAAGTTGCTCTTGTGTTAACTTCAGACTTTCCATTAGGTTTTGGTATGCCTCTGCTACTTCAATAGGAGATAAGTCTTCACGCTGCAAGTTTTCAAGAATAGCCATTTCCATTGATTGTTCATCTGTTAAATCACGTACAACAGCTGGAATTTCCTTTTTGCCTGCTAGTTCGGAAGCACGGAATCTTCTTTCCCCTACAACGATTTCATACTGTGTACCAACACTTCTCACGATGATGGGTTGCAGAACACCATGTTCCTTAATCGATTCGCTTAATTCATTCAACGACACTTCATTGAACTCTTTACGCGGCTGGTACGGATTAACTTTAATGCTTTTCAGACGAATAAGCTCTACCTTTTCCAATGTTTCACGAGGAAATAATGCATTAAGACCCTTACCTAGACCTTTACTCATTCTCCACCACTTCCTTTGCCAGCTCTGAGTACACTTCCGCACCTTTAGATCGTGGATCATATAATATAATTGGTTTACCATGACTCGGTGCTTCACTTAAACGGACGTTACGCGGAATGATCGTTTTATACACTTTGTCTTGGAAGTATTTCTTTACTTCTTCAATAACTTGAATGCCTAGATTGGTCCTAGCGTCAAACATCGTCAGTAATACCCCGTCAATATAAAGTGATTCATTTAAATGTTTCTGGACCAGTCGAATCGTGCTGAGCAATTGACTAAGTCCTTCGAGCGCATAGTATTCACACTGTACAGGAATAATGATTGAATCCGAAGCCGTCAATGCGTTCAACGTCAAAAGGCCAAGAGATGGAGGACAATCAATAATGACGTAGTCATAGTCATCTTTAATATCTTGAATCGCGTGTTTCATACGAACCTCACGTGATATCGTAGAAACTAGCTCAATTTCAGCTCCTGCAAGTGAAATGGTGGCAGGAACGATTTCGAGATTTTCAATTTCGGTTGGCAGAATCACGTCACGTACGGGTACATCATCAATTAACATATTATAAATACAGTCTTGTACATCACCTTTGTTAACACCGACTCCACTCGTCGCATTTCCTTGTGGATCTGAATCAATTAAGAGCACTTTTTTGCCTAAATGGGCAAGGCATGCACTTAAGTTTACAGAAGTCGTCGTTTTTCCGACGCCTCCTTTTTGATTTGCTATAGCAATAATCTTACCCACTCTTGCACCTGCTTTCTTTCCTATTTCGATTGTCTTACTAGTATACCAAAGTTTTACTGGTTGCTTCCTATGTTTGAAATACCTGACAAAGAATATCTTCTATGTGGTCTATTTCAGTTTATCATCTTCACTGTACGAACTCTATTGATATATAAGAAAACTCTTGCTAGTAAATCAGCAAGAGTTTTCATTCGTCACTTTTTACTTATTTTTATCGTAATGGTGTAGTATTCTTCAGAATCCATTTCCTCAGATGCTACTTCAATCCCACTCTTAGATATCAGTGCAAGAGATTCTCGCAACGTGTTTACCGCAATACGAACATCCTTACTCACGGCTTTTTGTCGGGGCCCGCGTCTTCTTGCAGGCTGCACTTTCTCAACTGATTCCGTTGGGTACATGATTTCTTTAATCCTAGCTTCTAAATCTTTGACGTTATATTGATTTATTTTGATTTCTTCCAACACTTCCATCTGAAGAATTGGTTCTTTTAACGGTAACAATGCACGTGCATGACGTTCAGATATCTTTTTCTGTAAAATTGCCGTTTGAACTGGTTCAGGTAACTTCAACAAACGCATCTTATTCGCAATTGTAGACTGTCCTTTACCGAGTCGTTGTGCCAATGCTTCTTGTGTTAATTCATGTAGCTCTAACAAACGTTCATAGGCATGTGCTTCTTCAATTGCCGTCAATTCTTCACGCTGCAAGTTCTCGATTAAAGCAATTGAGGCGGTCTCTTTATCATCCAAATCCCGCACAATTGCCGGTACTTCGGTCCAACCTAGCTTACGCATCGCCCGATATCTTCGTTCCCCTGCGATAATTTCGTATGATCCGTCATCTTTTGTTCGAATGACAATAGGTTGAATAACGCCATGTGTATGAATTGTTCTAGCTAGTTCTTCAATTTTTTCTTCATTAAAAATTGCCCGTGGCTGATATTGATTCGCTGTAATTGAATCAATTGCAATTTGTGCTACCTTCTCCAGATGATGAACTTTCACTTCTTCAATCGTAGTCATCTTTTCTCCCCCACCAAAAAAACGCGAAAAAGTACTTTTCAACCTCTGCACCACCTTTTCGAAACTATTCCCTTTTTATCTCTTCTAAAAAATTGTTTCACGTGAAACATTTCCCACAGTTAGTCTGCTGTAATCGGTGTTTTATTAGGTACGCCCGGTTTTCTAGGATACTTCTTAGGTGTCTGCTTTTTCTTTTCAAATACAAAGATGTGACGTTCACTATTTTCTTCCGGTAATAAGAATTCATGTTCATTCTGTAAAACTGCCCCAAGTAGTTTTACAGCACGAGTAGCGTCTTTCATTTCTTCAGATGCAGCTGCACCTTTCATAGAAACAAAGAGCCCTCCTTGTTTAGCAAGAGGAATGCAAAGCTCCGACAATACCGATAACCGTGCTACCGCGCGTGCAGTTACTACATCAAACTGTTCACGGTACTTCGGGTTACGACCGAATTCTTCTGCTCTTGCATGGACAAACGCCACATTTTCAAGCTTTAATTCCCCAGCCAAATGATTTAAGAATGTAATACGTTTATTCAATGAATCTACAATAGTCACGTGGAGATGTGGGTAAATAATCTTCAACGGGATACTTGGAAAACCTGCACCAGCACCTACGTCGCAAACAGATTCATACTTCGTGAAGTCCACGTAAAATGCACTTGTAATGGAATCATAGAAATGCTTTAGGTATACGGACGGCGCATCTGTAATTGCCGTCAAGTTCATCTTTTCATTCCACTCAACTAGTACTTCAAAATAGCGTTTGAATTGTTGCTTCTGTGTATCGGACAATTCAAAGCCTTTCTCTTGCAGAGCTTCGTAAAACTGTTGTTCCGTCATGTTCTCATTCCTTTTCAAAAAGACTGACGCTACTAAGCGCCAGTCATAGACTCAACCGGATACTTTTGCGATTTTCCCTTGTTCAATATAGACAAGCAAGATTGAGATATCTGCAGGGTTGACACCAGAAATACGTGATGCTTGCGCAATCGACAATGGCTGTACCTCTTTGAGATTTGCCTTTGCTTCTTTCGCAATGCCTGAAATCGCATCATAATCAATGTTTTCTGGAATCCGCTTATTCTCCATCTTTTTCATTCTCGCCACTTGCTGCATGGACTTTTCGATGTATCCTTCATACTTAATGAATATCTCTACTTGTTCCGCCACTTCTTCGTTAATTTCTTCAAGAGGTGGAACCACTTTACACAATTCGCTATACTTCATTTCCGGCCGCTTCAGTAAATCAGCCGCCTTCATTGGTTCTCGGAGTGCTGTTCCATTCACTGCGGCGATGATCTCCTGGATCTCTTCGGTAGGTTTCACTGTTACTTTACGTAAATGATCAATCTCCGCGTCGATTTGTGCTTTCTTCGCCAAAAACTTCGTGTGGCGCTCTTCACTAATCATTCCGTTTTGATAACCAATCTCCGTCAAGCGCATGTCAGCATTATCATGACGAAGCAAGAGACGATATTCCGCTCTTGATGTCAAGAGACGATAGGGTTCACTTGTACCTTTAGTGACCAAATCATCGATAAGTACACCGATGTACGCATCACTACGTCCAAGAACGACCTCTTCCTTGCCAAGTACGTTGCATGCAGCATTGATTCCCGCCATCAATCCTTGCGCTGCGGCTTCTTCATATCCAGAAGTTCCATTGATTTGGCCAGCCGTGTACAAGTTTTTGATTTTTTTCGTTTCCAGCGTAGGCCATAATTGTGTTGCAATGATAGAATCGTACTCAATAGCATAGCCAGCACGCATCATTTCAGCCTTCTCAAGCCCCGGTACACTCGCAATTAAACGATGCTGTATATGTTCGGGAAGACTTGTTGACAATCCTTGCACATATACTTCTCTTGTATTACGACCTTCAGGCTCGAGGAAAATCTGGTGACGTGACTTGTCCGCAAAACGTACAATTTTATCTTCAATGGATGGACAATAGCTAGGTCCTTTTCCTTTAATCATGCCCGAATACATCGGAGATAAATGAAGGTTTTCATTGATGATTTCATGCGTTTCCGGAGTTGTATACGTTAACCAACATGGCAGCTGATCCGTAATGAATTCAGTCGTTTCATAGCTGAATGATCGCGGTACATCGTCTCCTGGCTGAATTTCTGTCTTGCTGTAATCGATCGTATTGCTGTTAATACGTGGCGGTGTTCCTGTTTTAAATCGAACCGTCTGTAAACCAAGTTCTTGCAAATGTTCCGCCAGTTTAATGGATGGCATTTGATTGTTCGGTCCACTCGAGTATTTGAGATCTCCGATGATGACTTCCCCGCGTAAAAATGTACCTGTTGTAATAATGACAGTCTTTGCACGGAAAATGGCACCAATCTGTGTCACTACGCCTTTTATTTCGTCATCTTCTACGATCAATTTCTCGACAACTGCTTGACGAAGTGTCATATTTGGTTCTTCTTCCAGTATCCGCTTCATTTCTTGCTGATACAGTACTTTATCCGCTTGTGCACGTAAAGCACGCACGGCCGGACCTTTCCCTGTGTTCAATAAACGCATTTGAATATGTGTTTTGTCTATGACCTTTGCCATCACGCCGCCAAGTGCGTCTATTTCCCGCACTACGATACCTTTTGCAGGTCCTCCTAATGAAGGATTACATGGCATGAAAGCAATCATGTCTAAATTCATTGTTAATACTAGTGTCGATGCGCCCATCTTCGCTGATGCGTAAGCTGCTTCTGCGCCTGCGTGTCCAGCTCCAATGACGATACAATCGAACGTGCCTGCTTCAAATTGTGGCATGTTCGTTCATCCTTCCCATTTATAAAATCATTATTTTCCGAGGCAGAACTTTGAGAACAACTCTTTAATTAAACTATCTTGAACGGTATCTCCGATGATTTCACCGAGAATTTCCCATGTGCGTGTAACGTCTATTTGAATCATGTCGATAGGAACTCCTACTTGTGCTGCTTGTACCGCATCATCAATCGTATTACGTGCCTGCTTTAGTAATGAAATGTGACGCGCGTTGGATACATACGTCAGGTCATTGGATTCCAATGAACCTTCAAAGAACAGTGCAGCAATCGCTTCTTCCAATTCGGTAATACCTTGCTCTTGCAGTATCGAAGTAGTAATCACTCGATCTCTTCCTGCTACTTCATAAACTCGCTCCAGATCAATCTTTGTTGGTAAATCTGTTTTATTGACGATGACAAGCATGTCCATTCCAGCAACGGCTTCAAACAATCGCTCATCCTCATCTGTTAACGCTTCTGAACTATTCACCATTAAGAGTATGAGATCCGCTTCTTTTAGTACCTTTCTTGAACGTTCCACTCCAATCCGCTCGACAATATCTTCCGTCTCCCGGATTCCAGCAGTATCGACAAGACGCAGAGGAACCCCACGGACATTGACATACTCTTCTATAATATCACGGGTAGTGCCCGCGACATCAGTAACAATCGCTTTGTTTTCCTGCACTAAGCTATTAAGCAATGATGATTTTCCAACGTTCGGACGTCCTACTATTACGGTAGACAATCCTTCACGCAAGATCTTTCCTTGTGATGATGTACGCAATAACTCATCGATCTCATTCTTTACCCACGTTCCTTTTTCAATCATCAAAGGAATCGTCACTTCTTCTACATCATCATACTCCGGGTAATCTATATTAACTTCCACTTGTGCAAGCGTTTCGAGTAGTGCCTGTCGCAATTCACCAATCAAGTGAGATAGTTTCCCCTCCATCTGATTGAGTGCAACGTTCATGGCTTTATCTGTTTTGGCCCTGATCAAATCCATAACTGCTTCGGCCTGGGATAAATCAATCCGGCCATTAAGAAATGCTCGTTTAGTAAACTCGCCGGGTTCTGCTAATCTAGCCCCCTCTGTCAATACCAATTGGAGTACTCTATTGACTGAAGTGATGCCTCCGTGACAGTTGATCTCCACAATGTCTTCGCGCGTGAAGGTCTTTGGTGCTTTCATGATCGACACCATGACTTCCTCCACTAATTCTTCAGTGGCGGGATCGTGCAAATGTCCATAATGAATTGTGTGCGATGGTTGTTCGCAGAGTGGTTTCGCCGCTGGTGACTGGAATATACGGTCTGCAATCTTCCATGCGTCATCGCCGCTCAGACGAACGATGGCAATCGCTCCTTCTCCCATGGGAGTGGAAATGGCGGCTATCGTATCAAAATGCAAGTTTTTCACCTTCCTGGCTTCGTTGTGCACATGTGCATATCTTTTATAGCGAATACTACTTTCTAACAACCTATATTATCATAAATCGTCGGAATCTCCTAGCACACGAATTTAAAACATGTGGATAAATTCAGGAATTTTGAACCAAGCGTCACGGTAATTTATCATGTGCTAGCAGTCGACAAAGAACACTGTCGTTTCAGGCTTTCTAGTGTAGAAAGTTTCTTAAAGAAAAATTTAAGGTGTGAAAATAGAGCCGAGATATGGAAGTGATTTGAGGGTGGAGATTCGCACTCTATGCAGCCGCGTTTAGAGAGTCTACCTTGTGTCACCGCCAGCCTCTCGACTCCCTTACATAGAAAGTAGTTTACATTCAGTATTGTACGTTGATGGTAAGTCTCTATGGCATAAATGCATTAAAAAACCTCGCAGAAAGTTTCTACGAGGTTAGTCTTATTCAATTCCTTTGATGACAATGTGTCGGTATGGATCTTTTCCTTCGGAGAATGTCTCAATATCGAGTCTAAGTGACAATGCGTTATGAATGACCTTTCTCTCGTAAGAAGGCATAGGCTCAAGTGCGACCTGACGTTTTGTACGTACTGCCCGGTCTGCCATGCGGTCTGCCAGTTGCTCAAGCGATTGTTCGCGGCGCTCACGGTAATCTGCAACATCTATTCTAACAATTTTGAATTGCTTTGTTACCTTATTGGCTACAAGTTGCGCTAATTGCTGGATCGCATTAAGCGTTTGTCCTCTTTTACCTATTAAGAATGCTGCTTTTTCACTTTCAAGCTGGAAGTTGATGTACTTTCCTTTTGTTTCGTACGTAATGACCAAATCTTCAATACCCATTTCTTTGGCCATGTCTTCAATATACTGCTTTGTTTCTTCAATAGCATCTTTTTCATTGTAGATTTTGGCTTCAGGTATTCTTTCAGCTTCCTGTACATCCATAACGGTTTCTGATTGCTCTTTTTTAGTTTGAGGCTGTTGAACAACTTCTGTTTTCTCAGTAGCCGCAGTTACAGGAGATAATACTGCGCCGTCATCTGCCGGTTTAGGAGTTGGCTCCGACTTTTCTAAGACAGTTACAAGCACTTCTGCTTGTTTCACACCAAAACCAAGAAAACCTTTCCTGCCATTTTCCACTACCTGTACCTCAACTTGATCTTTTGTTACACCCAGGTCCTGTAAAGCTGATTCAATTGCTAGCTCAACGGTTGCTGCCCTTTGTGTAAGTTGTTTCATTTCTTTTTCCCTCCTGTTTTCACTACTTCGACGTTTTTCGGCTTATCGAACGGCTTATAGATGAAAATGTTTTGGAGCAGTGAAATGATATTTCCGACAATCCAGTATAAAGCAAGTGCTGCTGGCAAGAATGAACCAAATACCATGATCATAAACGGCATGATGTACATCATCATTTTCATCTGTGGGTTATCCATTGCGGGTCCTGTACGTAGAACCGTTAATTGGAACAATCCAGCGATGACGGCAAATAAAATACTCGGTGAACCAAGAGCGACGCCTAGGAAGTTGCCCAACTCAATCGTTGGTGTGGCATTCATCCGGCTGATCGCGTGGTAGAAACCAATAAATATTGGCATCTGGATAATAACCGGTAGACATCCTGCAACTGGATTAATCTTTTCGTTGATCATAATCTGTTGCATTTCTTCTTGATACTTTTTCTGTGTAACAGCGTCTTTTGATTTATATTTCTCTTTTAACGCTTTAAGTCTTGGTTGAATTTCCTGCATACGTTTTGAACTTTTTGTTTGTTGAATAATTAATGGAAGCAATGCAGTACGAATGATCGCCGTAACGACGATAATCGCTAGTCCGTATGTACCTAGCCATGTTTTAAATTTCATAATCAATGTAACAAGTGGCCAAACAAGATATTCGTTCCAAATTCCTGTACTCTCTGCTGTGATCGGCTCTCTAAATTCCGAACAACCCGCCATGAAGACGGCGACAACAACAAGTAATGAAAGGAACACTAATTTCTTTTTCAACATTTTTTCCCCCAAACAGTCGCAAGATCATTATAAAAGTTTTTTTCAGTGTAACATGATGGCTTTATTCGTTCTACATCTAAGTAAGACTTTAATTTCACTTAAACACTTTTGCGATCTTTAGAACATGTCGCAGATTTTTTTTGGCCGTATGGAAATCGAGCGTGGCAGCTTGATTTCTCGCGATAATAACATAATCTAAATCAGGTTTAACTTCATCTTTCATTTCTAGGAATGATTGTCGGATATAGCGTTTGATTCTATTACGTGTAACAGCATTACCGACTTTTTTGCTGACGGATAGGCCAATTCTAAACTCTTGCTGATCTTCCTTCTTATAGGTATAGACAATAAACTGTCGATTAGCAAAAGACTTTCCTTTTTTAAATACCGTTTGAAATTCTTTATTTTTTTTAATTCGCTGGTTTTTTTTCATAATTACACCTGCTTTAATTTTCTACCGTCATAATCTGCTGGTCCACTATCTGGTCCACTATATAGAAGAGACCTGATAGTCACTTGGAATCGCTCTAATAGCTAAAAAAAAGACCACTGATGTCAGTGGCCTTATGCTGAAAGAACTTTTCTTCCTTTACGACGACGAGCTGCTAAAATTCTACGTCCGTTTTTCGAACTCATTCTTTGGCGGAAGCCGTGGACTTTAGCGCGTTTACGTTTATTTGGTTGGAATGTACGTTTCATTTCGTAAGACACCTCCTGCTTTGATTGTCTCTTTTCCTACTATGACAGTCTTGAATAGTATAGCGATTCAGTAAAAGAATGTCAATGCTTTTCTATTTCTTCGTTTCAGATCCGCACGTAATAATGTTCATTCACACTAAATACTTATCCACAGAGCGGCAAAGTTATCCTATGGATGAATTGTTGATGGTAAAAATTACGGATTTTTTAATCCGGCAATTGTCGACAAGTTTTTCACATATCCAGCCCTGTGGATAACCACTTTATGCACAGTTAATGGGATTGTGCATAAATCATCGGACTCCTTGTCAATATTCAGTTTCCCTGTTACAATTAAAAAGCTTTTGTTGTGTATATAATTTACAGCCAAAATCTTATCCACATATGTGAATACAGTGTGGATAGTTTTTTCAACATGTTTCGATAATTTTTATCCACAGCCCTGGATACTGTGCATAAGCGGATTCCGGGCTTTTTAATATTTTATTGTAAAGGAGGCACACGATTGGAAAATCTATCGAGTTTATGGGAACAAGTATTAAAGAATATCGAAGCTCGTGTTTCGAAGCCTAGTTTTGAAACGTGGTTAAAATCGACCAAATTATTAACGTATGAAGCTGAACATGCAACTATTTCTGTTCCAAATTCATTCGCCAAGGATTGGCTTGAAACACATTACGTACATTTGATCACTGGGATTTTATCTGAACTGACAGGTGAGGATCGAATCGTTGAGTTTATTGTTCCACAAGACATGGCAGAGAACGATATTAAATTACCGAAAACACAGCCAAAACCAGTAGAGAAAGCACCTATGGTCAACTCTGCAGGTATGCTGAATCCAAAGTACACGTTTGATACATTCGTTATTGGATCAGGGAATCGTTTTGCCCATGCTGCTTCACTGGCAGTTGCCGAAGCGCCAGCGAAAGCCTATAATCCTCTCTTTATATATGGAGGAGTTGGATTAGGAAAAACACATTTAATGCATGCGATTGGCCATTATGTACTGGAACAAAACCCTGCCTTAAAGGTCGTCTACTTATCATCTGAAAAATTCACGAATGAATTTATTAACTCTATACGAGACAATAAAGCCGGTGATTTCAGGGATCGTTACCGCAGTGTAGATGTTCTGTTAATTGATGATATTCAATTCTTAGCAGGAAAAGAACAAACGCAAGAAGAGTTCTTCCATACATTTAATACATTGCATGAAGAGTCAAAGCAAATTATCATTTCCAGTGACCGTCCTCCAAAAGAGATACCCACACTGGAAGATCGTTTACGTTCCCGTTTTGAATGGGGACTGATTACAGACATAGCACCGCCTGATTTGGAAACTAGAATTGCAATTCTACGGAAAAAGGCGAAAGCAGATGGTCTAGTCGACATTTCAAACGATGTCATGCTGTATATTGCTAACCAGATTGACACCAATATAAGAGAGCTCGAAGGCGCACTGATCCGCGTTGTTGCCTACTCCTCTTTGGTAAATGCAGATGTCACCACTGACTTGGCAGCTGAAGCGTTGAAAGATATTATTCCAAATTCCCGACCGCGGATTATATCCATTCTAGACATCCAAAAGGCAGTCGGTGAGCACTTTAATATTAGATTAGAAGACTTTGTAGCAAAAAAAAGAACTCGAGCTATTGCATTTCCGCGTCAAGTCGCGATGTATCTATCAAGAGAGCTGACAGATTCCTCATTACCGAAAATTGGTTCAGAGTTCGGTGGCCGAGATCATTCAACTGTTATTCACGCGCATGAGAAGATTTCCAAGCAGCTTGATGTAGACAAAGCATTGCTTCAAGATGTCCAAGATATTAAAAAGGTTTTAGGAAGAGCCTAATGACCTGTGGATAACTGTGGACAAGTAGTGCACGGTCGTCCACTTGTTATGCACATGTGGGAAACTATGATTCTCATACATTCAAAAGGCTTTTCCACATATCCACAGGCCCTACTACTATTACTACTATATTTAATTACTTAATTATTATTATATAAGCGAGGTATTGATATGCAGTTTGAAATTATGAGAGATAGATTATTGGATGGATTGAGCGATGTTATCAAAGCGATCAGTTCAAAAGTGACAACACCTATTTTGACAGGTATCAAATTAGAAATTACTGAAAAGGGATTGACGATGACTGGAAGTGATTCGGATATTACGATATCCACTTTCATTCCAGTAGAAGAGGATGGTACACAAATCATTCAAACGATCCAACCAGGTACACTGGTATTACAAGCAAAAGTATTCAACGAGATTATTCGTAAGCTCCCAACAAATGAAGTAATGATTGAATTACGTGATGGAATGAAAACGCATATTCGTTCTGGACAGTCTGAATTTCATATTATTGCCCAGAGTGCTGATGAATATCCCATTTTGCCAGATGTAAAAAATGCGGAGCGTTTTGAAATGCCTGCAGACTTGATGAAATCACTTATTAGAGAAACTGTATTCGCAGTATCCCAACAAGAGACACGTCCTGTTCTGACAGGTGTTCAGTGGATTATGAAAGAACAAGAGCTATATTGTATTGCAACGGATAGTCATAGATTGGCTAGACGGATTGTGACACCCGAGATTCAAGCAAGCTCACCATTCAATGCAGTTATTCCAGGTAAAAGTCTTCAGGAACTAAGCAAGATATTGCCTGACGACACTACTTCAGTAGAAATTTTCATTGCGAATCAGCAAGTATTGTTTAAGCTCCACAATGTCTTGTTCTATTCAAGACTACTGGAAGGCAATTACCCAGACACTTCTCGTCTGATCCCGACTGAATACAAAACGTCTATTACGATCAATGGACGAAATTTGTTGCAAGCAATTGACCGCGCATCTTTATTAGCTCGTGAAGACAGAAATAATATTGTGCACTTCTCAACGGACGGTAGTCCACATGTGCAAATCTCTTCTAACTCGCCGGATGTCGGAAATGTAGAAGAGTTGGTAGAAGCTGTGCATATCGAAGGTGAACCTTTGAAAATTTCTTTTAGTGCAAAATATATGATGGATGCCTTGAAAGCAATCGATGGCCAAGATCTTAAGATTCATTTCACTGGCAGCATGCGCCCATTCATCTTGAAGTCAATTGATAGCGAAGCAATTTTACAATTAATCTTACCGGTTAGAACGTTTTAATCTGTAACTATAGAAAATATCTCGTAATAGGGTAGTCAACATGTTGGCTACCTTTTTACTTATTGCAAAAAGTTAGGTAAACTAGAGGAACAGAATACTTTATGAGGGATTGAATAAAAAATGGAAACAGTACAGTTTAATACAGAATACATTACGCTAGGCCAGTTATTGAAAATGACGAATGTTATTAGCTCAGGTGGAATGGCTAAATGGTTTTTAGGTGAAAACGTCGTGTACGTAAACGGTGAACCAGAACAACGACGCGGTAAGAAATTATATGACGGAGATGTGGTAAATATCCCGGGTGCAGGAAAATTCAAACTGTCAGCGGATGAATCTGGACAGTCGGATGCATATTGATCGACTTAAATTAACAAACTATCGAAATTATGAGTCTCTGGAATTAAACTTCTCTCCTACGATGAATGTACTGATCGGTGAAAATGCACAAGGGAAAACCAATGTCATGGAGGCTATTTACGTATTAGCGATGGCAAAATCCCACCGTACATCAAATGATCGAGAACTTATACGTTGGGAACAAGAGTGTGGTAAAATAGAAGGGGATGTCCAACGCAAATTTGGATATATGCCGATAGAGCTGACGATTTCCAAAAAGGGAAAAAAGGCTAGAGTTAATCATTTGGAACAAAACCGTTTAAGTATGTATGTCGGTCAGATGAATGTAGTCATGTTCGCGCCTGAGGATTTGAATATCGTAAAGGGCAGCCCACAGCTGCGCAGGCGTTTTTTAGATATGGAAATTGGGCAGATCTCGAGAGTCTATTTGCATGACTTGGTCAATTTCCAAAAGATATTAAAGCAACGCAATGCATTGTTAAAAGCGAATCGAGGTAAATTGGATCTCCAGGATGTTATGTTCGATATTTACACCGAGCAGTATATTCAAGTGGCAGTTCAAATTATTCGAAAACGTTTTTATTTTATGGAATTGCTACAGAAATGGGCAAATCCGATTCATCAAGGAATTTCTCGTGGTCTTGAAACACTAGAAGTTTCGTATGGGACTTTAAAAGACCTACATTATGGGCAGACTGCTCAAGAGATGGAGACGATTTTTGCCGATCAGTTAAAGAGTGTGCGAAGACGCGAATTAGAACGAGGACTTACACTGGTTGGTCCACATCGTGATGATTTGCAGTTTTTTGTCAATGGGTACGATATTCAGACATACGGATCACAAGGTCAGCAACGGACGACAGCCCTTTCTTTGAAACTGGCGGAAATCGAGTTAGTAAAACAAGAAGTGGGTGAAACTCCGATTTTATTGCTTGATGATGTGTTATCGGAATTGGATGATTACCGACAGTCACATTTGCTGAGTACAATGCAAGGACAAGTACAAACATTTGTGACAACAACCAATATTGCGGGAATTGATCATAATACGATCCAGGAAGCGGCTATTTTTGAAGTGCATGACGGATCGGTTTTGCGTCGAGAATAAATGGTTGCGGTTTGATAGTTTTGGAAAGGAAAGGTGAACACCTTGGCAATGGAAGAGAAGGATACGCAGACAGCTTATGATGCAAGTCAGATACAAGTATTGGAAGGTCTTGAAGCGGTCCGTAAACGTCCTGGTATGTATATTGGGACAACGAGTTCAAAAGGGCTTCACCATCTCGTGTGGGAAATAGTAGACAATAGTATTGACGAAGCTCTTGCAGGTTATTGCGATCATATTGAAGTAACAATAGAGAAAGACAACTGGATTAAAGTATCCGATAATGGTCGTGGAATTCCAGTCGGCATTCAGGAATCAACGGGTAGACCAGCCGTTGAAGTCATCATGACTGTACTCCACGCAGGCGGTAAGTTTGGTGGCGGTGGTTATAAAGTATCCGGTGGTTTGCACGGCGTAGGATCTTCAGTCGTTAATGCTTTGTCAGAGAAGACAGAAGTCTATGTTAAACTGGATAAAAAATTATATGCAATTGAGTTTTCTAGAGGCCCTGTCTCAAAGGAGCTCGAAGTCATTGGCGAATCGGATGAAACAGGTACTACAATCCGTTTCAAAGCAGATTCTGAAATCTTCACGGAAACAACGGAATACGAGTACAGCATATTAGCAACACGTTTGCGTGAACTTGCATACTTGAATCGTGGTTTGCGTATTACCATTACCGATGAACGTGGTGAAGAACCTGTATCGGAATTGTTCCACTACGAAGGCGGAATTAAATCATACGTCCAGCATTTGAATGCAAATAAAGAGCCGATCTTTGAAGATCCAATTTATACAGAAGGCGAACGCGATGGTATTACTGTTGAGGTCGCTATGCAATACAACAGCGGCTACGGTGAAAATTTATTGTCATTTGCGAATAATATTCATACGTATGAAGGTGGTACACACGAGCAAGGTTTCAAAACTGCATTAACTCGTGTAATTAACGACTATGCACGTAAAAATGGCTTACTGAAAGAGTCAGAAGACAATCTAACGGGGGACGATGTACGTGAAGGACTAACGGCTATCGTCTCCATCAAACACCCTGATCCTCAATTTGAAGGTCAAACAAAGACAAAATTAGGTAACTCAGAAGTTAGCACAATTACAAATTCACTGTTTTCCGAAGCACTGCAACGTTTCTTAATTGAAAACCCAGTAGTAGCGCGTCAAGTAGTTGGTAAGAGTACGATGGCGGCAAGAGCACGTATGGCTGCGAAGAATGCTCGTGAATTGACACGCCGTAAATCGGCATTGGAAATCTCCAGTTTGCCAGGAAAACTATCAGATTGTTCTTCAAGGGACCCGGCTATCAGTGAATTGTATATCGTTGAGGGTGACTCTGCGGGAGGATCTGCGAAGAATGGTCGTGATCGTCACTTCCAGGCGATCCTGCCATTACGCGGAAAAATCCTCAATGTAGAAAAAGCACGTTTGGACCGTATTCTTGGGAACGCAGAGATTCGTATGATCATTACAGCACTTGGTACAGGGATCGGCCCTGAATTCAACTTGGCTAAAGCACGTTATCATAAGCTTGTGATCATGACAGATGCTGACGTGGATGGCGCCCATATCCGTACGTTACTATTAACTTTCTTCTTCCGTTTCATGCGTCCGCTAATTGAAGCCGGCTATGTATATATTGCACAGCCACCACTTTATCGTGTACGTTCAGGAAAAAGAGAAGAGTATTGTTATGACGAAGAGACGTTACAGGAAATTCTAAGAAGTATGCCTGCCTCACCAAAGCCAGATATCACACGATACAAAGGTTTAGGTGAGATGAATCCCGAGCAACTATGGGAAACAACAATGGATCCTGATAAACGTACATTCTTGCAGGTCCGTATGGATGATGCAGTAGAAGCTAATGAAACATTTGAAGAACTAATGGGTGATGAAGTAGAGCCACGCCGAAAGTTCATTGAAGATAATGCGGTTTACGTACAAAATATCGATACTTGATTACACGTGAATAGATTATTTAGCAACGATTGAACTTATAGACGTAAGTGGTGAAAGGAGCTTGACAACATGGCAGACTTGCCAAAAGGCGGAGTGCAGGAAATAAATATTAATACAGAAATGAAAACCTCATTTCTGAACTATGCGATGAGCGTTATCGTCTCTCGTGCGCTTCCAGATGTTCGAGATGGTTTGAAACCCGTACATCGCCGCATTTTGTATGCTATGCATGATTTGGGCATCACTGCGGAAAAACCGCATAAAAAGTCGGCACGTATCGTAGGGGACGTTATTGGTAAGTACCATCCACACGGTGACAGTGCAGTATATGACACGATGGTACGGATGGCTCAAGATTTTAGTTATCGCTACATGCTTGTAGATGGACATGGTAACTTTGGTTCTGTTGATGGTGACGGAGCAGCTGCAATGCGTTATACGGAGTCTCGTATGTCCCGTATTGCAATGGAATTATTACGTGATATCAATAAAAACACAATCGACTTCCAGGCAAACTATGACGAGCAGGAAAAAGAGCCTGCCGTCTTGCCAGGTCGTTATCCAAACTTATTGGTAAACGGTACATCAGGAATTGCTGTAGGGATGGCAACAAACATCCCACCCCATCACCTAGGTGAAACAATCGACGCTGTACTTGCTTTGGCAGAGAATAGCGCAATCACAACTGAAGAACTGATGGAAATCATTCCAGGTCCCGATTTTCCAACTGGCGGTATGATTCTTGGGCGTAGTGGTATTCGTCGTGCTTATGAAACGGGTCGAGGTTCATTGATCATCCGCGGAAGAGCAGAAATTGAGACGGCTGCAAATGGTCGTGAAACGATTATTGTCCATGAAATTCCTTTCCAAGTAAATAAGGCGAAGTTAATCGAGAAAATTGCCGAGCTCGTACGCGATAAGAAGATTGACGGCATTACACACTTGGCAGATGAATCAGACCGTACCGGTATGCGTATTGTTATCGAAGTACGACGAGATGCCAATGCCAACGTATTACTGAACAATCTGTATAAACAAACTGCCTTGCAGACTAGTTTTGGGATCAATATGCTAGCTCTTGTAGACAAGCAACCAAAAGTATTATCCTTGAAAGAAATTTTATATCACTACTTAGAACACCAAAAAGTAGTCATTCGCCGTCGTACACAATTCGATTTGAATAAAGCGGAAGACCGCGCACATATCTTGGAAGGATTACGTATAGCGCTTGATCATATTGATCGGATCATTGCCTTAATCCGTGCATCTAAGACAACGGCTGAAGCGAAAGCGAACTTGATGGAAACGTTCGAGCTATCTGATCGTCAGTCTCAAGCTATTCTAGATATGCGTCTGCAACGTTTGACTGGACTGGAACGAGACAAAATCGAGTCCGAATACCAAGAGTTGCTGACACTTATTGCTGAATTACGTGCGATTTTAGCGGATGAGCTGAAGTTAATTGAAATTATCCGTGAAGAATTAAGCGAAATTAAAGAGCGTTTTGCGGACGAACGTCGAACAGAGATTATGCTTGGCGGTTCTGAAATGCTTGAAGATGAAGACTTAATTCCAGTGGAAAACTCCATTGTGACATTAACTCACCAAGGATATATTAAGCGTCTGCCTGCTAATACGTATCGTAGTCAGAAACGTGGTGGTCGTGGAATCCAAGGTATGGGCACGAATGAAGATGACTTTGTAGAGCACTTACTCAATACATCTACGCATGACACGATTTTACTGTTTACGAGCAGAGGGCGTGTATTCCGTAAAAAAGGCTATGAAGTACCTGAATACAGCCGAACTGCCAAAGGATTGCCGATTATTAACCTGCTTGACTTCCAAAAAGGTGAAAAGGTTACGGCAATGATTCCAATTGATGAGTTTACTGAAGATCATTATTTATTCTTCTCAACAAAACAAGGTGTTATTAAACGAACGTCGATTATGGACTATGCCAATATTCGTGCGAACGGTTTGATTGCATTAGGATTGCGCGAAGATGATGAATTAATCTCCGTTAGATCAACTGATGGAACGTCAGATATTGCGATATGTACAAAACACGGCATGATGATTCGCTTTGACGAAGAAAGTATCCGTCCACTCGGCAGAACTGCTGCTGGTGTACGTGGTATTAGACTGCGTCAAGAGGATGAGGTAATTGGTATGGATATCGTAGATGCAGGAGATGACATTCTGGTAGTTACTGAAAAAGGATACGGTAAACGTACACCTGAAAGTGAATACCGATCTCAATCACGTGGTGGTTATGGATTGAAAACAATGCATATGACGGATCGAAATGGCGGTATTATCGCGATGAAGTCGGTTAACGGTGAAGAAGATTTGATGTTAATTACGATTCACGGGATCTTAATCCGTATGTCTATTGGCGATATCTCTATATTTGGTCGATCTACACAAGGTGTACGACTCATTCGATTAGCTGATGATGAACGCGTAGCAACAGTTGCAAAGGTAGAAAAGAATGAAGACTCTGAAGAAGAGCTAGATGATGAACTAGAAGACCACCTAGAAGTACTTGAAGAAGTACAACCAGATTCAGACATAGACGCTGGAACAGACTCAGAAGAATAAAGAAAAGTTATTGAAGAGGCGTAATACGTCACTTCAATAACTTTTTTTGCTTTTAGTAGGAAAATTTACTTATATATCTATCCAAATAATTGAGAGTATTATATGATAATAGATAGAGCGAAGAGGAAATTAGGTGAGAGTGATGGATGTTTACAAAGAAGTAAGTGAGCTAAGACCGGGTAGTTTTCTAAAAGAGGATCTATACGCCAATACAAGAAACCCTATTATGGTCAAAGACACCAAGTTAATGCTAGAGCATTTTGAAATTCTCCATTCATTCGGTATTACCCGTGTGCTGGTTGAGTCCAAGGCACTCAGTAAGACAGAACAAGGACCAACAGAGCAACTAACGGAAGTAAGATTAACGCCAGCGGTAGAGAAGCTAATGAACCAAATTGCCCCTCCGAAATCGAGGTCTTTGGAAACGCTCTATGATGAAGCAATAGAATCTTACAGAAAAGAATTTATCAGTTATAGATCAGGCAAGAAATTGGATGTTGCCGTCGTGCGGACAATTGTTTTACCTGTCATTCAAGCGTTTTTAGAGAACAAGGAATATGTTAGAAGACTAAATGAGTTTTCTACATTGCAAAATTATCGCGCCCATCACTCTATCAGCGTAGGCATTCTAGCAGCTTTAATAAGTGAAGCAATGGGGTATCCAAGAGGGCAAGTGCTTCAAATTGGTATAGCGGGCGTACTGGCAGATAGCGGTATGGCGAAAATCGATGAAAACATTATTGACAAAGTAGCCTTTTTAACAAGTGAAGAGTTAAATGAAGTGAAAAAACATGTCATTCATAGTTTCCAAATGGTCAATGACTCTTCATTAGTACGACAGGAAATGAAAATAGCAATTTTACAGCATCATGAGCGCTTTGACGGCAGTGGTTATCCAAGAGGACTAAAAGGACAGGAGATTATGCAAATCTCTCAAATACTCTCAGTGGCGGATGTGTATCACGCTATGGTATCCGAAAGACCGTACAGGCAGAAGGAAAGTTCTTTTAAAGTAATCGAGTTAATGAGGGAAGAGGAATTTGGTAAGTTTGATATGAAGGTAATAGAAGTACTTCACGAACTGATCAACAAGCTGGCCATTGGAACAAAGGTGAAACTAACGACTGATGAGATAGCGGAAGTCATTTACTTACACCGTGATTTCCCCTTGCGTCCTATCGTTAAGATTCTGGATACAGGTACACATATCGATCTATCATCTAATAGAAAGATCTCCATCGTTAAAATTTTTTAATAGAATAACCACTTGAATAACGTAGGAAGTAAGAGAAATTATGCGGGTATGCGTCACTACTGTACAATAATGTAGTAGTTTCATATCCGTTTAATGTTGTAGGTACGGGTTTTCTAACGTTTATTAAAAAGAAATGATAAAAAAGCTTGCATTCCCGCAAAAGCGGTGGTATATTTATAAGCGTCGCATCAAGCAGTTGCGAAAACATCAAACTTAA
>NZ_PDYX01000059.1:0-605 GCF_002743265.1 Sporosarcina sp. P29 | reverse complement strand
GAGCCAGCTGGCGGTGGTGCTGCCAGTTGTCTCCTGGCCACGGCCTACCCCGCAGTTGTGCCTGCGCTACTGAGTGGTATTTATTTTGGTTGTGGTTCTAAGAATGATAATTAGCGTATCTTACCCAACCTGCAAACGCGGTTGGCGGAAAGACTAGGCGGCTGCGGGTCTTTGTCACTTTTAGTTGTGGTCGTTGCTCGACTGGTTGTTGTTTACTGAAGTTGGTGAGTGTCTGCTTTCTGGACCCGCGCAGGCACGTGGGGGATTGCCTACAGCCAGGAGCCAGCTGGCAAAGTGCTGCCAACTGTCTCTTGGCCACGGCCTACCCCGCAGTTGTGCCTGCGCTACTGAGCGGTATTTATTTTGGTTGTGGTTCTAATTGGAAAAAGATCAGTGACATCGTCATATCTTTTATGTATTTCTTGCAAAAGAATTGTAGGAACTGCCCTACACCCAATCCAACGAAGGCGCCTGCTGTGGTAGGCGTAGCGATGAGACAAAGACAGGCGAACTTCCTGTCTATGGCTCCTCGCGAAAGCCATCCACCAGCGCCGTAGTGGGGACAATGGACTTGCCACTTACACTGTCAGCTAAACCACAACCTC
>NZ_PDYX01000058.1:0-678 GCF_002743265.1 Sporosarcina sp. P29 | reverse complement strand
TTAAATGGCGAACAGCCATACCCTTGGGACCTACTTCAGCCCCAGGATGTGATGAGCCGACATCGAGGTGCCAAACACCGCCGTCGATATGAACTCTTGGGCGGTATCAGCCTGTTATCCCCGGAGTACCTTTTATCCGTTGAGCGATGGCCCTTCCATTCAGAACCACCGGATCACTATGACCTGCTTTCGCACCTGCTCGAGCCGTCACTCTCGCAGTCAAGCTAGCTTATGCCATTGCACTAACCTCCTGATGTCCGACCAGGATTAGCTAACCTTCGTGCTCCTCCGTTACTCTTTGGGAGGAGACCGCCCCAGTCAAACTACCCACCAGACACTGTCCGCAACCCGGATTACGGGTCTACGTTAGAACACCAGCCATTAAAGGGTGGTATTTCAAGGTTGGCTCCACGCAGACTGGCGTCCACGCTTCAAAGCCTCCCACCTATCCTACACATCAAGGACCAGTGTTCAGTGTCAAGCTATAGTAAAGGTTCACGGGGTCTTTCCGTCTTGCCGCGGGTACACTGCATCTTCACAGCGAGTTCAATTTCACTGAGTCTCGGGTGGAGACAGCCTGGCCATCATTACGCCATTCGTGCAGGTCGGAACTTACCCGACAAGGAATTTCGCTACCTTAGGACCGTTATAGTTACGGCCGCCGTTTACTGGGGCTTC
>NZ_PDYX01000057.1:0-696 GCF_002743265.1 Sporosarcina sp. P29 | reverse complement strand
ATGCCTATGGCTTTAGACGTTTCGATCACTTTAGGGCGAAAATTTTATTAAACATACAGTATAAAGAAATTGGCGTTCATTTAGGTTGAGGGGTGGATTTAAATTCACTCCACCCCAACATTTGATTTAGAACCCTTTTTTTGTGTTTTCAATAGATTATTAGTGCTTTTTGAATTATTGTTCTGTTGTTAGTGAGAACGGATTATGTTTCTGTTAATTGTGCGTAATAAGCGGCGTTGGGTTGTGGTTCTTGCACGTGCTTTTTCTGTTTTCTGTTCATCCAGGGGGTTGTGGTTTAGCTGCCTATGTAAGCGGTAAGTCCATTGTCCCCACTTCGGCGCTGGTGGATGGCTTTCGCGAGGAGCCAGAGACAAGGCCTGTCTTTGTCTTATCGCTGCGCCTACCACAGCAGGCGCCTTCGTTGGATTGGGTGTAGGGCAGTTCGAGTAGTTGTTTTTACTCGTTAAAGTGCTGTCGGGTTACGTTTCTGTTTAAAGTACGTAATAAGCGGCAATGGGTTGTGGTTCTTGCACGTGCATTTTCTGCTCCTGTTTAATCCAGGAGGTTGTGGTTTAGCTGACAGTGTAAGTGGCAAGTCCATTGTCCCCACTACGGCGCTGGTGGATGGCTTTCGCGAGGAGCCATAGACAGGAAGTTCGCCTGTCTTTGTCTCATCGCTACGCCTACCACAGCAGG
>NZ_PDYX01000056.1:0-850 GCF_002743265.1 Sporosarcina sp. P29 | reverse complement strand
CCAGGACACCGCCCTTTCACGGCGGTAACAGGGGTTCGAATCCCCTAGGGGACGCCACTTGCTGGTTCGTGAGTGAAAGTCACCTGCCGACATATCTCAAAACTCATCTTCGGGTGACGTTTGAGATATTTGCTCTTTAAAAATCTGGATCAAGCTGAAAATTGAAACGACACACATGTTATGTGTGTTCGAGTCTCTCAAATTTTCGCAAACCGGTGATGAATCGAAAGAAACATCTTCGGGTTGTGAGGTTAAGCGACTAAGCGTACACGGTGGATGCCCTGGCAGTCAGAGGCGATGAAGGACGTGCTAATCTGCGAAAAGCGCCGGCGAGGTGATATGAACCTTTGACCCGGCGATGTCCGAATGGGGAAACCCAGTGTGTTCCGACACACTATCGTTAACTGAATACATAGGTTAACGAGGCGAACCGGGGGAACTGAAACATCTAAGTACCCCGAGGAAAAGAAATCAACCGAGATTCCCCCAGTAGCGGCGAGCGAACGGGGAGCAGCCCAGAGTCTGAATCAGCTTGTGTGTTAGTGGAAGCGTCTGGAAAGTCGCACGGTACAGGGTGACAGTCCCGTACACGAAAATGCACAGGTTGTGAACTCGAAGAGTAGGGCGGGACACGTGGTATCCTGTCTGAATATGGGGGGACCATCCTCCAAGGCTAAATACTCCTGACTGACCGATAGTGAACCAGTACCGTGAGGGAAAGGCGAAAAGAACCCCGGCGAGGGGAGTGAAAAAGAACCTGAAACCGTGTACGTACAAGCAGTGGGAGCCTCTTTATGGGGTGACTGCGTACCTTTTGTATAATGGGTCAGCGACTTATATTCTGTAGCAA
>NZ_PDYX01000055.1:0-989 GCF_002743265.1 Sporosarcina sp. P29 | reverse complement strand
GGGTTTGGGTTTGGGTTTGGGTTTGGGTTTGGGTTTGGGTTTGGGTTTGGGTTTGGGTTTGGGTTTGGGTTTGGGTTTGGGTTTGGGTTTGGGTTTGGGTTTGGGTTTGGGTTTATGACGATGTTCCATAAACGGGCCAAATAATAGAGCTACCGAATATGATACTTTTTGAAAAATCCGTTCGTATACTTTTGAAAAGGGATAATGGGAGGTGGCTAAATTGAGAAATTTAGTGTTAACAATTGCTGTCGTGTTGCTTTTATTTGGTTGTTCAAGTAAGGAGAAAAATCTGGGGAATTCTGAAATAACACCATCAGTACAAGAAGAAATCCAAACAACAATGGAGCAGGAAGGCTTTTTTAATCCTGAAGATATTTTCCATTATGAAAATAAGGGAGAATACATCTTTGTGTTAAGCCATACTTTACAAAAAGGTATCCAAGTTACAACATTTAAAAATAGTTCTGAGGGACTAAAGATGATGGATACTACTGAAACTAGTGAGGCTACACTTGTAAGTCCTACTAAGAATGATGGACCATACCTCATGGCTATACAACCCGAGGATCCAGATGTGAAAGACGTAAAGGCATTTGGTAAACAAACAAAATTGATAAAAATCAATAAAGAGTATACTGAGGATTTTAAAGATGAAATCAAGTGTTGGATCTTTATTGATAATGAAATAGGAAAATCACCTGAAGAATATAATGAAATTGAGGATATTGAGTACATTAAGTAGTTGAAATAACGATGGAGTAGAACTTGAAGTACTTGGCTTACAAAGGGCCACAAATAGAAGTAGGTTGTGCTTCAAACGGGGGCAATTCTGGAATAAAGGTTATGCCGTTAAAGGGCCATTATGTTACTCAAACCAGAAGAAAGAAAAACTATTTTATTGAAAATAGATGAAAGATGGCGATTGGGATTACTTTTAAAGATGAAAAATGTCTACACATTTACGCTCAGGAATTTCCGCACGATGGGGC
>NZ_PDYX01000054.1:0-1122 GCF_002743265.1 Sporosarcina sp. P29 | reverse complement strand
TTTGATGTTACCTGATGCTTAGAGGCTTTTCCTGGAAGCAGGGCATTTGTTACTTCAGCACCGTAGTGCCTCGTCATCACACCTCAGCGTTAACAAGGAACCGGATTTACCTGGAACCTCCGCCTACATGCTTAAACCGGGACAACCGTCGCCCGGCTAACATAGCCTTCTCCGTCCCCCCTTCGCAGTAACACCAAGTACAGGAATATTAACCTGTTTCCCATCGACTACGCCTTTCGGCCTCGCCTTAGGGGTCGACTCACCCTGCCCCGATTAACGTTGGACAGGAACCCTTGGTCTTCCGGCGAGCGGGCTTTTCACCCGCTTTATCGTTACTTATGTCAGCATTCGCACTTCTGATACCTCCAGCACCCCTCACAGGACACCTTCAACGGCTTACAGAACGCTCCCCTACCCAACAACGCATAAGCGTCGCTGCCGCAGCTTCGGTGCATGGTTTAGCCCCGTTACATCTTCCGCGCAGGCCGACTCGACCAGTGAGCTATTACGCTTTCTTTAAATGATGGCTGCTTCTAAGCCAACATCCTGGCTGTCTGTGCCTTCCCACATCGTTTCCCACTTAACCATGACTTTGGGACCTTAGCTGGCGGTCTGGGTTGTTTCCCTCTTCACGACGGACGTTAGCACCCGCCGTGTGTCTCCCGTGATAACATTCTTCGGTATTCGTAGTTTGCATCGGGTTGGTAAGCCGGGATGGCCCCCTAGCCGAAACAGTGCTCTACCCCCGAAGATGAGTTCACGAGGCGCTACCTAAATAGCTTTCGGGGAGAACCAGCTATCTCCCGGTTTGATTGGCCTTTCACCCCCAGCCACAAGTCATCCGCTAATTTTTCAACATTAGTCGGTTCGGTCCTCCAGTTAGTGTTACCCAACCTTCAACCTGCCCATGGCTAGATCACCGGGTTTCGGGTCTATACCCTGCAACTTAACGCCCAGTTAAGACTCGGTTTCCCTTCGGCTCCCCTATACGGTTAACCTTGCTACAGAATATAAGTCGCTGACCCATTATACAAAAGGTACGCAGTCACCCCATAAAAGAGAGGCTCCCACTGCTTGTACGTACACGGTTTCAGGTTCTTTTTCACTCCCCTCGCCGGGGTT
>NZ_PDYX01000053.1:0-1151 GCF_002743265.1 Sporosarcina sp. P29 | reverse complement strand
TGGCCCGATTACCGAAGATGAATGATTTCATCCTTCTACTAAAAAACAGTAGTAATCTTAATTTCTTTTCGTTTAATGAGATCCGCTAAAGTAATTCCATCTATTTTCACATAATCAATTATATATTGATTAAGGTCATTAAAATACTCGCTCACCCTTTTTTGACCAATCCACATAGCTCTTCCTTCTAAAGAATGTGAAATAAAATATTCTTGCTTCTGATAAACAAACTCAATTTCCCTACCCTGTTCCAAGTAAAATACAAAGTGTTCATCACTAATACTTTCATCCGCTGTTACATCATCAAACCTTTTTAGTTTATCCATATCACAACAACCTTTCTTAAAGGCCCATTTTATGAAAAAGGGCACGATCCTTATTTAAGAATCGCACCCTGTTACTGAACTTAAGACTTTAATTATCTCTGTGTTTTTTATCCCCTATATACTTCCACGAATGGTATGTTACCCAAAACAAGATTCCATTTAACAGTAAAAGCATGAGAATCATAATAGGATTCTCTAAAAAAAAATTAGGTGCAAAGACAGAAATACCTACAAAGATAACTATGAATGGAGGGAGCAGAATCCAATACCGTTTATCTTTAAAAGTTTGAAAACTAAACATACAATTCCCCTCCAGTCCGTAATATTTCTTGTTTATCCAACAAAATGGCCCGAATGCGGTATGGGCACGATTATTTTATGCAGCAATCGCCCTCATTTGAGGAATAGTTATTATTTCCTTTCCCACAAAATCCCGATAGGATTAGGTGGTTTGTTTTCTTTTCCACCATTCACAAAATACATATGCGAATTAACATCACCATACTGCGTAATATATGGCATTTCTAAAGACTCAAATAGTTCCCTCTCATCATCTTCAATCCTAAATACGTAAGCCCTATAACCTTCTCCATCAGACGCAGTGAGATGCCCTTTAGATTCGCGTTCCTTCAAGGCCTCATCAATCGCTCGTCTCAATTCTAATAGTGCTAATTTATTTCCTACAATCAATGCCCCATCGTGCGGAAATTCCTGAGCGTAAATGTGTAGACATTTTTCATCTTTAAAAGTAATCCCAATCGCCATCTTTCATCTATTTTCAATAAAATAGTTTTTCTTTCTTCTGGTTTGAGTAACATAATGGCC
>NZ_PDYX01000052.1:0-1277 GCF_002743265.1 Sporosarcina sp. P29 | reverse complement strand
ATGTTAACACCAGAAGATAATCAATTACTAACTCAAACAAATGCAGGCACACCCATGGGTGACGTGTTTCGGAGATATTGGATACCAGCACTTCAAACAGAGGAGTTGGTAAGTGATGGAAAGCCACAACGCGTGAAATTGCTAGGTGAAGACTTAGTCGCGTTCCGAGACACAGAAGGTAAGGTGGGTCTCATCGATGAGCGGTGTCCACACCGTGGTACTTCACTTTACTATGGCATTAACGATGGTTGCGGTCTTAGATGTATGTATCATGGCTGGAAGTTCAATACAGATGGAGAATGTATGGAGATTCCATCGGAACCGACGGATGGAAAGTTCAGAGAATCGATTCAATTAACAAGTTACCCAACAAAAGAAGTAAGCGGGATTATTTGGACATACATGGGTCCCAAAGAATCTGAACCGGCGTTTCCAGATTTCTATTGGATGGGTCTTCCACGAGAAAACAATTTGGTAGAACGCGTATGGCAAGAATGTAACTATGCACAAGCGATGGAAAATGATTTGGATTTTGTTCATGCGGCATTTTTGCATAAAGCACATGCAACACAAGAAGTGGAAGACGGCATTTTAAGTAGTGATTTAGGTATTGATCCAAATCATCCACTTGTAAAAAATCCTCCCGTAAAACAATCAGTACAAGATACGAACTATGGGAAGCGGTGCATCGCTGTTGGAATTGGAACAGAAGAAGAGAATGCTTTTATGGAAATTCATTACATCTTCCCATTCTACACATATCCGCCACGCTTTGGTGGAGAGGATGGTATGTGGCATGCATTTGTTCCGCGAGATGATCATAGTACATGGACGTGGGATGTGCAATTCGCGCATGATCGGAAGATTGACGTAGAAGCACAACATGCCCGCCGCGGCTTGAAATTGGATGAAGATCTAAGAAAAGTTGTCAATTCAGACGTCGAATATAATCAAGACCGAAACCTGCAAAAGACGGGTAATTTCACAGGTATTCGCGGGATTGCAAACCAGGATCATGCAGCTACAGAAACGATGGGGACAATTGTAGACCGTACACGGGAACGATTGGGAACAAGTGATTTACCGATTATTCATATGCGCCGGATATTACTACAACAAGCGAAGGCATTCCGAGAGGGGCAAGATCCGATGTCATTGGAAAACAGATCACTAAAAACGTTGTATAGTGAAGGGCTTTATGATGACAATGAAAAAAAGTGGCAAGAAGCCTTTCCATTAAAAGAGCAGTTTGAAAAGAAGAAACAGGTAGTAGAACA
>NZ_PDYX01000051.1:0-1334 GCF_002743265.1 Sporosarcina sp. P29 | reverse complement strand
AATTGAACAAAAAATGCACGTGATCACCAATTTCTTTTATACTTGAATTGTCGAGAAACAAGTCAAAGAGAAAGGTGATACGTGCATATGAATTTTATCATGAATATTCCAGGATTAAAAGATGTACTCATTGAAAAGATAGAGGAACGTGGAGAGCGAATCGTTTTACATGTTTCACTACCAAAGAAACTTCATCGTTGCCCGAGTTGTGGTGCGCGTACCAAGAAAGTACATGATTATCGGCTCCAAAAGATTAAGCATCTCAAGTGGTTTGAACGACTGACATGTCTATTGTATAAACGTCGTCGATACGCGTGTGCTTGTGGAAAACGTTTTTCTGAAAAGGCATCTTTTATTGATAAGTATCAACGGTTTTCAAAAGAATGGAATCTAGTAGCACAAGTCCGATGCATCAAAGCTAAGACGTTTAAAGAAGCTGGGGAGACGTTAGGAACTTCCAGTTCTACAATCATCCGACGCTTTCAACAAGTGGCAAAGCAACACATGGTATCGGGTGTCCGGCTTCCTAAAGCAATTGCCATCGATGAATATAAAGGCGATACAGACGCAGGTACCTATCAACTTATCATTGCGAATGCAGATACGCATGAACCACTCGACATCTTGCCAAATCGTAGAAAAGATACGATTAAAGATTATCTGTATCAATATGGAGCGGACGTGAAATTAGTCGTAATGGATATGAATCCGAGCTTTAAAGCAGCGGTGAGAGAAGCTTTAGGTCGTCCCGTTATCGTCGCAGATCGCTTTCATTTCTGTCGATATATTTACTGGGCCATTGATGAGGTACGACGTAAAGTACAAAAAGAATGGCATGCGTATGATCGCAAGAAGTGTAAACGGATGCGACATGTCCTGTATAAACGAAGTAGGAAACTACATGATAAAACAAGGTGGTATCGTGATCGGTACATAGGTATGTCTGAGGAATTGAAAACAGCTTATGAATTGAAAGAAGCGTATTGTGAATGGTTTGATTGGGCGAAGACGACAGATGATGTCGTAGAAGTGAAAAGAAGATTAGAAGCGTTTTACCGTAAGGTGGAAGAGGCACAGGTTCCTGCCTTTTTAAAGGCGATTCAAACATTGAAGAACTGGCAAGTCGAGATCTTGAATAGTTTCGCTTTTAATTATTCAAATGGATTTCTGGAAGGAATCAATAATAAAACAAAAGTGATGAAACGCAATGCCTATGGCTTTAGACGTTTCGATCACTTTAGGGCGAAAATTTTATTAAACATACAGTATAAAGAAATTGGCGTTCATTTAGGTTGAGGGGTGGATTTAAATTCACTCCACCCCAACATTTGATT
>NZ_PDYX01000050.1:0-1394 GCF_002743265.1 Sporosarcina sp. P29 | reverse complement strand
CTCTCCATAAGAGAAATTCGATTAGCTCGAGTTTCATTTGCTGGCATCAATTAAGATACTCATTTTGTTTGTGTCACCGTTAGGTGCACAAACTGTATTTCGTTAACGTTTTGCTGTTCAGTTTTCAAGGTTCAAGAGGTTCTTAAAAATAGTATTTGGTGGAGCCTAACGGGATCGAACCGTTGACCTCCTGCGTGCAAGGCAGGCGCTCTCCCAGCTGAGCTAAGGCCCCAAATAAGTGGTCGGGAAGACAGGATTCGAACCTGCGACCCCTTGGTCCCAAACCAAGTGCTCTACCAAGCTGAGCTACTTCCCGACTATGTAAAATGAGTTTTTTAATAAATATGGCGCGCCTGGCAGGAGTCGAACCCACAACCTTCTGATCCGTAGTCAGACGCTCTATCCAATTGAGCTACAGGCGCATATTATGAAATTAAATGGTGCCGAGAACCGGAATCGAACCGGTACGGTAGTCACCTACCGCAGGATTTTAAGTCCTGTGCGTCTGCCAGTTCCGCCACCCCGGCAAGAGTGGAAATTAAAAGCGGAAGACGGGATTCGAACCCGCGACCCCGACCTTGGCAAGGTCGTATTCTACCACTGAACTACTTCCGCATAAATAAATGCGGGTGAAGGGAGTCGAACCCCCACGCCCGAAGGCACTAGATCCTAAGTCTAGCGTGTCTGCCAGTTCCACCACACCCGCGATATGTTTCGGCAAAAAATAATGGTGAGCCGTACAGGATTCGAACCTGTGACCCTCTGATTAAAAGTCAGATGCTCTACCAACTGAGCTAACGGCTCGTACTAAGTGGTGCCGGCGAAAGGACTTGAACCCTCAACCTACTGATTACAAGTCAGTTGCTCTACCAGTTGAGCTACACCGGCAGGTGTAGAATATATGGTGGAGGATGACGGGCTCGAACCGCCGACCCCCTGCTTGTAAGGCAGGTGCTCTCCCAGCTGAGCTAATCCTCCTGGGTATAATTTTTCTTTGAAATTTACTTGTTCTTATTCTCTCGATCACTATATTATGTATAGAATACTTAGTGTGTATCTTAAGAAAAGAATTGCCTGGCGACGTCTTACTCTCACAGGGGGAAACCCCCAACTACCATCAGCGCTGAAGAGCTTAACTTCCGTGTTCGGTATGGGAACGGGTGTGACCTCTTCGCCATCGTCACCAGACTATGTATCCTCGTTCTTGAGGACATTTATTATTATAACACTTGTTATTATTAATGCAAGCATTATTTTTAATAAGTTTTGAGTAAAACTTGTTCACTCAAAACTGAATAAAAGACATTGGTGTAGTTCAAGTAACTACTTTTTAAAATAGGTTAAGTCCTCGATCGATTAGTATCTGTCAGCTACATACGTCGCCGTACTTACAC